>JAZKYR010000033.1:0-42198 GCA_045612245.1 Agathobacter sp.
GTTCTGTTTTGGCCTAAAAAATTTTTAGAGGGCTTTAATGGCCTGCAATATTATGACCCTCATTTTGGAGAAGCCTTTTATAACGATTCGTTCAATGACACTGTTGATTACAATGACCTTCTTTCTAAAATCAAATGCAACTCTCTGTTTATGAAAGCAAAGACAACGATTGGTGAGAATGGTTTGTTGCAAGGCGCATTGTCTGATGAAGATTTGCAGAGAGTCAATGCCTTGATTGAAAATATGAGAATCAAGCAATTTGATTGTGGGCACGGTATTCATACAGAAAAGGCAAACCAGTTTGTGGAAGCAATAATTTCAATTAAAAAGTAAAAACTCAGATCTCCTGTCCAAACCATAATGGTTAGGGTAGGAGATTTTTTTATGATGTGTAGGGTGTTGTCATTAAGAGAGTTGTGATATAATTGGAGAAGGCAAATTAGAATTTAGTGAGGAATATAAAATGAGTAAAACATTTGAAAAATTACAGCCTTTTTTGGATAAGGCATATGCGTATCGTACCGCACTTACATTGATTAGTTTTGACAATAGTACGATTGCTCCAAAGGAAGCGATTGAATTTACCTCGAAAGCAATTGGGATTCTGTCGCTTGAAAGCTACAACACTCTTATAAATCCAGAAGTAAAGGCAATTCTGGAAGAGGTATCGGCGGATGATGTACAGGCTGAGCTTACTGTAAATGAGAAAGCGATTGTAAAAGATTTGAAAAAGACATTCCGTGATTTGGAAGTAATTCCGCCAGAAGAATATCAGGCATATCAGATGCTGATGGCAAAAGCAGATCACGTGTGGGAAGAAGCAAAGAATACGAACAACTACGAGTTGTTTGCTCCAGTATTGGGAGAAATCATTTCTTACAATAAGAAGTTTGCTGGATACAAGCAGAAAGAGGGCCAGAAACTTTATGATGTACTTTTGGACGACTATGAAGAAGGCTTTACCATGGAAATTTTGGATGATTTCTTTGGAAAACTTCGTGAGTCACTTGTACCAATTGTGCATGCGGTAAAAGAAAAAACTGATTTTATTTCGATTGATTGTCTTCGTAAGACTTATGATATTGAAGTTCAGAAAAAATTAAGCCGTTTTATGGCAGAGTATATTGGATTTGACTTTAACCGTGGTGTTATGGCAGAGACTGCACATCCATTCACAACAAATCTTCACAATCATGATGTACGTATTACCAACCATTATCAGGAAAACAAATTGGAAGATGCAATTTTCTCGATTGTGCATGAAGGTGGACATGGTCTGTACGAAATGGGAATTAGTGATGAATTGACCCTTACACCAATTGGTGGTGGCACATCAATGGGAATGCACGAATCACAGTCAAGATTTTATGAAAATAATCTGGCTAGAAGCAGAGAATTTTGGGTTCCAGTATTTGATAAAGTCAAAGAATTTTTCCCAGAAGAATTGGAAGGCGTGAATGTAGATGAATTCTACAAAGCAATCAATTTTGCATCTCCAAGTTTGGTTAGAACAGAAGCGGACGAGCTCACATACTCTTTCCATGTAATGATTCGTTATGAAATCGAAAAGATGATTTTTGCTGGAGAGGTAGAAGTAAAAGATTTACCAGCTATTTGGAATCAGAAGTATGAAGAATACTTAGGTGTTACACCATCCAACGATGCAGAAGGTGTGTTGCAGGATATTCACTGGGCTGGTGGTATGTTTGGATATTTCCCATCTTATGCACTTGGAAGTGCAATCGCAGCGCAGTTGTTCCACCATATGGAAAGCATTATGCCAATGAAGCAGTATTTGGAAGAAGGAAATCTCGCTCCAATTCGCGAGTATTTGCGTGAGCACATTCATCAGTATGGTGGCGCAAAGAAGACACAGCAGATTTTGAAGGATACGACAGGTGAAGGATTTAATCCAGATTACTATATTGCATATTTGACAGAGAAATTTACAAAATTATATGAGCTGTAATATGTAAGAAAACAACCGAGAAGGGATAGAAAAATGAACTGCTTAGAAGAAAGAATTTTAAAAGACGGTATCGTAAAAGAAGGCAATGTTTTAAAGGTAGATAGTTTCTTAAACCATCAGATGGATATTGAATTATTCAATGAAATGGGAAAAGAATGGAAAAAACGTTTCGAAGGCAAGAATATCAATAAGATTCTTACCATTGAAGCTTCTGGTATCGGAATTGCTTGTATCGTTGCACAGCATTTTAATGTACCTGTTGTATTTGCGAAAAAGTCAAAAAGTATCAATATCGAAGGAGAAATGTATACTGCTGAAGTAGAATCTTTCACACACAAAAATAAAAATCAGGTTATCGTATCTAAGAGATTTTTAAATGAAGATGACCATGTATTAATTATTGATGATTTCCTTGCAAATGGATGCGCACTTCAGGGTTTAATCCAGATTGTACAGCAGGCGGGTGGAACTGTAGAAGGTATCGGTATCGCAATTGAAAAAGGTTTCCAGACAGGCGGAAGAATTATCCGCAACTTAGGTTTCCAGTTAGAATCTCTTGCAATTGTAGAGGAGATGAATTGGGAAACTGGGGAAATTAAATTTAGAGAATAGAGAGTTTTATTAAAATATTATGTATTCAATCAGAAATTTTAATTCAAAAGATTTCGAAAACTTAAAAGCGATATGTATCGAAACTGCAAGTGACATCTTTCGTGGAAAGAGAATTACGGAAATAGCATTGGTAGATGTATATTGCAGATATTATATTGAGCAGGAGCCAGATAATTGTTTCGTAGTAGCGGATCAGGATGATGTGGCAAAAGGCTATATTTTGTGTGCAAAAGATTATGAAGAATACAGAAGGCTATTTAAAGAGAAGTATTTAAATACATGGAACCTGGCGACGCTTATCATGGGGAATTTTGCCATGAAATCAATCAAAGAGTATGCCAAGGAGTATCCTGCACATCTTCATATAGATTTGCTTCCAGAATGTCAGGGACAGGGATATGGACGTAAACTGATAGGAATGCTTATAGAACATTTAAATGAGCGAAACATAAGCGGCTTAATGCTGCATGTGTCTGCGAAGAATGTAGGCGCGAGGGCTTTTTATTTGAAATGCGGATTTCAGGTGTTGCATGCAGACAAGAATGATGTTTTAATGGGAATGAAGATATTGTAAGAAAAGGAGAACAATATGTATTTCGTACCAGACGATACACAGATTTGTGGCTACTATGAATGTGAAAATTGTGGAGAGCGATTTCTTGATTTGAAAGTAGTGCCATACATGGTTTGTCCATATTGTGGAGAAGAAGTAGATATGGAACTAGGGCCAGATGAAGAAATGCCAGAAATCAAAGAAGATGCAAAACTGATTAAGGTTATCGAAGGCGAAGAAGTGGAAAAAATGGATGGACTTCTTAGCTTAGCATATACAGGCGGCGACTTTAATTGGATTTAAATAATTTTAAGGGGGAAGATAAGATGAAAAAACTGTTAATCCGTGCAGATGACTTAGGTTATTGTGAAGCTGTAAACTATGGGATTGCCAGAGCTGTAAAGGATGGCATAGTGCGAAGCGTAGGTGTAATGCCAAATATGGAATGGGCAGAACATGGAGTGCGTCTTTTAGATGGCACTGATGTAACATTTACCGTGCATGCAAATATTTGCCAGGGAAAGCCTATCACAGATCCAAAACTTATCCCAAGTTTAGTAGATGGGGATACTTTTAAGGACAAAACACTTTATCGTGAAGCAAAAGAAGATTTTGTTGTATTAGATGAAGTAGTTATGGAAGTAGAAGCACAGTATTTACGTTTAGCAGAGCTTATTGGAAAGAAACCATACATGGTAGAAGCACACGCAGTACCAAGTGATAACTTCAATAAAGCAATTGCAATCGTTGCTCAGAAATATGGTGTAGAATGTTTGAAATTTGAACCAGGTCGTGGACCAAAGGTTGGAAATACAGTATTCAAATTTAGTATGGATAGTGGAAATCCAGATTACAATCCATTCGAAAGTATGAAGAAGGCAATGGATCAGGATTTTGCAGAAGATGAAGCAATGCTTATGGTACTTCATCCAGGTTATGTAGATGAATACGTTTTAACATCTTCTTATGTTACTACACAGCGTGCGTTGGAAGTAGCATTCGCAATTAATCCAGAAACACCTAAATGGTGCGAAGAAAACGACGTAAAACTTCTTACATATGCAGACCTATAAGTAAACATTTACGGACTCCTCTCCGATATATATAGAAGACAAAAGGATTTGTCTGAATAAAACGGAAAGGAGTCCGACATATGAAAATTCAAAGTAGTAGTATCAGCATGGCCTCTACACATCTGGAACAATCATTCCAATTCATGGAATATGCGTCCATAGAGGGTTGTGCATCGGAAGATTTGGAAGGCGTCATTCTTAGTCTGTCGAAGGAAGCGGAAGGCGGCAGCTATGCAAAGGCGATAAAATCTTACGAAAAACAGCAAAAAGAAGCAGCAGAGAAAAAGCGTGCAGCGAATATGCAAAAATTACTCGAGTTGCAAAAATCTAAAAGATTTCCAGAAAATGAAATTGAATAAGGAGGGGGTGCTGGATTTGCGGGCAAGTGCGTCATCAAGTTTAAGTACATCTGCAGGAGTTAGTGTTTCCTTGGGTGGAAATGCGTCGCCAGGAACCACATCATCAGGTACGCTCTGGCAGAAGATTTCGGTAGCTTCCGCAAATGTAACAGAGTATGAGACCACCAACTTTATGACGCAGGGCAAGGTGCAGACAGAAGATGGAAGAAGTATTGATTTTAATGTAGCTTTTTCGATGTCTCGTGCGTTTTCTGCAAGCATAAATAGCATGGAGGTTTCAACCTATATTTTAACAGATCCACTCATAATCAATCTGGATACGGAAATGACAGAGATTTCTGACCAGAAGTTCTTCTTTGATATTGATAGCGATGGCAAAGAGGAGGAGATTTCCGAACTTGGAAAGGGTAGCGGTTTTCTTGCTCTGGATAAGAATGGAGATGGAAAAGTCAATGATGGAAATGAACTCTTTGGCACAAAGAGTGGAGACGGTTTCAAGGATTTGGCCGCTTATGACGAGGATGGAAATTTCTGGATTGATGAAAATGATCACATCTTTTCAAAACTTAAAGTTTGGATAAAAGATGAGAACGGCGAAGATGTTCTTCTTGATTTGAAGGAAGCAGATATTGGAGCAATTTATCTTGGAAATGCGGACACGCAGTATTCCTATAAAGATGAATCATTAAAGACGAATGCGGTACTTCGAAAAACGGGTGTATTTTTAAAAGAAAGTACTGGAAAAGTGGGAACCGTTAGTCATGTAGATTTGGCAGTATAATTGTGGTATAATTGAAGTCAGTAATACAAATAGTGAAAAAAGGGGCACAACTATGATGGCTCAAGAATATGCAAAAAGACTTCAAAAAATGATACAGTGCAAAACGGTTTCGGTTAGGGATAGCTATGATGACACCGAATTTGCAAAACTTCGAGATGTAATGGAAGAACTTTTTCCACTCGTACATCAACATGCGAATAAGATGACTTTTGGCGATGATTGCTGGATGTATTGTATGCCTGGAGAAGATACGGGTAGAAACATTATGCTTATGTCACATCATGATGTTGTGGCGGTGGACGGCGAATGGAAGTACGATGGTTTTTCTGGAGAGATTGCTGAAGGCAAAATCTGGGGTCGTGGCACTGTTGATACAAAAACACCGTTGTTTGCAGAGTTTTCTGCCTTAGAGGAACTCCTAAGTGCTGGCTATAAACCACCATGTAATGTATATATTGGTTCTTCCCATAATGAAGAGATTGCAGGAGATGGTGTGCCAAAGGCGGCAGAATATTTTAAAGAGCATGGGATTACATTTGAAGCAATCTTTGATGAAGGTGGTGCGGTAATTGATCCACCGGTCGGAGGTATGAAAGTAGAAAAATGTGCAATGGTAGCTGTGCATGAAAAAGGATTTTATCACTTGAATTGTACTGCTACGACAGGTTCTGCACATGCAGGTCTTACTGCAGGGCATAAAGCGACTCCGGTAGAACGTATGTCGGCATTCATTCATGAGATTACTAGCAAGAATATATTTATTCGTAGACTGAATCCTCAGATTACAGCAATGTTTACACATATGGCACCGCATTGTAAGTTTCCAATGAATTTGGTGTTTGGTAATTTGTGGTTGTTTGGTGGAATTTTAAAGAGAATTATGCCATCACTTAGTCCTGCAGCCGGAGGGCTTTTGGGAACAACATGTGTGTTTAACAAAATCCAAGGGAGTTCAGAAGAGAAGTCTTGTACAGCTAGGGCAACCCTTAGACCGGTAGATAGTGCTGATTGGCAGAAGGATTTTCATCAATTTATAGAAGTTGCGAAGAAATATGATATTTCGATTGAGATTGATCCAAAATCGGAATATCATGAACCGTCAGATATGACGAAACCACAGCTTGCATATACATTTGAATGTATTAAAAAGATATTCCCAGAGTATCCGCCAGTTCCAATGATTTTGCCAGCGGGAACAGATGCGAGACACTTTACAGAAATCTGTCCATGTGTCATTCGTTTTGCACCAATTCGGTTGTCAGCACAGCAGTTGGCATCTGTGCATAGCGAAAATGAAAATATTGATGTGGATGCGATTGCAGATGCAGTAGCATTTTATAAGGAATTTCTTAAAGGATATAAGTAATATTGAAAATAAAAGGAGAACGATTATGGCAATGAATCCAGCAGCAATGATGAAAGTAATGGGAGCGGTAAATACATTTAAGGCAAATCATCCAAAATTCGTTGCATTTTTAAGCTATGTATTTTCTAGCGGATTTCCAGAAGGCACTGTGATTGAAATTACAGTGACAAAACCAGATCAGGAGCCTATTACTTCAAATATGAAAGTAACCCAGTCAGATTTGGATTTGTTTGATTCTTTAAAAGATGTAGGAATGTAAACAGAGGTAAGATATGATAGTTAGAAAAGTACTGAATATCGAAGATTTGGCATCTAAGCATGTGGCGGTAAGGCGAGCATTGGAACGTTGTGGCGTGCCACATATTGACCATGCAGATAATGCGGTGGAAGCATTAGATATGATAGAAGCAGCTATTGAACAGGGAAAACCATATGATGTAATCGTATCAGATATGTATTTTCCAATTTCAAAAGGTGGAATGGAAGCACAGGCTGGGATGTATGTCATTGAGGAATTACAGGCTCGTGGTATTGATGTACCAATTATTGTGTGTTCCTCTGCTAGAATGGTAATTCCGGAGATAGTAGGATGTATCCACTATAGCACAAGAAATGATTTGGATGCAGATATGAGAGAGCTGATTGAAGTTGTGCGCGGGATGTAAGTGAAAGAAAATAGGAAGAGGTAGCTCTAAAAGAAGAGCTACCTCTTTTTTATAAGATGTGATTTGTTTCTAACTCTACTGGACAGTGGTCTGAACCGAAAATATCTGTGTGTATCTTTGCATCCACAAGTTTGTCATTCATAGAAGCAGAAGTGATAAAGTAGTCAATTCTCCATCCAGAGTTCTTCTCACGTGCTTTGAAACGATATGACCACCAAGAGTAAATCTGCTCTACTTCTGGATAGAAATGGCGGAAAGTATCGGTAAAGCCTGCGCCAAGAAGATCTGTCATTTTGCCTCGTTCTTCGTCGGTAAAACCTGCATTGCGACGGTTGGTCTTAGGATTTTTAAGGTCAATTTCCTTGTGAGCCACATTTAAGTCGCCGCAGAGGATAACGGGTTTCTTTGCATCTGATTCGAGCAAGTATGCGCGGAAAGCATCTTCCCAAGTCATACGATAATCCAAACGGGCTAATTCGTTCTGTGAATTAGGTGTATAGCAGGTAATCATATAGAATTCTGGATATTCCAATGTAATCACGCGACCTTCCTGGTCGTGTTCTTCAATTCCAATGCCATAAGATACGGAAATTGGTTCATGCTTTGTGAAAATAGCAGTACCAGAATATCCTTTCTTTACGGCATAGTTCCAATACTGGTAGTAGCCTGGTAGGTCAAGGTCAATCTGACCTTCCTGCAATTTGGTTTCTTGTAAGCAGAAGAAATCTGCATCTATTTTGTTAAAAAAGTCGGTAAAATCGCCCTTCTGTACGATGGCGCGAAGTCCGTTTACGTTCCATGAGATAAATTTCATTTTGTGTTCTCCATTTTTCATAATATTACTTACAAAAGAATTATATATAAATAATTTCAAAGAGACAAGAGGAAAGATGAGCCATGTTACAGTTCGCAAGCAAGCTTGCTCACTGATGCGGCATTCGTCGCATCTATATGTATCCGAAGTTGTCTGCTTATGTGCAAGCACCCCGCAGTCAATTCGTATACATATAAACCTGGCTCATTGCTAACGCACATACTATAACTAAAGTTAAGAATAACTATAAATTTTAGTTCTTTGACGATTCTATTCCTCGTGATTATAATTAAGTCAATACACACGTTAGTGCACTAAAGTGTGCGCGTGTAAGCGGGAGGAATAAAATATGAAAAAAATTATGAAGTATGTCGCACTTGCTTTAACAGCGGTGATGGCATTATCTATGACAGCATGTGGAGGAGCTTCCACAAAGTATATGGTTGGTGTTTGCCAATTGGTTCAGCATCCAGCACTTGATGCAGCGACAGAAGGTTTTAAGGCTGCATTAGAAGAGAAACTTGGGGATGATGTATACGTAGAAGTAAAAGTAGCATCTGGTGAATTAAATCAATGTACACCTATTGTTAGTGCATATGTATCAAATCAATATAATTTGATTATGGCGAATGCAACAGCTGCATTACAGGCTGCTTCAGCAGCAACAGCAGATATTCCAATTCTTGGAACATCTATTACTGATTATGCAACAGCATTAGATGAAGATAACTGGACTGGTGTAACTGGTAAAAACATTTCTGGTACATCTGACCTGGCTCCACTTGACAAACAGGCAGCATGTGTAAAGGAATTATTCCCTGATGCAAAGAAAGTAGGTATCCTTTACTGTTCATCAGAAGCGAATAGTCAGTATCAGGCAGATGTAATCTCTGCAGAACTTAAGAAATTAGGATATGAAACAGAAGTATTTAAATTTAACGATTCAAATGACGTTGCTCAGGTAACAAAGAGTGCTTGCGACAACAGTGATGTTATCTATGTTCCAACAGATAACGTGGTAGCGGACTGTACAGAAGCAATTAACAACGTAGCACTTCCAGCAAAAACACCAATCTTTGCAGGTGAATCAGGTATCTGTTCTGGTTGTGGTGTAGCTACACTTTCAATTGATTACTTTGACCTTGGATATCAAACAGGTCTTATGGCATATGAAATCCTTGTAAATGGTGATGACCCAGCAAGTATGGAAATCCAGTTCGCACCAAAGGTAACTAAAATGTATAATGCGACAAATGCAGCAGAATTAAACGTAGAGATTCCTGAAGATTACGAGGCAATCGATACAGAATAAGAGAGGGAAACAAGATGTTAAATCCAATTGCATTGGTAAATGCACTTCCAGCAAATGTATCACAAGGTTTAGTTTGGGGAGTAATGGCTTTAGGCCTTTATATCACCTTTCGATTATTAGACTTTGCAGATTTAACCGTAGATGGTTCTTTAGCAACAGGCGGTGCAGTTACCGTAATGCTCACGACAAGTGGTTGTAATGTATGGGTAGCACTTTTAGTAGCAACTTTAGCAGGTATGTCAGCTGGTTTATGTACGGGTGTACTGCATACAAGATTTGGTATACCGCCAATTCTTGCTGGTATTTTGACACAGATTGCATTATTCTCAGTCAACTTACATATTTTAGGTGGTTCTAACAAGGCTATCAGCGTAGATAAATATGCTTTGATTTTAAGTTCTAGAAATGTAACAGCAGCAATTATAACAGGTGTAATTTTTTGCGCGGTATTAATTGCGATTATGTATTGGTATTTCGGTACAGAACAGGGCTCAGCGATTCGTGCTACAGGTTGTAATCCTGCGATGAGCAAGGCACAGGGGATTGATAATGATAATATGAAATTGATTGCACTTTGTTTAAGCAATGGTTTAGTAGCCATGTCAGGTGGTTTATTATCCCAGTTCCAGGGCTTTGCGGATGTAAACATGGGACGTGGTGCCATCGTTATTGGTTTGGCAGCTATTATTATTGGTGAAGTGTTCTGTGATTCTATGTTTGGAAATAAAGCTAATTTTGCAATTCGTCTTTCTTTCGTAGCAATTGGTGCGATTGTTTACTACATCGTTATTGGTATTGTAATTTGGCTTCGTATGGATCCAAATGATTTAAAACTCTTTACAGCTGTTATCGTAGCGGTATTCTTAGCTGTACCTTATATTCGTGCACAGCAGAAGAATTCGTTTAAAATGGCTGGAAAGAAGAGTGCTCTTGCATTAAAAGCAATGGAGCAAGAGAAGAAGGAGGTCTAGGATATGTTAAAACTTCATAATATTCAAAAGACCTTTAACTTAGGAACTATCAATGAAAAAGTGGCACTAAAGGGTGTGGATTTAACCTTAAATGAAGGCGATTTTGTAACAGTTATCGGTGGTAACGGTGCAGGAAAGTCTACGATGTTAAATGCAATTGCAGGTGTGTGGCCAATTGATGAAGGTTCGATTCTTATTGATGGAATTGATGTAACAGGCCTTCCAGAACACAAACGTGCTCAGTATTTGGGGCGTGTATTCCAGGATCCTATGACAGGAACTACTGCGACTATGCAGATTGAGGAAAATCTTGCATTGGCATCACGCAGAGGAAAGAAGAGAGGCCTTAGCTGGGGAATTTCTGCGGAGGAGAAGAAAGAATACAAGGAAATGCTAAAAATGTTAGATTTAGGTCTCGAAGATCGTATGACTTCAAAAGTAGGTCTTTTATCTGGCGGACAGCGTCAGGCGCTGACTCTTTTGATGGCAACCTTGCAGAAACCTAAACTTCTTCTTTTGGATGAACATACTGCAGCACTCGATCCTAAGACAGCGGCTAAGGTTTTAGATTTAACTGACAAAATTGTGGCAGAAAATAATTTGACAACCATCATGATTACGCATAATATGAAAGATGCAATCGCACATGGTAACAGACTTATCATGATGAACGAGGGCAATATTGTTTTGGATATCGGTCCAGAAGAAAAGAAAAAACTTACGGTAGAAGATTTGCTTCAGAAGTTTGAAGATGTCAGTGGACAGGAATTTTCTTCGGATAAAGCACTTCTAGGATAAGCGTAACAGAGGGGGAACAAATGAAAGGATTTATTGAAGAATTCAAGAAATTTATCATGAGAGGCAATGTGCTGGATATGGCAGTCGGTGTTATCATTGGTGGGGCGTTTACTTCGATCGTAACCTCGCTGAACACAGATATCATCAGTCCTCTTTTGGCACTTTTTGGCGGAGTAGATTTTAGCCATTTAAAATTGGTAATGGGGGAAGGAGAGCAGCCACCAACACTCTTGTATGGTAATTTTATCACTGCTGTTATCAATTTCTTAATTACTGCTTTTGTTATTTTCTGTTTGATTAAAGCAATCAACTTTTTAGGGGATAAATTAGCAAAGAAAGAGGAGGAAGCACCAGCAGCTCCTACTACAAAAAAATGTCCATATTGTATGAGTGAAATTGCAATTGAAGCAACTCGTTGCCCAAATTGTACATCTCATTTGGAAGATTAATTTTATACAAAAAATATAGCAGCTCATGTAGGTAATACATGGGCTGTTTTCTTTGGTTTCTTTTGTATGAAAATACCAAATAACGGTTGCATACAAGCCCGAAATTTTCTATAATATACTAGATATAGTTTATCTTGGGGTGATTATGCAAAAGGGGAAAAATCATGAGTCAAGAAAATGTTTCAAAGTATATTTTGGAGCATATGAACGAGTTGGTTATTACATTTAATAGTCATGGAATTATATGCTATGGAAATAGAAGTGCAAAAGAAAAATTAGAATATTACGATGAGCTGGTTGGTACAGATATTAGTGAGATTTTTCCGAATGAATTCGAGATAAATGAGCGTGAATTTGAGGGAAATCTGATGGCTTATCGTATGAATAAAACCTGTTTCGCGGTTGAAGCAAAGTGTTCTGGTTTAAATGAAGATGGTGAATACATTTGCATTATGAAGGATATTACCAATGTAAATTTCCTTGAGAAACGTATCAAGCAGGTAGAACAGAATGCAGAAGATGCGCTTAAGGTAAAATCAGAGTTCGTTGCAAATGTTACACACGAGCTTCGTACACCAGTAAATGGAATTCTGGGAAATACAAGAGAACTGATTTCCAGAGTGGAAGATGAAGCTTGCCTTAGAATCTTGGATTTGATGGAACGTGGATGTAATGATATGCATGCACTCATCAATAATATTTTGGATTTCTCCAAGCTAGAAGCTGGAAAGTTTACGCTAGAAAAGAGAGAATTTGATTTCCGTAAGATGATTGATTATGTAAAGGGAAACCATATACATAAAATCACAGAAAAAGGCCTAGAATTTTTTGTAACGATTTCACCGGAAGTTCCTACCAATATCATTGGGGATGAACTGCGAATAGTGCAGATTCTAAACAACTTGATTTCCAATGCGACGAAGTTTACATCAGTGGGTAAAATTGCTGTAGAAATTGTTAAGACAGCACAGACCGGACAGCAGGCAGAGTTATTCTTTTTGGTAACGGATACAGGGGTTGGAATTGCGAAAGAAAACCTGGATAAATTGTTTAAGAGTTTTTCCCAGGTGGATGCTTCCATTTCCAGAAAGTATGGTGGAACGGGCTTGGGTCTAAACATCAGTAAACAGCTAGTGGAAATGATGGGTGGGACCATCACAGTACAAAGCGAACTAAATCAGGGAACTATCTTTTCTTTCTCGGTATGGGTGGATTTACCTAAGGAAGAGCAAGAGAAGGATAGTGGAACGGTAGATAGAATGGCATTCCTTTCTGGTGTAATGCAGGGTAGAGAAGAAGATGCTCACCTCAAGGAATTCGGTTCAAAAGAAAATAGAGAAGAATTAGAAAAGAATTTATCGAAATTGATTCTTTGTGTGGAAATGGATAACTGGGAAAAAGCAGAAACGTTTATGACGGCTGTAAAACAGTTAACCGATGCAGCTCCACAGGAAATTAGAACTGCTTCACTTAGACTTAAAATGGCAGTTCAGAAAGCAGATTATGACAAGACGAATACAGCTTACGAGGAACTTACAAAGTTGTTATAGTCAGGAGGCTTTATGTTGCGAATTTTGATTATTGATGATGTGGAAACAAACCGATTTGTGCTCCGCAACATTATTACGGATATGGGCTACCAGCCAGTGCTGGCAGAGAACGGGAAGCAGGGATTAAAGATTATGGAACATGTAGTTCCGGATTTGATTCTTCTGGACGTTGCAATGCCGGAAATGGATGGCTTTGAATTTGCAGAGGTTATAAAAAAAGATATAAAGACAAGAAATATTCCGATTATCTTTATTTCTGCATTTGATGCGCCTCAGGATATCGTAAAGGGATTTGAAGCAGGTGGTGCGGATTATGTGACCAAACCTTTTATTCAGGAAGTCGTAAAATCCAGAGTTGCAGTGCAGCTTAAACTTGCAGAAATGAATAAGACTTTGGCGGATACGAACCGTAGATTACAGATATCAATTACAGAACAGCTCAGACAGATTGAGGCAGAAAAGAAAAAGGTATTATATGCATTGCTGACGGTTGTTCGTAAGAATGCTTCTTTTGATGATGTGCATATCGAGCGCCTGCAGGAGAACTGCAAAATATTGGCGCAGGCAATGCAACTTTCTCCAAAATACGAAAGTGTAGTGTCAGATACCTTCGTCGAAACGATCGAGCTTGCAGCTCCGTTATGTGACTTAGGTATGATGGGTGTACCTTTGGAGATTTTGCAGAAGAAGGGGAAACTTACAGAAGAAGAAAAAGCCATCGTTCAAAAACATACTGCAATTGGAACGCAGATTATGGAAGATATTAAAAATGATGGAGATTATAACGACTTTATCGATATGTCTTGTGATATTACCAAATATCATCACGAACGTTGGGATGGTAGCGGTTATCCAAGTGGGGTTGTTGGAAATGATATTCCATTACCAGCACAGATTGTTTCTTTGATTTCATACTATAATGCATTGACGGAACATCGTTCGTACCGAGATGCTTATAGCAAGGAAGATGCAATACAGATGATTGAACAGGAAGCCGGGAAGGCTTTTAATCCAGATATATTTGATATCTGTAAGAAGATTGCGAGACAATTAAAATAAGAGAGGGTAAACAGGATAAACGTCATGGGTAAAATAAGAGTATTGGTTGTAGAAGATTCCATATTTTTTCGTGAACTTCTTGTAAAACATTTAAATAAGCATCCGGATTTGGAAGTCGTTGCCAGTGCAGGTGACCCTTTTGAAGCAAGAGATATGATTGTCAAACATAAACCAGATGTTATGACATTAGATATCGAAATGCCTCGTATGAATGGTATCGAATTCTTAAGGAAATTGATACCACAGTATCCAATGCCAGTAGTCATGATAAGTTCTTTGAGTGATAAGGTGTTTGAAGCGTTAGGTGCAGGAGCGGTTGACTTCGTTGCGAAACCCGCACTGTCGGACCGAAAGAGACTGGAAGAGCTTATGGTAAATGAGCTTCCTACAAAGATTAAGGCTGCATCGGTTGCTAAAATTGCAAATATTAAAAAGACAACAGTTCCTGCATTGACAGAAAATGTTCTGCATAATGCAAACAAAGATTTTGTGGTTGCGATTGGGGCATCGACCGGAGGAACGGAAGCGATTACAACGGTTTTAAAAGAGTTTGGTCCAGATATCCCAGGGACTGTGATTGTGCAGCATATGCCTGCTGGATTTACAGAAATATATGCAAATAGATTAAATGATCAGTGTAGAGTGACGGTAAAAGAGGCAAAAGATGGAGATAAAGTTTTCCCAGGACAGGTATTGATTGCTCCTGGTGGTGAAAATCAGATGCGTCTGGTGAAAACCAACGGCTGTTATCAGGTGGAAATAAAGCCTGGTGCAAAAGTAAATGGACATTGTCCATCCGTGGATGTGTTGTTTGAATCGGTTGCAAAGAGTGCTGGTAGCCGTGCGATTGGAATTATTTTAACAGGAATGGGCGGAGATGGCGCAAAAGGTCTTTTAGAAATGAGAAAGGCAGGAGCCAGAACGATTGGCCAGGATGAGTCCACATGTATTGTATATGGAATGCCAAAGGTGGCATTTGATATTGGTGCAGTTGAGTACCAGGAAAAAGTAAGCGACATAGGAAAGAAAACATACGAAGTTCTAAATAATATGTAAAGGAGACTATTTATGAGAATTTTATTAGCAGAGGACGATTTCGTAACAAGAAAGTTTATGAGCAACTTCTTATCAAAGTACGGTGAATGTGATGTAACTGTTGACGGATTGGAAGCAGTAGATGCATTTATGATGGCTTTGGAAGAAGAAAATCCTTATGACTTAGTATGTCTTGATATTATGATGCCAGTGATGGACGGATATCAGGCTTTGGTAGGAATTCGTAATCTTGAAAAAGAACGCAATATTCCAGAAGAAAAGGCTGTTAAGGTTATTATGGCAACAGCTTTAAATGATGAAAAGAATGTAAAAATGGCATTTGAATTGGGTTGTACCATTTATTCAGGCAAACCAATTGATCAGGATCGTTTTGAGGAAGCGCTAAAACGTTTAGATTTGATTTAGTAGGAGTTCATTATGTCAGATGTATTTAACACAGATGATATGCTAGATACTTATCTGTATGAAAATAGACTGTTATTGGACCAACTACAGGAAATCGTGTTTGCACCAAAGAATGCAGAGCGTTTTGATCAAATGTCTATTCACAAGATGTTTCGTACCATGCATACAATCAAAGGTTCGTCTGGTGTTATGATGCATGATGGGATTACCAGAGTGTCTCATAAACTAGAAGACATACTGGCTTTGGTAAGGGAAATGCAGTATGAGGATGTACCTCATGTGCAATTGGTAGAACATATATTGGCCGTTGCAGATTATATATCTGGGGAGCTTTTTAAAGTTCAAAACGGTGAGTCCCTAGATGCAGAAGCAATAGAGTTAATGGAGAAACTCGAAGGCTTTCAGCAGGTTATAAAAGATAAAACAGAAGGACAAAGACGAGAAACTTATGTAACAGATACGTCAATGCAACAGTTTTATATTGCGCCGGCAGCTGAAGAAAAGAAGAATGAAAAAGAGAATGAAGAACCGTTCTTTTTCATTGATTTGGAATCTTCTGTTGAAGAAATCGAAGCTAGAGTAGAAAGAACTCAAAAGCAGATTATGGAAGAATCCAAAACCATGCAGTTGGTACCAGGGGATTTTGTTATCCAGACCAAAGAAACTGCAAGGTTGAGTAGCACAGAGAAATCCAAGTATATTCGTGTAGATATAGAAAAAATGGATCAGTTGGTAAATATTGTGGAATCACTTGTGGAATCTCAGTACAATGTAGTGCACAATTCAGATTTGCAGGTGGAAGGTTTGGTCTTAGATGATTTTTATAAGGCTGCAGAAACTATGCAGGACTTCTCGAACTCTTTGAAGGATATTATTGTTTCGATTCGACGTGTGTCTTTGGAAAATGTTTTTCAGAGAATGAATCGCATTGTCTTTGATGTTTCCAGAAAGCTTGGAAAAGAGGTTGAACTGGTTTGGGAAGGTGAGACCATAGAAGTGGACAAGCGTATTGCAGAGCAGATTGCGGATCCACTGATGCATTTGATTCGAAATGCGGTTGACCATGGTATCGAATATCCAACGGAGCGAAGAGCTATTGGTAAGCATGCACGTGGGAAAATTAGTCTTTCTGCAGAAACAGATTTAGAGAATTTGTGGATTGTAGTTGCGGATGATGGAAAAGGCTTAGACAAGACAGCGATTTATGAAAAGGCATGCAGTTTAGGGTTGATAGAAGATAGAAAGAGTCTGGAGGAGTTGTCCGAAAGGGAGGTTTTCCAGTGGCTTACAGTACCAGGTTTTTCTACGAGAGAAGTAGTGAGTGAATATTCCGGAAGAGGTGTAGGTTTGGATGTGGTTATGGCCAATATTACATCACTTGGTGGAGGTTTAGAGATAGAAAGTGAACAGGGTAAAGGAAGTAGGATGATACTAAAAGTCCCACTTAGACAGATATCTCGGAATATATCAGAATAGAGGATTAGGCTGTCACAGGATACATTTTGTGACAGCCTCTAATACGTTTTTGGAGGCGGAAAATGGGAAGGTATGATTATTTAAAATCATATGAAAGACAGATTGAAACAATTGTAGTTGTGATTACTTCGATATACTGCATGGTAGAATTATTCTTAGGTTATCGAAATAATTGGAATACGATGGGACAGTTTGCAGTACTTGTGGGATTGTTTGTAATGGTGATTTTCTTTATTGGAAAATATAAAACGTATGAATTGAGAGCCCATATTACTAGTTTTGCGTCTCAAGTTATGATTATGGTCTATGGAATAGAGTGTGGTGATTTTTATTTCATTCTGGCCTTGTTTATCAGTTTATGTATTTTATTGGGGTTATATGGTGTTACTAAAATTATGCTTTACCCAATTATTTCCTATAATGCACTTGTATTGTATTACATCTTTGTCGTAAAACAGTTGAATTGGGGAATGTATTCTTCTGATATCGGTATGATAAGCCGTGTGTTGCAGGGATATCTGACATTATTTATTGTTATTTATCTGGTATATCGTTATAAGACTAGTCAGGAAAGTATGCTGGAGATGATTGATGCGCTTAGAAAATCAGAGCGTGAAAAGGATGATTTCCTTGCCAATGTCAGCCATGAAATTCGTACACCGATTAATACAATCTGTGGTGTTAGCGAAATTATGTTAAAGAATGATATCCCTTCAGAAATAAGAGAGGATATGTTAAATATCCAGTCTGCGGGAAGAAATCTGATGTCTGTTGTTGGAGATATTTTAGATTATTCCGAATTGCAGGAAGGGGAATTTGAGATTGTAGAAGAAAATTACTATCTTAGTTCTACTATTAATGATGTTATTAATATGTCTATGGCCAAGAAAAGCGAAAAACAATTGGAGTTTATCATAGACTGTGAACCGGATATTCCAAGCGTGTTAATTGGTGATGAACAGAAAATTCGAAGAGTTATCATGAATATTGTAAACAATGCCATTGAGTTTACATCAGAAGGTTGTGTAAGTATTCGATTTGGATATCGAAAAGAGGAATATGGTATAAACTTGATGATTACCGTTAAGGATACGGGAATTGGTATGTCTAAGGAAAGTGTAGAAAATTTATTTAAAAAGTTCTCACAGGCAGATATGGGACGTACCAGAAAAAAAGGCGGCGTAGGTCTTGGCCTTGCAATAGCTCAGACAATTGTAAACCGAATGGGCGGTTTTATTACAGTTCGTAGTGAGTTAGGAAAAGGTAGTGAGTTTAGAATTATTATTCCGCAGAAGGTTGCGAGTACAGAACCGATTGCGGAAGTAGTAGATAGAAATGAAATTAATGCAGCAGTATACATCAATATGGAACAGTTTAGATACAATGAAATCCGTGATGAATATGCTGAGAATATACAAAGAATTGTAGAGCAGCTTAAAGTAAACTGCCATATTAATCGTAATTTACAGGAATTGAAAAGATGGGATAAGAGAGAAAATTTCAATCATATCTTTATCAGTTTGTTGGAATATCAAGAGGATCCGGCTTATTTTGATGCACTTGCAAAAAGTAAAAGTGTACATATCATTTTGGATCGTCAGGATGATGCAAAGGTACAGAATAAAAATCTAAGTAAAGTGTATAAGCCATTTTTCGTCTTATCTATTATATCCGCATTTAAGAATATCAAGGGTGAGAATGAAAAGGACCAAAAGGCCATCGAAGATCATCAGCTCTATGCACCGGAAGCACATATTCTGGTGATTGATGATAATCGTATGAATATCCGAGTGGTTGAAGGCTTGTTAAAGACCTATGGAGTTAAAGTTTCCTATGCTCTCAGTGGGCAGGAAGGTATTGATATGCTTGTTTCTAAGGCCTATGATTTGATTCTTTTAGATCATATGATGCCAGGCATGGATGGTGTGGAAACCTTCCATCATATTCGAAAGAAACCAGATTTGTATTATAAAGAAATCCCAATTATCGCTTTAACAGCAAATGCAATTGCTGGAGCGAGAGAAATGTTTATCAAGGAAGGCTTTGATGATTTTGTTGCAAAACCAGTAGAAAGTTCTGTGTTACAGCGTGCCTTAAAACGACACCTTCCACAGCGTCTCTTGAAGGCATCAGAGGTTGAGCAAAAGATAATTGTTGAGCCTGAACCTATTCAGATGGAGGAAACAATGCAAATAGGAGATTTGGATATTTCCAAAGGTCTTATGTATTGTGGAAATAAAGAGAATTATATCGAGATTCTTGCGACACAGCGTGATAGTGGAAAAGATATTTTAGCGCAAGTACAATCCTTGTATGAAGAGGAGTCTTGGAAAGACTATGTGATTGTCGTGCATGGTATTAAGAGTTCCATGATGAGTATTGGTGCGGTGAAACTTTCAGAAATGGCCAAGGGACTGGAATTTGCAGGTAAAGGAGAAGATTACGATTTTATCCGCAGAGAGCATGTCTCAATGGTAAAAGAGTTTGAAAGAGTTATGCAGATTTTACGCGATTGCGAATATTTGCCTTCTTCGGAAATAGAAGTAGAAGAGGTGGATAAAACAGAAATTTCAGAAGAAGAATTTGCACAGAAATTAGTGGAGCTGGAAAATGTTACTTTTGAATTTAATCCAGATAAAATGCTTCCAATTTTGGATGAATTAAGCAAGTATTCTTATCGTTCCAAGGATTTGGAAAAGGAATTGAAACCGGTATATAAAAAGGTTGAAATGTATGATTTTATGTCTGCTTATGAAGCGGTAGTGAAAATCAAAGAAAAGGGATAAGGTATGTTAAAAAAGTTTTTGAATATATTCGTTGATGAAAAAATGGATATTAAAGAGCGACTGTTTCGTATTATTTTGGTCGTTGGTTCAGTTGCGGTAGGTCTAGCGATTTTACAAGGCCTTACATTGGTAAATGCGAGTAGTCTTATGCTCATTTATGGAATTATGTTAGCTGCATTTATCTCTGCATTGATTCTGACTTTTAAGTATCGAAATACGGAACTTTCCTCTACTATTTTAGGATTAGCCCTTTTGTTTATTGCATTGCCTTTTATTTTTATTCGAGGCGGTGGAGTAAATAGTGGTTCTGGTGTGTGGATGTGTCTGGGAATTTTGTATATCTTTATTATGTTCTCAGGAAAAAAATTAATAACGTTTTTAGCTTTGACGATCTTGATTGATGTTGCTTGTTATTATGTTGCATATACATATCCTGAATTAGTTGTTGAACTTGCTACACCTTTTGAAAAGCATTTTGATTCAATATTTGCAGTACTTATTGTAGGGATTACGGTAGGTGTTGTTATGAAGTTCCAACTGAAGGTGTTTGAAAAGGAAAGACAGATCACACAGGAACAGAAAAAAGAATTAGAATTAATTGGTAATTCAAAGGATGCCTTTTTTGCGAGTATGAGTCATGAAATTCGTACACCAATCAATTCTATTATTGGATTAAATGAGTTGATTTTGCGTGAAGAGCCATCGGAAGACATACAAGGGTATGCAAAGAATATTCAGAATGCCAGCAAGATGTTACTTTCCCTCGTAAACGATATTTTAGATTTATCTCAGTTAGAAATTCGGAAGATGGAACTGGTAGAAAAAGAATATGATGTAAAAGAAATGTTGTATGAAGTCATGAGTCTGATTCAGGTTCGTATGGAAGAGAAGAAACTGAAGTTTATTGTTCAGGTGGATAAAAATCTTCCTTCGAAACTTTATGGTGATGATAGACGTATCAAACAGATCTTATTGAATGTTTTATCGAATGCTGTGAAATATACAGAAGAAGGCGCTGTTACATTTAACTGTCGTTTTGAGCAGAACGATAGTGGTGATATTAATCTTCGCATTTCAGTGGCAGATACTGGCGTAGGTATTCGAAAAGAAGATTTGCAGAATTTGTTTGATGCATTTCACAGAATCAATAGTGCCAAAAATCAGAAAATTGAGGGAACAGGTCTTGGACTTTCAATTACAAAGCATCTGCTAGATTTGATGGATGGAGAAATCACTGTGGATAGTATTTATACACAGGGATCTGAATTTACGGTAGTGATTCCACAGAAAATTGTGGATGCAACATCGATTGGCGAGTTTGAAGTATATGTGCAGAAGGATAGAAAAACTGCACGTTATAATAAATTGTTCGAGGCACCTGAAGCAAGAGTTTTAGTAGTTGATGATGATGATTTAAATCTCATTATTACATCAAAATTGTTGCAGGAAACCAAAGTAAACATCGATACGGCAAGTACGGCAGAAGAATGTCTGAGTATGACTAGCAAGAAATACTATAATCTCATTCTTATGGACTATATGATGCCAGAAATGACGGGTGGAGAACTTCTTCGTGAGATTCGAAAACAGGAAAATGGCTTATGCAAAGATACAGATGTGGTATTGTTGTCCGCAAATGTATTGGCAGATAAACAGCTTGAGTATCAGAGGCTCGGCTTTGATGGTTTGTTGGAAAAACCGGTTGATGCAGCCAGATTAGAATCTGAAGTGATGCAGCATATACCAGATGATTTGATAGAATACAGAAGAGATATGCTGGCAGGGATGCATGATGAGTACTTTGTATCACGCTTATCTAAACGTCGTAAGAAGGTATGTATTACATCGGATGGTGTTTGCGATTTAACATCTGAATTACTTGAGAAGTATGATATAAAACTGATTGATTTATACATCAAAACAGAATCTGGAAGATTCCGTGATAAAAAAGAAATTGATATTCATAATATTGAAAGATATTTATCACATGAACAGGCTACTGCAATTGGCTTGGCTCCTACAGTTGAAGATTATGAAAATTTCTTTGCGGAAGCACTGACGGAAGCTGATAATGTGGTCTATATTTCGATGGCAGGTGGAACAGGTCACTGCTATGAAAATGCTATTGAGGCGGCAAAAGGATTTGACCATGTGCATATTATTGATTCGTCACATATTTCTGCGGGACAAGGTCTTGTGGTATTGCATGCAGCGAAGATGGCGTCAGAAGGACTGTTAATTAGTGATATTATCAAGGAAATTGAAGGTATGAAGTCTAGAGTGAAGGCTGCATACGTTCTTCCAAATACAAGGATTTTATATCAAAGAGGTTTTACTGACCTCTTTACAGCAAAGATATGTGATATGTTTAAATTACATCCGATATTGGGACCGTTTAGAAATAAAATTACGGTATTAGGTGTAAGAGCTGGAAAAATCGAAAAGGTATGGAAGAGTTTTATTCGTTTCCATTTGAGAAATAGTTCCCGCATAGATGATAGAATCATATATGTGGTTCATGCAGGCTGTACGGTAAAACAGCAGGAGCTTATCCAGGAAGAGATTAATAGAAATATGCAATTTAAACAGGTTATCTTTACTCAGGCATCGGTTTCAACCGTGTGTAATTCAGGATTAGGTTCTATTGGTTTGGCTGTGTATTATAAGTAGAAAGAGGTTAGTATGGAGCAGATTTTTGAAATTATTAAAGCGTTATTGTTTGGTGTTGTAGAAGGGATTACAGAATGGTTGCCGGTAAGTAGTACAGGACATATGATCCTTTTAAATGAATTCGTAGAATTAAATGTAAGTGAGCAGTTCTGGGATATGTTTTTAGTTGTTATCCAGTTGGGAGCGATTCTTGCGGTTGTTTTAATTTTCTGGAATACAATTTGGCCTTTTGCATTAGCAAAAAATACTGATTTCTCTCAGAATTTAGGAAGAAGAGGGCTCTGGAATCAGAAATTTTTAAAAATGGGTCCTGTGACAGTAAAGATGGAGATTATTATCAATTGGATTAAGGTAGTAGTTGCATGTTTACCTGCAATTGTTTTTGTCATCTTGGATTTAGATGATGTTTGTGATCAGTTATTCTATAATGCCGTAGGTGTTTCTATTGCACTTATCGTTTTTGGTATTGCATTTATTATCGTAGAGTCACGTAATGCAGGAAAGCATGCGGTTGTATCTGAAATGTCGGATATTACATGGAAAATGGCAGTGCTTATTGGTATTTTCCAGCTTCTTGCAGCAGCATTCCCAGGAACATCTCGTTCGGGTGCAACTATCATTGGAGCACTTTTAATTGGTATCTCTAGAAAAGCAGCCAGTGAGTTTACATTTATTTTGGCAATCCCTGTAATGCTTGGGGCTAGTTTATTAGAACTCTTAGATTTTGGATTTAATTTAACAGGAAATGAAATTATCATCCTTTTGGTAGGTATGATTAGTGCTTTCTTGGTATCTATTTTTGTAATCAAGTTCTTATTAAGCTATATTCGAAAACACGATTTTAAAGTGTTTGGATGGTATCGAATTGTACTTGGTATCGTCGTATTACTTTGTGGGGTAATAGGAATTATCTAATGTTAAAGATTTATTATGGACATATCCAGCTGGTGAAAGATCCGTTGGTATTTGATAAATGGCTTCAAAAAATGAACAGCGAACGACAGGAAAAGGTTCTTCGTTGCAGGAAAGAGTTTGACAAACGAAGATCGTTGTTAGCTGGTATTTTGTTAAATTATGGATTGGAAAACAATCGTTTTGCGAAACAGGTTTTCTATAGTATTAGTCATTCGGGAAATTATGTGGTGTGTGTTCTTTCTGATCGCAGAGTTGGAATTGACATTGAAAATAAATTTAGAAGTGTTTTTTCAGAGTCGAAGGAAGAACAATTGGATAGGATTGCACAAAAGTGTTTGACTATGGGAGAGGAAATCCATTTCAAATCGTGTGAGCTTTATGAAAAAACGGAAATGCTTATGAACTTTTGGACGAAAAAAGAAAGTTATAGCAAGGCGTTGGGAAAAGGGCTTGCAATGGATTTCTCAAAGATTGATACAGAGGAAATGGAAGGCTTGTTTTGGTCAGGATGGCTAGAAGAAGGTTATTTCTGCAGTCTCTATGTGGAGAACGGCATTTTCAATGATATGAAAATACAGGAAATAGTAACCCTTTAGGAAGGAAAATGAAATATGTATGATGAATTGACTGCAAAGGATATTCAGAAGATGGAAGAAGAAATAGAGCATCGTAAGCTTGTTGTAAGAAAACAGGCATTGGAAGATGTAAAAGAGGCACGTGCTCATGGAGATTTGAGTGAGAACTTTGAGTACAAAGCTGCTAAAAAATTCAAAAATGAGAATGAAAGTCGTATTCGTTATCTTGAAAAGATGATTCGTACTGCAAAAGTGATATCTGAGGATTCCGCAGAGGATGAAGTTGGAATGAATAATACAGTGGAATTATATTTTGAAGAAGATGATGAGGTAGAAATTTATAAAGTAGTTACTACTGTACGTAGTAATTCTTTAAAGAATTTGATTAGTAAAGAATCTCCGCTTGGAATGGCAATTTATGGTCATAAGGTTGGAGATAGATGCGAAGTAAAAGTAAATGAAAATTATTCTTATTTCGTACAGATTAAAAAGATTGAAAATACAGTAGATGATGGTAGTGATGCATTGCGAAAGTTCTAACAGTATTGAAAGTGAGAATGTAAATGGCTAGAAGAAGTATGACGGGACAACTGAATATGTTCGATTTGTTTAATTCTATGGATCCGATAGAGCCAGGCGAGGTAGAGATGGTGTCACTTGTTCCGGATTTTGAGGAGGAACCACTGCTGGTGGTAATCCCAGAGGCCACGGCGGAGCCAGAGGTTGAGGAATTGCCAGAGGTTGAGGAAGAAAAGCTCCTCGTTCGGAATGAGCAAACAGAGGAAAATGTAGCGATGTCTCGCAGTTATGTACTTTCTGGTAAGAAAATAGAAATAGCCTATATAAACTACAACAAGGTGCGTATCACAAGAGGGGATGAGGCACCGATTATAAAAGAATTTGCTTCTACAAAAGAGGCAGTAGATTATTATGTAGAGCAGATGCAGGAGTTAGTAGAAGATGAAGAAGTTTGATTTAAAGAACATTGATTTTAAAAATATGGATAAACAAAGAGTCGTGTTATTGGCGATTGGTGCATTGTGCATTGGTATTGCATTATATAGTTTATTTGATATATTTGCTGATTATAAAAAATCAGATGATACATATAAACAGGCGGAAAAAGATTTTGTTCAGATTCATGTAAATACAGAAAATTCGGATCCAAATGCACCAAAAGTTCCTTGGTATGAAATGATTACTGTAGACGTAGCTGGGCTCAAGCAGGTAAATCCCGAGGTAGTAGGCTGGATTTTCTTTGAAGATGGTGCGATTAGTTATCCAGTTATGCATGCGGCAGATAATGACAAATATCTTTACACAACTTTTGATGGGCAATATGCAAAAGCAGGAAGCATATTTATGGAAGCGACACATGATCCGGATTTTTCAGAAACAAATACCATTATCTATGGTCATAATATGAAAAACTTAAGTATGTTTAGTCGCCTGAAGTATTATAAGACAAAAAAAAATCATTATGAAGGCAGAGAATATTTTCAGATTTATACAGAAAATGAAATCTTAAGATATCAGATTTTTGCATATAAAGATATTCCAGCAGACGGCTTTGTGTATAACGAGCATTTTATTTCAGCAAAAGAGTATGCCAGACGTATGCTAGAGGGTTCTCGAATCAATCCAAATCTTAATATCGAGGATGATGATAAGATAGTTACATTATCAACTTGTACGTCGGATGATGATCGTCGTTTTGTAGTAAGTGCGGTATTAATAGAAAGATATAGTCTTATTGATAAAGTTCAGATAGAGGAATTAAGTAAGGAGTAGCAATTATGAAAAGAGAAGACGAATTATTGAAACAGTTAATGGACATGACCAAGGATACAAAGTCTGGAAAAGTTCGTTGGGAAGTAAAATGTCAGACTACAGAATATAATGATGCAGAAAGCAAACCACAGGTGATGGAGGATGATATTCTTTGGACAGTTGATGAATGTTATGTGTCTTATTACTGTCAGTATAAAGGCAAAGAATTCTTGATGATTACCTATGAAATGATACATACAGCAGGAGATAAGGTTAAAACAACAAATTTAATTTTCCTTCCACCATTAGGAATCCGTTATTTTGATATCAATACCTTACTTCCATATTCAGTAGAAACTTCTAATATGTTATCTTATCAGGTACAGACTCTTTGGACTATGCTTTTAGAAATGTATAAAGCAAATCCAAGTAGTGTGGACCTAGATGTAAGTGAGCGTGTATTAACGATTGAGGACTAATTAAGATAAAGGGAGAAATTTATGGGAAGAGTATATTTAAATGAGGGTTGGAAATTTACAGAGAATTTTTCAGTAAATCTATTTTATCCGGGTGTAGGCGATGCCGATATGGAAGAAGTTCGTTTTCCACACACTTGCAAAGAGCTTCCATATAACTATTTTGATGAACATGAGTATCAAATGGTATGTGGATATCGTCGTACCCTTCGTGTAGAAGAAGCCTGGAAGGGGAAAGCCATGCTCTTTACTTGTGAAGGAGCAGGTCATCAGACGACACTTTATATCAATGGACAAGAAGTATATACACATTCTTGCGGCTATACAGCATTTACAGTGGACATTACTCCATACATGCTTTATGGACAGGCCAATGTTTTAGTATTAAAGGTAGATAGCAATGAAACATTGAATCAGCCACCATTTGGTTTTGTAATTGACTATATGACTTTTGGTGGTGTGTACCGTGAAGTCTATATGGACGTAGTAGAAAATACACATATTAAGGATGTGTTTGTAAAAGCACAGGCTGCAAAAGATGGAAAAGCAGTATTGGAATGCGAAGTAGAGGTAACAGACAACGTACTTGCTGTAGAACCAGGTATGTCGATTCGTGGTTTTGTTACAAGAAAAGATACCGATTGTTGTCCAGTAAAAGAAGATGAAAAATACAATCTTCCTATCACAGCTTTCGAACAAAAAATTAAAGAAGTTAAATTTACGTTAAATAATACAATGGAAGATGTTATGAGTTGGCATGTAAATCATCCATATTTATATGACTTAACTCTTGAATTGGTAGATGCAGAAGATAATGTAAAAGATACATATACAACAACGTTTGGTTTTAGAACTGTAGAGTTTAGAGCAGATGGTTTTTATTTAAATGGTGAAAAACTCAAGATTCGTGGCTTAAACCGTCATCAGAGTTATCCATATGTAGGCTATGCAATGCCTGAGAGTATGCAGAAATATGATGCGGATATTTTAAAATATGAATTGGGCTGTAATGCAGCACGTAACTCACATTACCCACAGTCACATCACTTCATCAATCGCTGTGATGAAATAGGCCTCTTGGTATTTATGGAAATCCCAGGCTGGCAGCATATTGGAGATGATGAGTGGAAGAAACAGGCTTGTAAGAACGTTGAAGAGATGGTTTTACAGTTTAGAAACCATCCATCCATCATGATTTGGGGTGTTCGTATCAATGAATCGCAGGATGACGATGCATTTTATATCGAAACTAACCGCATTGCGCATGAATTGGATGGCACAAGACAGACCGGTGGTGTTCGTAATTTCAGAAAGAGTCACCTATACGAAGATGTATATACCTACAATGACTTTATTCATGATGGAAAGAAACCAGGTTGTGAACCTAAGAAAAATATCACTTCAGACATGGCAAAAGGTCATTTGATTACGGAATATAACGGTCATATGTATCCTACGAAACCATTTGACTGGGAAGAAAAACGTTTGGAGCATGCACTTCGTCATGCAAGAGTTATCAATGCAGTTGGAAAAGAAGACGATATTGCAGGTAGCTTTGGCTGGTGTATGTTTGATTATAATACTCACAAGGATTTCGGTAGTGGAGATCGTATTTGTTATCACGGTGTAACCGATATGTTCCGTAATTCGAAATTGGCGGCTAGTGTATATGCGTCTCAGCAGGAGGAAGGTGTAGTATTAGAAGTAAGTTCTTCGATGGATATTGGAGAGCATCCAGCGACAAACCTTGGAAACGTATACATTTTTTCGAATGCAGATAGCGTAAAGATGTATAAGAATGGGCATTTCATTAAAGAGTACAAGCCTAGTGACTCGAAATTTGATGGCATTCCACATGGGCCTATTCTTGTAGATGATTTTGTGGGTGATATGTTGGAAACAGAGGAAGGTTTTACCAAAGAGCAGTCTAAGATGATTGCAGGGGCATTGAATTACTTAGCAATTCATGGCTACCAGAACTTCCCACCACATATTATTTGGACTATCGGTAAAGCTGTATTAAAATACAAGATGAAGGTCAATGATATGGTAAATCTCTATATCAAATATATTGGTAACTGGGGAGAAACAGCTACTTCCTACCGTTTTGAAGCCATCAAGAATGGAGAAGTGGTAAAAACCGTTGTAAAAGAACCAATGCGTAAACTTCATTTGGATAC
This sequence comes from Agathobacter sp., assembly GCA_045612245.1. Classification (GTDB taxonomy): domain Bacteria; phylum Bacillota; class Clostridia; order Lachnospirales; family Lachnospiraceae; genus Roseburia. Next base: position 28,641 of record JAZKYR010000033.1, read on the forward strand.
AACAGTATCGCACACGACTCTTAAAGAAGGAAATACTTATGATGTGGCTGCGATTCGTATTCGTGCAGTTGATGAAAATGGAAACTTGCTTCCATTCTATCAGGAACCAATTCAGGTTGAAGTGGAAGGTCCTGTTTCTGTTATTGGAACCGAGATTTTATCATTAAAAGGCGGTATGGGAGGTCTTTATATAAAGACTACAGGTGAAAAAGGAAGTGCAAAAGTAAGACTTATCAATTCACAGGTAGAAACAGTAGAAATCCCATTTGAAATTGTTTAGTTTTTGGAAGAGGGAACCCAAAATAAAGAATATAGGAGAAAAAATATGATTCGTAGATTAGGTAATGCATTCGTACTTGATACACCGAATACTACATATGCATTTGGTGTGATTCCATCTGGTCAGTTGGAACATTTATACTATGGGGAAAAAATAGCAATCGACACGGAAGAAGAAGCCGCAGTTCTTGCAGAAAAGAGACTTTCACTTCCTGGAAATGCAGTTAGTTACAGTGAAGAGTATAACTATTTATCATTGGAAGCAATTCGTTTAGAAATGTCTAGTGGTGGAAAAGGCGATGTTAGAGAACCATTTATCGAAGTAACACATGCAGATGGCAGTTATACTTCAGACTTTGTATTCGCAGATGCAAAGATTACATCGGGAAAGGCTCCTTTTGAAACATTGCCTGGCTCTTACGAAGAGAACGATCAGGTAGAAGAATTGACCATTACTATGGTTGACAGATCTTATGACTTGACCTTAGAATTACATTATTTTGTTTTCTTAAATCAAGATGTAATTTCTCGTTCTGCAAAATTAATTAATACAAGTGATGCGCCAGTTGTTTTAGACAGACTTATGAGTGCACAGTTGGATTTTGATGAAACAGATTTAGAATTTACTACATTCCATGGTGCATGGGCAAGAGAAATGAAGCGCCATGACATGTCAGCAAGTGCATGTAAGATTGTAAATGAATCTTACTGTGGCTGTTCTTCAAACCGTTCGAATCCTTTTGTTATGTTATCTAAGAAAGGAACTACAGAGGATCATGGAAGCTGTTATGGTTTGAATTTAATTTATAGTGGAAATCATTATGAAGCAGTAGAAGTTGGTGCTTATGGATATACAAGACTTGTAACAGGTATCAATCCTAGAAGCTTCCAGTTTACGATTCATCCAGGCGAATTTTTTGAAGCACCAGAGGCAGTTATGACATATTGCAAGAATGGTTACAATGGAATGAGCCAGAATATGGATAAATTCGTTCGCGAATGTATCGTGCGTGGCGAGTGGAAGAAGAAAGTTCGTCCAGTTTTATTAAATAGTTGGGAAGCGGCTTATTTTGATATCAATGAAAGTAAACTTTTAAAACTTGCTAAAGCAGGAAAAGATGCTGGTATTGAATTGTTCGTAATGGATGACGGATGGTTTGGTACGAGAGATAATGATACACAGGCTTTAGGTGACTGGTATCCAAATAAAAAGAAATTACCAAATGGTTTAGCAGGGCTTGCTAAGAAGGTAAATGACTTAGGTTTGGATTTTGGTGTATGGGTAGAGCCAGAAATGGTCAATGTAAACAGTGATCTTTACCGCGCGCATCCAGAATGGGTTATGGAAATTCCAGGAAAACCTCATTCAGAAAGTCGTACACAGAGAATATTAGATTTTTCAAATCCAGATTTAGTTGAATATATGACAGAAGCTATGACAAAGGTATTCTCAGACGGAAATATCGCATATGTAAAATGGGATATGAATCGTATTTTCTCAGATTACTATTCACAGTGTCTGCCACCAGAACGTCAGAAAGAAGTGGGACACCGTTATATGATGGGCTTATACAAAATGTGTGATACTTTAATGAGCAGATTCCCACACATTCTTTTCGAAGGCTGTGCTTCTGGCGGTAACAGATTTGACTTAGGTATGCTTTGTTACTTCCCACAGATTTGGGCAAGTGATGATTCAGATGCCATCTATCGAGTAAATGGACAGACGGGATACAGCTACGGTTATCCAATGTCTACGGTAAGTGCACATGTGTCAGATTGTCCTAACCATCAGACACTTCGTAAAACACCTCTTTCAAGCCGTTTCCAGGTAGCCGCTTTTGGCGTTTTAGGTTATGAATGTAATCTTTGTGAAATGAGTTCGGAAGATGTAAAAGATATCAAAGAACAGATTGCACTCTACAAACAGTGGAGAGAGGTATTACAGTTTGGTACTTTCTATCGTGGCAGAGTGTATGACAATACTTATGAATGGACATGTGTAAGTCCGGATAAGAAAAAAGCAGTAGGCTTTGAAATGCAGGTATTATTTAATCCGAATACTCATTTTGAAACCTATGTGCCAAAGGGATTAGAGGAAAATACAAAGTACAGATTTACAAATAGAGAACTCAAAGTAAATATCAAAGACTTTGGTGGTTTGATTAATCAGGTTATACCTTTCCATATTAGACCAGAATCTGCACTACATAATCTTGCAGCAAAATTAGTAAAACTGCCTGCAGAAAAAGAAAATTGTGTAGCTAGCGGAAAGCTTCTTATGGATGGTGGCGTAAAACTTCAGCAGAATTTTGGAGCAACAGGTTATGCGGAAGGTATTCGCTTTACAACAGACTTTGCATCGCGCATGTACTTCATGGAGGAAGTTTCTGAATGAGAAAAATATTGTTAATAGCTACGGGTGGTACCATAGCATCACAGAAATCGGATAACGGCTTAAAACCTCAGATTGCACCACAGGAGTTATTGTCGTATATTCCTTCTATCGAGGAGGTATGTGAGGTGGAAACACACCAGTTGCTTAGTTTGGATAGTTCCAATATGGAACCAAAACATTGGAGCATGATAGTGGAATGTGTACAGGAGAATTATGATAAATACGATGGTTTTGTAATAGCCCATGGAACAGATACTATGGCGTATACTGCAGCTGGACTTTCTTATATGATACAGAATTCCAGCAAGCCTATCGTAATTACAGGTTCACAGAAGCCGATTGATTTAGATATTACAGATGCAAAAACAAATCTTTTGGATAGTTTTATCTATGCTTCCGATGAGAAATCACAGGGTGTGGTAATCGTATTTGATGGAAAAGTAATAGCAGGTACACGTGCGAAAAAGATTCGCTCTAAGAGCTACAATGCTTTTGATAGTATTGATTTTCCTGTGCTGGCAATGATTCAGGATGGACAAATCATACGTTATATTCCAATGGAAGCCTATAAAGAAGACGTGCAGTTCTTTACACAGATTAACCAGAGAATTTTCTTGCTTAAGTTAATTCCAGGGATTAGTCCAGAGATTTTAAAATATGTTTTTGAACATCACGATGCAGTGATTGTAGAAAGTTTTGGTGTTGGAGGTATTCCAAAATCAATTTCCGAAGATTTTTATGGACTATGCAGACAGTATCCGGATAAAACCATTGTAATGGCGACACAGGTGGCGCACGAAGGTAGTGATATGACTGTTTATGAAGTCGGACATGAGATGAAGACAAGATGTAATTTCTTAGAATCTTATGATATGACGCTTGAATCAGTGATAGCGAAAACTATGTGGATGCTCGCAAATCAGGAAGTGTCAAAAGAAAATCAGGAAGATATCTTCTACAAAAACATCAATTATGATGTAATTTTTGGAAAAAATAGGAAGTGTTAACGATGATGCAGACGTATAGTGGAGATGATTTAGGTGCATTCTATAGAAAATCGAATACAAGATTTCGTTTATGGGCACCAACTGCAGAGAGAGTCCGTATTTGTTTTTATTTGACAGGGGATGGTGGACAACCATTCGAAATAAAGGCTATGTACCCAGATGAAGATGGAACGTGGGTGTATGCTAAAAGTGGAGACCTTCACAAATGCTATTATACATATCTGGTAACGGTTGATGGTATTGAGAGGGAAACCAATGATCCTTATGGAAAAGCGGCCGGTGTAAATGGAAAAAGAAGCATGGTTGTAAACCTGGAAGAGACAAATCCAAGGGGCTTTGAAAACGATCATGGACCAGAAGTGAAGAAGTGGACGGACATTATCGTTTATGAAACCTCGATTTTGGACACCACAATGGATGAAACCTGTGGAGTAAAATATCCTGGAAAGTATCTTGGATTAACAGAAACCGGTACAAAGACAAAAGAAGGAGTTCCAACAGGTCTAGACCATATCCTGGATTTAGGTGTTACACATGTACAGCTTATGCCTACATATGACTTTGCTAGTATTGATGAAAGTAAAACATCTGAGCCACAGTACAATTGGGGATATGATCCTGCGAATTACAATGTACCAGAAGGTTCTTTTTCTACGGATCCATTTCATGGTGAGGTGCGTATCAAGGAATTCAAAAAAATGATACAAAGCTTCCATAAACATGGGCTCGGAGTCATCATGGACGTAGTTTATAATCACACCTATGAAGTGGATAATAACTGTTTCCATAAATGTGTACCAGGTTATTATTATCGTATTACTGCAGAAGGATACTATTCGAATGGCTCCGGATGTGGAAATGAAATTGCAACAGAGAAGCCGATGGTACGAAAATATATCATAGATTCTTTAAAATACTGGGCAAAAGAATATCATATTGATGGATTTCGATTTGATTTGATGGGCGTTTTTGATATAGAAACCATGAATCAGATTGCCCAGGAGCTTAAAAAAATCAATCCATCCATTATATTGTATGGTGAAGGGTGGACAGGTGGTGCATCTACACTTTCAGACGAGAAGCGTGCACTAAAAAATAATATGCATTTGTTAAACGGTGTAGGCGCGTTTTCTGATGATATTCGTGATGCAATTAGAGGTGATGTATTTATACAGAATGATATAGGATTTATTAGTGGAAAACAGTGGACAGAAGATGCCATTCGTAATTCCATTGCAAATGCTCCATGGGCAAAGAATCCTGTAGATATTGTAAATTACGTATCTTGTCACGATAATCTTACGCTTTGGGATAAGCTAGGAGCAGCATGTCCAAATGCAACAGATAAAGAAAAACTGGCAATGAATCGCTTAGCAGCAGCAATTGTTTTTACTGCGCAGGGAATTCCATTCTTTTTATCAGGAGAGGAATTTGCAAGAACAAAACCAATTGAAGGTACAGATGATGTATCTGAAAACAGTTACAATTTGCCATTCTATACCAATAATCTTAAGTATGACAGATTGGTAGAAAACATGGATTTGTACGAGTATTACAAAGGTTTGATTGCTTTTCGTAAGGCACATGCCGGACTTCGCCTGGCAACAAAGGAAGCGGTAGAAATATGTCTTTGTTTTTTGCATGACTTACCAGAAAAGGTAGTTGCATTTACCATAACAACAAAGGAAGAAACGCTTTTAGTGGTATATAATGCAAATAAAGAAAAAATAAAATTAGACCTGCCTAAAAAAGCAGAGTGGGAGATATGTGTTGAGGGAAAGAAAGCTTCAGCAAATGCCATCCGTACTCTTTCCAAGAGAACTACGAAGGTAGAGGTGTCGGGAGTTTCAGCTCTTGTAGCTGTTTCGAAATAAAATAAATAAAGACTATCATGGGAAGTATTACGTGAGTACAGTGACCATGATAGTCTTTTTTATATTTATTTATGCGTATGTCGGTTGATAAAGTCTGTTTTGTACTTTGAGTACATGATTTTTTGGCTACTGTATAATCCGAAATAGCCAGAAAGCATATAACTGAAAGCAACTGCCAGCAAGTAGTACGGCATTCCTTCATAGCCAAACAGTTCAAAACTGATAAGCAAGGTACTGATAGGGCTGTTAGTAACACCGCAGAATAATGCAATCATACCTATCGCAGCACAGAAGGATGGGGAAAGACCAAGGTATGGTCCCAACAAACATCCGAAGGTAGCTCCAATAAAGAAGGTTGGAACAATTTCTCCACCTTTGTACCCGGCACCAATGGTAAGTGCGGTAAACAGTATCTTTAGTAAAAAGGCTTCTGGAACAACATGTCCTTCAATAGCATGTTCGATGGTATGCATACCTGCACCGTTGTAATCATTTGTTCCAACAAGCAGTGTTAAAACAACGATAGCGCAACCACCGACAAAAATACGTAAATAGCGATTTTTCAGATATTTCTTGTACAAATGTTCAACCTTGTGTAAGAAAACACAAAATCCCATACTTAAAAAGGCACAAACGGATGCCAGTAAAATAATTTTAGCTGATGGAATCAGTTCAAGTGCAGGGATACCAGTTACGTGGAAGGATTCGCCTGCGACTCCAAGCAATACAGCAATTCCATGTGCTACTAGTGAGCTAACTACACATGGTACCAAGGCCATATAATACATGACACCTACGCTGACCATTTCCATAGGAAAGATAGCAGCAGCAAGTGGTGTACCAAAAAGTGTAGAGAATGCGGCACTCATACCACACATAATTACAACATGCGTGTCCTTTTCATCAAATCTAAATAATTTTCCAAGTGAATTTCCAATGCTACCACCAATTTGAAGTGCAGCCCCTTCTCTACCAGCAGAGCCACCAAATAAATGTGTGAGTGTGGTAGAAATAAATATAGAAGGAGTCATGCGCAGTGGTATGCGGTCTCCGGAATGAATTGCAGAAATAACAAGGTTAGTTCCGCCATCATTGTCATTGTGCATGAAATGATAGGTTGCCACAACTGCAAGCCCTGCAAACGGCAGAAGATAGATAATCCATGGATTTTGTTCTCTTACAATGGTTACAAATGATAATGCAAAGTAAAAAGCACTACCAATAAGACTGACTATCGCGCCTGTAATAGATGCGAATACCACCCACTTTGCTGTAAGCAAAGTATTTTTTATAAGTGGTAGAATATGTTGTATGTAATATTTTTTCATAAATAAACACCTCTTCTCATTAGTTAATACTATCAAAGGAGAATTAAAATAACAAGAATCTGAGGGGAATTTTATCGAAAAATTGCGAAATGTTAGGTTGTAAGTACATTGAAAGAGTGTTAAAATGTATGTAGCTTTATGTGCAGGAGGAAATATAAATGAGAACAAGCGGCGTGTTAATGCCTATTTCTTCATTACCATCACCATATGGTATTGGAACAATGGGCAAGGCAGCAAAGAAGTTTGTTGACTTTTTAAAGAAAGGTGGACAGACATACTGGCAGATTCTTCCAATCTGCCCAACTAGTTATGGTGACTCACCATACCAGTCATTTTCAAGTTTTGCAGGAAATCCATATTTTATTGATTTGGAACTTCTTTGCAAAGAAAAATTAATTACAAAGAAAGAATGCGAGTCTTTCCCATGGGGAGACCATGAATCATATATTGATTATGGTGTAATGTATGAATCACGTTATGCATTATTGAAAAAGGCATATGCTAGATTCGTTAAGAATATTCCAGAAGAATTCTGGGGATTCTGTTGGGATGAAGGCTGGTGGTTGGAAGATTATTCTCTTTTCATGGCTTTAAAAGATGCGAACGATGGTGCGGCATGGAATACTTGGGAAGATAGATACAAATATCGTCACTGGGATGCAATACAGGCAGCAAAAGAAGAGTACAAAGAAGGCATGCAGTTCTATAAAATGCTCCAGTTCTACTTTTTCAAACAGTGGAGAGCATTGAAAGAATATGCAAATGAAAATGGAATTAAAATCATTGGAGATGTTCCAATTTATGTGGCACAGGATAGTGCAGATGTATGGGCAAATCCAGATGAATTTTACTTAAACGAATACAGAGAACCAATCGATGTAGCTGGATGTCCTCCAGATGCATTCTCTGCAGATGGTCAGCTCTGGGGCAACCCATTATTCCGTTGGGACAGAATGAGAAACAATGGATATGAATGGTGGACCAAACGTATTTCAGCAATGTCTAGATTATATGATATTGTTAGAATTGACCATTTCCGTGGATTTGATTCTTACTATGCAATTCCAGCAAAAGATAAAACTGCTGCAAACGGAGAATGGAGAAAGGGACCAGGAATGGATCTTTTCCGTGTTTTAGAACAAAAACTTGGAAAACTTCCTATTATCGTGGAAGACCTTGGTTTCTTAACACCATCTGTTCATCAGTTATTAAAAGATTCCGGTTTTCCAGGAATGAAGGTTATCCAGTTTGCATTTGATTCTCGCGAAGAATCGAACTATTTACCACATACATACACTCAGCATTGTGTAGTTTATACTGGTACACATGACAACGATACAACAGTTGGCTGGTTAAATAGTGCGCCTAAGAAAGCAGTTGAATATGCAAAAGAATACTTACTTCTTACAGAAGAAGAAGGTTATAACTGGGGCATCATGAGAGCAGCATGGGCATCAGTAGCTGATATGGCTATCATTCCTATGATGGACCTCTTAGAACTTGGTTCAGAAGCTCGCTTAAATGTACCTTCAACCTTAGGAATGAACTGGAAATGGCGTGCGACTGAAGACCAGATTACCAATGACCTTGCAAAAAAGATTTGCAAATATGCAAAACTTTATGGTAGATTTAACGGGTAAACAGGTAAGCAAAAGAGGTAACACATTATGTATCATTTTATAGTTAACTTAAATTCCCGAACGGGAAAAGCAAGAAAAATTTGGGAAGAGTTAAGACAGGAGTTAGATAACCGTGGCGTGTTATATGCGCTTCATGAAACCAAGTATGCTGGTCATGCGATTGAAATTTCTAGAAAATTAGTTAGAAATTCAGAAGAGACTGTAAAGATTATAGTACTTGGTGGTGATGGTACCTTTAATGAAGTAATAAATGGGGCTCGTGATTACGAGAAAATTCAGATTGGATATATTCCAACCGGCTCAGGAAATGACTTGGCAAGAGGTTTGGGATTATCAGCAGATCCAATGGAAAACTTAAACCGTATCCTTGATTCTACAGAATTTACATGTATGGATTTAGGATGTATTTCTTGGGATGAGGGTGAGAGCAAGAAATTCTTTGCGGTAAGTGCTGGTGTAGGTGTCGATGCAGACGTATGTCGTCGTGCATTATCCTCTACACTTAAAAAGGTTCTTAACAAAATTGGTTTAGGTAAACTCACATATGCGATTTTAACTCTGCAGTCTCTATTTGCAATGCCTACCATGAATGCACATATTGTTGCAGACGGTGTAGATCATGGAATTTTAGACAAGATTATTTTTATCGCTATTATGAATCATAAATGTGAAGGTGGTGGAGTGCCTATGTCACCTATCGCTGATGCATATGATGGAAAACTGTCTATGACAATTATTCATGGACTTACAAAGTTTGGTGCTTTAGGTGCATTCCCATCATTATTAGCAGCGAAGCACATGACAAATCCAGCATACCTTGGAATTGACTTCAAAGAAGCAGATATCGTTCTTAAGACTCCATTCGTATGGCATACAGATGGTGAAATGAGTACATATAATACGGTAATGCACATCGAATGTTTACCAGGTGCAATTAAACTTATGAAATAAGTCATAATTTTCCCCTTTGTTCATATATTGAGAATATATGAACGGAGGGGATTTTTTATGGATATATATAAAGATATAGCAAGTAGGACAAACGGTGAGATATACATAGGCGTAGTAGGTCCAGTTAGAACAGGTAAATCCACTTTTATCAAGCGTTTCATGGATTTATGCGTGTTGCCATATATGGAAGATGGGCCAATAAAGGAACGAACCATTGATGAACTTCCACAATCATCGCAAGGGAAAACGATTATGACGACAGAACCTAAATTCATTCCGCAAAATGGAGTGAATATTAGAATTGACGATAATACCGATGTAAAGGTGCGTCTGGTAGATTGTGTAGGCTTTGTGGTGGATGGTGCTAACGGACATATGGAAGGGGAAAATCAGAGAATGGTTCGTACTCCCTGGTTTGTGGAAGAGATACCATTTGAAGAAGCCGCACAGATTGGCACGTTAAAGGTCATAAAAGAACATGCAACCATAGGAATTGTAGTCACTACAGACGGAAGTTTTGGTGAAATAGCAAGACCCAATTACATAGAGGCTGAAGAACAGACCATAGCAGAGATGGAGAAGTCTGGAAAGCCATATATTATAATTCTAAATAGCGAGCGTCCTTACAGCAGCGAAACAGAGGAACTACGCATGGCGTTGGAAGAGAAATACATGCGTCCAGTAGTTGCAGTCAATTGTAAACAGATGCAGAAAAGTGATATTACAAAAATTCTTGAAAGTGTATTGTTAGAATTTCCTGTCACAACGGTAGAATTTTACATCCCAAAATGGACAGAAATGCTTGAGAATGAGCATCCAGTAAAACAGGAACTCATCCAGTATGGAATAAACTGGATAGAAAATGTAACTAAAATGCGAGATCTCTATGATGAAAATGGCGAGGTCGCTTCATTTTGTAATCCTTTTATCAGAAAAATACGAACTTCAGATGGTGTAGTGGAACTTCGTTTGGATGTGGAGGATACCTATTATTATGAGTATCTGAGTGAAATAGCTGGTATGCCGATTACCAGTGAATATCAGTTAATTCATATGATTCGAAATCTATCTGGAAAGAAACAGGAATACGAAAAAGTGGAAGAGGCAATGAATAGCGTGAATGCCAGAGGATATGGCGTTGTAGCCCCAAGTCTTTCCGATATTCAGATGGAAGAGCCAGAGCTTATCACTCATGCCGGCAAATATGGTGTAAAAATCCGAGCAAATTCACCATCGATTCATATGATTCGAGCAAACATTGAAACAGAAATAGCACCGATCGTCGGCAATAAAGAGCAGGCAGAAGACCTAATCTCGTACATAAAAGACAGCGAATATTCTTCAGATGGAGTATGGAGTACCAATATCTTTGGAAAATCGCTAGGCGAAATGATGGAAGATGGAATCCGAGATAAAATAAGTAAGATGGATGACGAATGCCAGACACAGCTACAGAACACGATGCAGAAGGTTGTGAATGATACTAATGGTGGACTGGTTTGTATAATCATATAAAAAAGAGGGAATATTCCCTCTTTTTTTAATAACCTAAATGTTCTAAGAATCCTTCGCAACCCTTCACAATTTCTTTATAAGTCACATCAAATCCACCGCTATACCATGGATCATCGATGTCCCCAGGAGTATCGGTGTAATCAAGAAGCAGTGATACACGACCAGTAAGTTCATCACCAAATTCTCTACAGATATTGCGAAGATTATACTGTTCCATTGCAATAAGATAATCAAACTCTTCAAAATCCGATTTTACCAGCTTACGAGCAGCATGTCCTTTGCATCCAATATCGTGTCGTGCTAATTCCTGACGAGCAGGTGGATAGACGGGATTTCCGATTTCTTCATAGCTGGTAGCACAGGAATCTACAATGAAATCTCCTGCAATTCCACGTTTTTCAATCATATCTTTAAAAATATATTTTGCCATAGGAGAGCGGCAAATGTTTCCATGGCAGATAAAGTTTACTTTAATCATAAAACCTCCAAGCATAATTCTTTCTCATATTTTAACATAAGAAATGCATGTAAGCACTAGAAAATCAAAGATTACTTTGATAATATAATCATATGCTTACAACATTATGTTATATCGAAAAAGACGATAAGTACCTGATGCTTCATCGTGTAAAAAAAGAAAATGACTTAAACAAGGACAAATGGATAGGTGTTGGTGGAAAGTTCGAGGAAGGAGAAACTCCAGAGGAGTGCCTGCTTCGTGAAGTAAAGGAGGAAACCGGACTGACACTCACAAACTATCAGTTCCGCGGTATTATTACATTTATATCTGATGTATGGGGGTGCGAATATATGCATCTCTTCACTGCGACAGAATATGAAGGAGAACTTCCAGAGCAGGATATGAAAGATTGCAGTGAGGGAGAATTGGTCTGGGTTCCAAAGAATGAGATAGAAAATTTACATCTTTGGGAAGGGGATAAGATTTTTCTCCGCCTTTTAGACGAAAGAAAAGAATTTTTCTCTTTAAAGCTTCGTTATGAAGGCGAAAAATTAGTAGAAACAGTTTTATATGAGGATTAATTATGAACGTAACATTTTTGCATCACAGTAGCTTCCTGGTGGAAGTTGATGATAAAGTATTAATATTTGACTATTTTGATGGAAATAAAGTAAATGGGTATACTTTTACTGGAAAGATTCCAGAGTATGAACCAGATACTAAGATATACATGTTTGCCAGCCATAGCCACAAGGATCATTATGATATGGACATTCTTCGTTTGGCGGACAAGTATCCAAATATCAAATATGTTTTTTCAAAGGATATCAAGATTAGTCCGAATTTTTTGAAAAAGCATGGAATTGATCCAAAGGTAAGAGAAAAAGTTTCCTTCGTGACAGCAGATAAAAAGTATAAGGTTGATGATTTGAATATCAAAACGCTTCGTTCTACCGATGCCGGTGTCGCATTTTATGTGGAAACGAATGGGGCGTCCTTTTATCATGCGGGAGATTTAAATAACTGGATTTGGGATGGGGCAGGAGACCTTACCAATGGTGTGCAGGAAAGAAATTATAAGTTCCAGATAAGACAGTTAGCAGGACTCCCTATCAATATTGCATTTGTTCCAATGGACCCACGCCAGGGAAAATATACGTACAGCGGATTTGACTTCTTCATGAAAGAGACTGAAGCGGAGCTCGTTTTCCCAATGCATATGTGGCAGGATTACTCTGCAATAGCTGGTTATAAGGGGAAAATCTCAAATATTGGCATGGCTGAACGTGTTATGGACATTGAAAGAGAAAATCAAGTGTTCTTAATTGCGGAAAATCGTTGAAATTTGAAACAGAATGTTTTATAATCTATAGATAATAGTGGAGGTAAATGACATGATAGAATTTATTATGTGTATCGGAGATTATCTTTTAAAAGCTTTATTTTATGTAGCAGTAGGTGGACTTGGTGCGTTCATCGGTATTAAGATGCGCAAATCTGCTAATGCAAAGAAAGCCGCCGCCACAACAGAAGAGTAGAAGTCGTAACTTATCGTAAATTGATAGGATAGTTATGCGTAAAAATATAGCCATGTCGTAAGACGTGGCTAATGCTATGTTTAAAACACATTACAAAATGGAGGAAATAGAAATGAAAAAGAGTTTAGGCGTAAACGAATTACGTAGAATGTATCTTGAATTCTTTGAAAGCAAAGATCATTTAGCAATGAAGAGCTTTTCATTGGTTCCACACAATGATAACAGCTTATTACTTATTAATGCTGGTATGGCACCACTTAAACCATACTTCACAGGACAGGAAATCCCACCACGTAACCGTGTGACAACATGTCAGAAATGTGTACGTACAGGTGATATCGACAATGTAGGTAAGACAGCTCGTCACCTTACATTCTTCGAAATGCTTGGTAACTTCTCATTCGGTGATTACTTCAAAGAAGAAGCAATCGAATGGTCATGGGAATTCTTAACAAAGAACCTTGGTTTAGAAGAAGATCGTCTTTACCCATCTATCTATGGTGAAGATGAAGAAGCATTTGAAATCTGGGTAAACAAAGTTGGCGTTCCAGCAGAAAAGATTACACGT
>JAZKYR010000034.1:0-3347 GCA_045612245.1 Agathobacter sp.
TTGGTTTATCTGGCTGAGTCACTACCAAAAGCACCTCATGTCCAGCTTCAATAATCGCCTCTAATGTTCCCACTGCAAAGTCAGGGGTTCCCATAAAAACAACTTTCATTATTCTTCAACCTCTTCTACTTCATAAGTCACATCGTGAAGACCACCTTCTACTTTTTCTACATAAAGGTGTCCATCTAAATGATCTAATTCATGACAAATTGCTCTGGCAAGGAGTTCTTCGCCTTCGATTTCACATTCATGCATTTCTTCATCAAAGAAACGTGCCTTTACATAGTTTGGACGAGTTACAATACCAGCTTTTCCTGGAACACTAAGACATCCTTCATCCCCTGTCTGTTCTCCGTCCTGTGCAATAATAGTAGGATTAATCATAACAATTGGACCTTCGCCTACATCAATTACTACAAGTCTTTTTAAGATACCTACCTGTGGTGCAGCAAGACCTACACCATTTGCTTCGTACATAGTTTCAATCATATCATCGATTAAATCCTGAATTCTTGGAGTCACCTCTTTGATTTCTTTACAAACTTTTGTAAGAACTGCATCTCCTTCTACTCTGATTTCTCTTAATGCCATTTTCTTCCTCCTTAAAATCCGCTCATTGGGTTAAAATCGAACTGCACAGATACGCGTCCGAAATCCCTATTATCTTTCATGTAATATTCTAGTCGGTCCTTTAACAGAACCAAATCCTGGTACTCTTTTGTTTTTATATAGATTACCTTTCGGTAAACATCATTTACTCTCGCAATCGTTGCGTCTGCTGGTCCAATCAACTGAATTGGCCTTCCTGCAAAAGCTTCCTCCCTTTCCAGATGTCCTTGCAGTCTTTTTGCGATTTTTTCGCTTGCAAACTGAAGTTGCGCCTCATCCTCTGAAGTACACATCACCAAAAGCAAGTTCCAGACAGGTGGATAAAATCCTAGCTTACGATACATAATCTCCTGCTCATAGAAGCTTTCATAATCCTGCGCCTTAGAAGTAAGCACTGCATAATGCTCTGGATTATAAGTCTGGATAATCACATCTCCCGGCTCATCTCCACGCCCCGCTCTTCCGGCTGCCTGAGTCAGAAGCTGGAAGGTTCTTTCTGCCGCATGAAAATCACTAATATGCAAAGACATATCTGCTGCAAGCACCCCTACCAGGGTAACATTTGGAAAATCATGCCCTTTTACAATCATCTGCGTACCAATTAAGATATCTGCTTCCTGATTTGCAAAGGCCTGCAAAATCTGTTCATAGCTGTCTTTTGTACGAGTGGTATCAAAGTCCATACGAAGCACACGTGCCTGTGGGAACCTTTGTTTTACCATCTCTTCAATCTTCTGTGTTCCAGCTTTAAAGCCACTGATGTATTTTGATCCACAAGATGGACAAACACTTGGCTGTGGCTCTTCATAACCACAATAATGACAAACCATCTTGCCATTGTTATGCTGACTTAAAGACACATCACAATGTGGACATTTAACGACATGCCCGCAGGCTCTACACGACATAAATCCTGCAACCCCGCGTCTATTGATAAAAAGCATCATCTGCTGTTTCTTCGCCAGACGGTCTTCCATGAGTTCCTGTAATCGCTCACTTAAAATGGAACGATTTCCATTCTTTAATTCTTCTCTTAAATCTATAACTTCACAACTAGGCAATGGTTTTTCCTGCACACGTTGTGTCAGTTCCAATAATTCATAGTCGCCCTTTTGGGCAAAGTAATAACTATCCATCGATGGTGTAGCCGAACCCAATACTACACTTGCACCATTTAATCTTGCTCGTTCAATCGCAGTTTCTCTCGCGTGATAGCGTGGTATCGTCTCACTCTTATACGACGACTCATGTTCCTCATCGATGATGATAAGCCCTAATCTCTCAAATGGTGCAAACAATGCAGAACGAGGCCCTATCATAATATCAATATCTCCATTTTTTGCACGAAGATACTGGTCGTATCGCTCCCCTTGCGAAAGACGAGAGTTCATGATCGAAACTCTATCTCCAAAGCGATTATAAAATCGCATAACCGTCTGGAAAGTAAGTGCTATTTCTGGAATTAAAACGATTGCCTGTTTTCCTCTTGCGATAGTACGTGCAATCAATTCCATATACACTTCCGTCTTTCCACTACCCGTTACACCTTTGAGCAAATACGTCTTCTGCAAATTCATGTCCATATCTGCGCTGATATGGTCTACTACTGACTGCTGCATTTCATTTAAGGTTAGGTGGTAGCCTTTGCTCTCCAGATGGTTTACTGGATTACGGTACTCTTTTGTCGTTTCAATCTCCAAAATTCTATCTCGTTCCAAAGCCTTAATCGTAGTTGTTGGAACATTTAGTTTTTGGGTAACTAAGGATTGTTCCAACTCTCCAGCCGCCATAAGTTCACGAAGCAGTTTTGCCTTTGCTGTAAAATGCTTATTTTCATATAGAGCAAGCGTATGAATTGCTTCTTCCTGGCTAATGAGAAGTTTTAGAATCTTTCGCTCAATTGCCTTCGTCTTCTGCTTTATCGGAATCACGGTTTTTAACGCCTGATTCATGGTTCCACCATAGTTCTTTCGCATCCAGCCGGCCAATTCAATAAGCTGGGATTCGATCGGCACACTGCCCTTTTTCACCCCGATAATTGGCTTTAATTTGGTCACGTCAAACTCAGGCTCATCCGTAAGTTCTACCACATAGCCTGTAATAGAACGGTTCCCAAAAGGAATGTCTACCAGCACACCTACACGCACTTCGCTTTGCAATTCCTCTGGCACGAGGTACTGAAACGTCTTATCCAGTTTTTCATGAGAAATATCGACTATGATATTCGCGTATTTTGCCACTGGTTTTCTCCTTTAAAAATCTATGCATACTCCACTAGATTATAAGGCAAAATACTAAAGATTGCAAGAAAGGGGAAGTGTATATGCTAGCAAGAAATTTTATTATTTGTGGATTAACCGGATGGTGCATGGAGGTAGCATTTACATCCGCCGGTTCACTTAGCAAAAAAGACAAAAAATTGATGGGGCAAAGCTCTGCCTGGATGTTTCCCATCTATGGAATGGCTGCACTAATAGGAGAAATCTCTCCTAAAATTTCTCACTGGCCAATGCCTGCACGCGGACTACTCTATGGCGGAAGTATTATGGTCGGAGAATATATAAGTGGGAGTATTCTAACGAAGCTTGATGTGTGTCCTTGGAGTTATAAAGGATGTAAATATGCTGTAAAGGATATTGTAAGATTAGATTATCTACCTGTTTGGATGGTGGCAGGGCTAATATTTGAGAAGATTCTGAGTAACGATTTAGATTAGAGTTAGGGTTTCTATAAACTAC
>JAZKYR010000035.1:0-3768 GCA_045612245.1 Agathobacter sp.
ACATAAAAAGGTTGTTAAAGGTGTAGATGCAGAGGGTAATCCCACTAAATACACTCAGACTAGCAGCGAATTCTGGCCCTTCCGCTGTGTACAGATTCTTAGCAACCTTCCGATCGACTATGCTTCTTACTTCAAGCAGCACTATCATGTAGTAGAGCCTGGACTTGAAGCAGCAATTTCGACGATCAGAGCGGCTAACAATCAAAAACTGTATCGTTATCTTGCTAAAACTCTTAAGGGTGCAAGAAATCTGGTGCAGTTCGCTTAAGGAGTAAACCATGTATCTGGATTTATTTGATGAACTAAGACTAAATAAGCGATTAGTAAAGATTGCAGGCTTTGAGGTTGCCGCATATTGGGCGGAACTTCAAAGTGTTCTCAAGCAAGTAGTGAAGAAGCAGACCATGGACGAGCACGGATTCTTCCTTTTAGACCGCAGCTACGTGGAGAGGGAGACTACTTTGACTATTAGTAAGCAGTTGAAGTGTGAAGAGAAGCTTATCGAACTTGGTGCGCTTCTTCGAGATGCTGAAAATCCCAATCGAATCGCAATCGGAGTGAACGCAATGGTTGCAGTAATCACCGGGGAAGACACTACTAAGCTTAAGAAGTCTGGTAGAAGTTCGGCAGATGAGAAAGCAGCCAAGATCGCAGGGATGAAAGCTACTATGAAGAAAGCAATAGTAGAAACTGATCCTGAAACTCGTGCGGCTTATGAAAGATGGGTTGACGGAATGATCGACGCAGCAAATTGTAGATTTACTAAAGCTGTAGTTCAGATCTTTGAGAAAACCATCACCGAATACACTACCAACAAAGTAATTCGTCTCAAGATTATTGAGATCGCAACTACAAATTCTTATAAGGATGCTACTTGGGCAATTAACAGACTCACTGGCGATTCTAAGAAACCTGGCACCTTTATAGGAGTACCACAAAAACAGAATGTCGGAATTGATCCAAATTCAAGTTTCTAAAATCGAAACCAATCTATTTTCAAATATCACATTAAGGAGTAAATAACTTATGAAGACCCAAATTCGCCCTACAACCAACAGAGCCCACACGGCTACTAATTTATATAACTACATCAAGAACGCTCAGCAGGTGGAGAATTTGGAGCTCCAGATTAAGCAGAGAGAGAAAGACCTGGAAGCACTTGAACAGTTACATGGAGTCTATAAACATATGGGCTGCATGAACATGTTAGAGGTTTCTCAGGAGCGCGCAAACAGTATCGAGCTAGAGATTCTTTTACTGAAGCTTAGAAAGAATAAGCTTGAGGGAGAACTGTTGAAGTTTGAGATTGCGACTTTCATCGAAGATTAATTAAAAAGTTTTTTAAAACCTTAGAAAATACAGATTCCTTATTGTATAATATAACGTAAGGTATCTATCCCTTACGTGTAGAAAACACCTTTCCTCCTTTCTTTTTTCTGGATAACCCGCTGTCCGCCCCCCACCTCTTACATTCATTCATTTGGGCCGACCCTCCGTTTTTTGGGCTATCAAAAACTTCGACGAGAAGTATACAGTTAGACTCGTCCTTCGAATGCCCGTAATAAAGAAGAGCATAATTTTAATTCCTTTCTTTTTTAACTTAATCTCCTGACATTTTGTTGGGAGATTTTTTCTTTTTCGTCAATCTCCTATTTACAAATGTTTCCAAATATGGTATAATTAAGGTACAATAAAGCAAATGCTTAAGGAGATTATAATTATGACTTACAATTCTATTACATCTGAAATTTCTGCTCTTAACTTTCCCTATACTGTAAAACACAGAACTCACGGTTCCGGACAGCTTCTGTCTGTTACTGCTCCTGCAAACGGAAACAGTTTGTATGCAATCATCGACTTCGGCACAGGTGCTAGAACATTCGCTTTGAAGGCACTTATCGATTTCAAACTTGTAGAAATGCCTGAAGACATTCTTCCTACCCTTACAGAAGCACAGACTATTTTCTGTACTACATACGAAACCGCTGAACAGGAAAAGAGAGAAGCTGCTCGTATCGCTCAAGAACAGGCAAAGAAAGATGCCGAAGATAAGAAGAACGAAGAAAAGTATCAGGCATCTAAAGCAAGAATGATTAAAGAGTTCGAGACTCTTACTACAAGAGAAAAGACTCCTATTGCAACCGGCGAGTTTTATTATGGTCTTGGTTGGATGGCAAAGAACTGTGGTACGTTTGCAACTGCACTTCCTGACTATCTTCTTCCTTACTTCCAGAAACAGTTCGGAGTTGCCTACGAACCTCGTACAGTTGATTCTAGAAAGAGAACTGTTAACGGACATGCAATGCAGTGGACAATCAGTATGACCGCTTCTATCAAGAAGAAGTCTCTTGATAAGGTTCCTGCTTTCTTGACACAGTACTTGAGCAAGACTGGAACTTCAATCGCTAATACTGCATTCATTTGGGATTTGGTTTCTGATTATGGTTTCCAGTTTGGTAAAGTTCAGGACCTTAATCAGATTCGTTCGACAATTCCTACTACTTACCTTACATACTTTGAGAATGGATATGCTGCATAAGCATATCCTTTTCTTTTATCGTATAATATAATAGTACGACAAAGGAATGAGATTCATGAATAATTTTTTTAATGACATAGATCTTTCCTCTGCCAAAACAGAGGAAAAATTTTTTACAGATTTAGTAGAACGAGCGGTGCGAGGAAAACAATCTGATTTCGAATTCATCAGATCATGGCAAGAACGCACTGCAGTGAAAACATATCAAGTTGGAGTTGCCGCGGTGATCCGAGTCTTCGATAGCCTATGTGACTCTACTTACAAAACTTACTTAACACAGATCCAAACAGGCAGCCAGGATCTGCAAACGATCCTTGCACTGAAACAGTTTAAACAGTGTCTAGTGTTCTACAAGAGGGAATATGAGATCGCAGCAGATATGGTTGAGGAATATTGGGAATACATTTGGAACTGGCACATTATAGATACATTAGTAGGAAACTACAGAGCCGAAGAAGATCTCTGGGATCACAGGGGGAATAATCCTAATGGAAAGTAATCTCACTACACTATTTACACTATATGCGGAACAAGAAGAAGCGCCGATCATAGAATTACAGGATATTAACCATAAACCTGTTGGAGCACTTTACCTTAATAGGTTTAGGGATAAGTCACAGTTTGCTATCACTGAAACTAATAATACAGAACGCTACTATTTCTACGGGGATGGGGTTGCAATCTTCTTCAGCTTCTGGAAAAAGTTAGGTTCCAAGCCACAGGTTTAAGCCGAAAATATCGTATAATATATCGGAGAACTATTCTTCGATATATTTTTTATATAGAGATATGGGCATCAAAATAAAGTGCTAAATTTATTACCCCCTCGGAATTGGGGTAATTTCATTATTCGTAAATGGAGGTCAGAAAATATGAATATTAATGTCATCAAGCGCGACGGCAAGATAGTTGCGTTTAACAGTGACAAGATTAGAAAAGCTATTACTAATGCTGCGAATCGAATCGGGGAAATGACCGAACAAGACATCGACAGAATCACTGAGATTATAGTGAACAAATGCGACCGCTTCCCGGGAGATCAGATCAGCGTAGAGCAGATTCAGGATTTAGTAGAAGACACTCTTCTTAAATCTAAGTTTAATAGAACCGCGAAATCATATATCCTTTTCAGAGACATGAGAACGCGTAATCGTGACAACAAGTCAAAGTTACTAAAAGACATTGCTAAGAAGCTTAACGGTACCAACATCGTTAATCAGAACGCAAAC
>JAZKYR010000036.1:0-4818 GCA_045612245.1 Agathobacter sp.
AAATCACTTTGCGATAACGAAAAAATCGATTACTGTAAAGAAATGATGGAAAAAGCTGAATCACTTGGAAAGAAACTTTTACTTCCAGTTGACGTAGTAACTATCAAAGATTTCCCAAGCCCAATCGATGCTGAAGTTGAAACAGAAGTTTATGATATCGCTAACATCCCAGCTGACCGCGAAGGTTGTGATATCGGACCTAAGACAGCAGCTCTTTACGCAGAAGCAGTAGCATCTGCTAAGACAGTTGTATGGAACGGACCAATGGGTGTATTTGAAAACCCAACACTTGCAGCTGGTACTCTTGCTGTAGCAAAAGCTTTAGCTGATACAGATGCAACAACAATCATCGGTGGTGGTGACTCTGCAGCAGCTGTTAACCAGATGGGTTACGGCGACAAGATGTCTCACATCTCTACAGGTGGTGGAGCTTCTTTAGAATTCTTAGAAGGCAAAGAGCTTCCAGGCGTAGTAGCAGCTGATAATAAATAAAATAGAGCACTTAATGAAGGCGAGTGAAAACGCTGCCTGAATTTAGTGCGAACTACCTTAAAAAAAGGGGGAAATTAAAATGGCAAGAAGAAAAATCGTAGCCGGCAACTGGAAAATGAACATGACTCCAAGCCAGGCTGTAAAATTAGTAGAAGAATTAAAACCATTGGTAGAATCTGATTCTGTAGACGTAGTTTACTGTGTACCAGCAATCGATATCGTACCAGTAGTAGAAGCTGTAAAAGGTACAAACGTAGCTGTTGGTGCTGAAAACATGTACTTCGAAGAAAAAGGTGCTTACACAGGTGAAATCTCAGCAGAAATGCTTGTAGATGCAGGTGTTAAATATGTAATCATTGGGCATTCTGAAAGAAGAGACTACTTCAAAGAAGACGATGCCTTATTAAACAAAAAAGTAAAGAAAGCTTTAGAAGCTGGTCTTACACCAATCCTTTGCTGTGGTGAATCACTTGAACAGCGTGAAATGGGTGTAACTCTTGACTGGATTCGTCTTCAGATTAAATCTGATTTAGATGGCGTAACAGCAGAACAGGTAGCTTCTTTAGTTATCGCTTATGAACCAATTTGGGCTATTGGGACTGGTAAAACAGCTACATCTGATCAGGCTCAGGAAGTTTGTGCAGCCATTCGTGAATGCATTAAAGAAATGTATGATGAAGCTACAGCTGAAGCAGTACGTATTCAGTACGGCGGATCTGTAAACGGTGCAAATGCAGCAGAACTTTTTGGAAAGCCAGATATTGATGGTGGTCTTGTAGGTGGAGCATCACTCAAGGCAGATTTTGGAAAGATTGTTAACTACTAATTCCTATAAAGAAATGTAGAAAGAGGGGGACCGTATAGGTCTCTCTTTTTCTGTTTTGCTCTTGTAAAACTGTAGAGATTTGTCTATAATAAGAGTGTTGCGTATAAAGATAAACAAGAGGAGTTTCAATGAACAAAAGACGCATAGGGAATATATGCTTGACGATATTATTGATTGTGTCGATAGGTGTTGGGATTTTTCATCATACTGGAATTGATTGGATAGCTGTAGTTACTGGTGAAGGTGATGAAAAATTAGAAAGTATTCTAGATAAGAACCCATTGCTAAGACCGATTCGTCCTAGTACGAAAAAAGCGATTAATGACTTGTCAAAAGCTTTTACAATAATATTGGAAAATGGTACGAGAGAATTTCATAAAGGATATCCAATAGATCAATCTTTTTTACTATGGATTAGCAAACAATATGGTGATGATACCATTATGGATATCGCATATCGCTTGTATGAAGGCTATGTAGATGAGGTGTTATGGTATGAATATACAGATAACTCCATGCATGTTTTATGGCTTGAGTATTGTAAAGAATTAGGTTATTCTACCTATTTATTGGAAAATGTGCATTGGCAAGAATGTGCAAGTGAAGATGTGATAACGATAGATTTTACAGGGGATATCAATCTTGCAGATGATTGGTATACGATGCAGGCAGCAAATGAGAAATCGAAAGGCATTTATGACTGTATTTCAAGAGAAATAGTCAAGGAATTACAGGGCGCAGATATTTCTGTTATCAATAATGAGTTTGTTTTCAGCGATGGTGGAGATAAACAAACAGAAAAAGCCTATACGTTTAGAGCTCAGACAGCAAATGTCTCTTTGTTGAAAGCATTTGGTGCAGATATAGCCAATTTGGCTAACAATCATACCTATGATTATAGAGAATCCGGACTTATAGATACGATTTCAACTTTAAGAAGTTATGGAATTGCGACTATGGGAGCTGGAAAAAATTTAGCAGAAGCAAAGTTGATTCAATACTATGTAGCAAATGGTAAGAAGATTGCGTTTGTTTCTGCGACAGAGATTGAAAAGAATATTAAATTTACTAAAGAAGCCACAGAAACAGAGGCGGGCGTTTTAAAGACGCTTAACCCAACGATTTACAAGCAGGTAATTGCAGAAGCGGCTAAGAATAGTGATTATGTAATTGCTAGCGTGCATTGGGGAACAGAGGGAAATTATCAATATAATGGATCTCAGTATAACCTTGCGAAAGCCTTTGTGGAAGCTGGTGCAGATGCAGTAATAGGTGGGCATCCACATCGTCTGCAGGGAATTGAATACATAGATGGTGTTCCGGTTTGCTTTAGTTTGGGAAATTTTTGGTTCTCTACGGGTACACTTTATACGACAATTGCTCAGATTCAGATAGATGAAGATGGGGAATTGGCACTTCGTATGATTCCTTGCAAACAGCAGAATTTGACGACAAAGATGCTTTCAGGGGCAGAAGCAGATTCTTTTTATAAATTTATGGCGGATATTTCTAAGAATATAGCGATTGATAAAAGTGGATTTGTATATAATACTGCACATGGCAATAATGCACATATGTTAAATGCGCAGAATTACATATCGGGAAAAAGATATGGTACGTATACTGGTAGCAAAGATTTAGAAGGCAGAACAATAGATATTGTTGGAAATCTTCGATAAAAATATAAGAAAAGAGGAAAAAAACATGAGTAAAAAACCAGTTGTATTAATGGTACTTGATGGTTATGGATTAAATGAAAATCCGGAAGGAAATGCAGTTGCAATGGCAAACACTCCTGTAATGGACCGTCTTATGGCAGAATGTCCATTCGTAAAAGGAAATGCATCAGGTCTTGCTGTAGGTCTTCCTGATGGACAGATGGGTAACTCTGAAGTAGGTCACATGAATATCGGCGCAGGCCGCATTATTTATCAGGACCTTACCAGAATTACAAAAGAAATCAATGATGGAACATTCTTTGATAATAAAGCTCTTCTTACTGCAATTGAAAACTGTAAGAAAAACAATTCAGATCTTCACCTTTGGGGACTCCTCTCTGATGGTGGTGTTCATAGTCATATCACACATATTTATGGTATTTTGGAAATGGCTAAAAGAAATAATTTTGAAAATGTATACCTTCATGCATTCCTTGATGGTCGTGATACACCTCCAGCCTCTGCAAAAGGTTTTGTAGAACAGATTGAAGCTAAGATGGCGGAAATCGGTGTAGGTAAAGTAGCTTCCCTTTCTGGACGTTACTATGCAATGGACCGTGATAATAACTGGGACCGTGTAGAAAAAGCATACAATGCACTTGTAGCTGGCGAAGGTGTACAGGAAACAGATGCGGTAGAAGCTATGCAGAAGTCATATGACAACGGCGTAACAGATGAATTCGTACTTCCAACTGTTATTACAGAAAATGGTCAGCCACGTGCAATTGTAAAAGCAAATGACTCTGTTATTTTCTACAATTTCCGTCCAGACCGTGCTCGTGAAATGACAAGAGCTTTCTGTGATGATAACTTCACAGGTTTTGAAAGAAAGACAGGATTCCTTCCACTTACTTACGTATGTTTCAAAGATTACGATGAAACAATTCCAAACAAAATCATCGCATTTGAAAAGGAATCTATTACAAATACATTTGGTGAATATCTTGCAAAATGCGGCAAGAAACAGTTACGTCTTGCAGAAACAGAAAAATATGCACATGTAACATTCTTCTTCAATGGTGGTATTGAAGAACCAAATACAGATGAAGCTCGTCTTCTTGTTAACTCACCAAAAGAAGTTGCAACATATGATTTAAAACCAGAAATGAGTGCTCCAGAAGTAGGTGTAGACCTTGTAGAAGCAATCAAATCTGATGAATATGATGTAATCGTTATCAACTTTGCAAACCCAGACATGGTAGGCCATACAGGTGTGATTCCTGCAGCTGTAGCAGCTGTTGAACGTGTAGACAGTCTTGTAGGGGATGCAGTAGAAGCAGTAAAAGAAGCAGGTGGCGTAATGTTTATTTGTGCTGACCACGGAAATGCTGAAAAGATGGTAGATTACGAAACAGGTAAGCCACATACAGCTCATACAACAAATCCAGTTCCATTCATTCTTGTAAATGGAGAAGAAAACTGGAAACTTCGTGAAGGTGGATGTCTTGCAGATATCGCTCCAACACTTCTTGAAATCATGGGCTTAGAACAGCCAGCAGAAATGACAGGAGTTTCTTTGTTAGTTAAATAATGTGTTAGATTAGAGTTTTAGATTTCTATACACTACGAAAAGACGCTTATATATTTTATAAAATTTGGACACGACTTTCGCTCGGATGCGGACTCGTTGCGCTACTAAATGCGCTACGATTATCATCGCCGCTTATTAAGTAGCGACGGCCGCATACGGTCTTATTTTATGATATATACATGTCCCTTTTCTTACTCTAAGATAAATTATTCACCATCCATTTCTTTATACGAAGATAGAATCTCATCTTC
>JAZKYR010000037.1:0-7742 GCA_045612245.1 Agathobacter sp.
ATCCAATAACATTTGGTCATTTGGATATTATTGAACGTTCTGCAAAAATGGTAGACGAATTAGTCATTGGTGTTTTATGCAATAGTGCCAAAAAATCGTAGTTTTCTTTGGAAGAACGTGTTAACATGATAAAAGAGATTACAAAGGATATTCCTAATGTAAAAGTGGAATCTTTTGAAGGTCTTTTAGTAGATTATATGAAACAAATCGATGCCAATTTTATCATTCGTGGACTTAGAGCTGTTACAGACTTTGAGTACGAGTTGCAGATTGCACAAATGAATCATGTATTAAAAGATGATGCGGAAACCATCTTCCTTATTACAAACTTAAAGTATTCATATTTGAGTTCTACTGTCGTAAAAGAAATTGCTTCTTATGGCGGAGATATACATAAGTTTGTACCAGAAGAGATTATTGGTCGCATTTATGAAAAATATAATGTAAATAGGGAGAACACTTATGAGCAGTAAAATCGAACAAGTAATTGATGAAATCGAAGAATATCTTGATGGTTGTAAATATGCACCATTTTCTTCTACAAATATTTCGGTAAATAAAGAAGAAATCGAAGAGTTGATTGCTGAGTTGCGTTCTAAAACACCAGAAGAAATCCGCAGATATCAGAAGATTATCAGCAATAAAGAAGCAATCCTTGCTGATGCACAGCAGAAAGCTGATCAGATTATCGCTCAAGCTCAGATTCAGACAAATGAATTAGTAAGCGAACATCAGATTATGCAGCAAGCATATGCACAGGCAAATGAAGTGGTTATGATTGCGACTAAACAGGCTCAGGAAATCTTAGATAATGCTACAAATGAAGCAAATAACATTCGTATGTATGCAATGTCATATACAGACGATAAATTAAAAGGCTTAGAAGATATCTTAATTAATTCAATTGATACTACTAAGGCACGTACAGAAAATTTAGTAAGTTCACTTCAGGGCTATTTGGATGTGGTATCTGCTAATCGTGCAGAGCTTTTCCCTGCTGAACCAGAACCAGCTCCAGCAAAGAAAGCACCTGAAAAGAAACCTGCAGATAAATCTAAAGATGCAGATGGGCTTGAACCTATTGATTTATC
Organism: Agathobacter sp.; assembly: GCA_045612245.1. Taxonomy (GTDB): domain Bacteria; phylum Bacillota; class Clostridia; order Lachnospirales; family Lachnospiraceae; genus Roseburia. The sequence goes on from JAZKYR010000037.1 coordinate 1,092, forward strand.
AGTAGTAAACATCAAAGCTAACGAATAAAAAATACATATATTACACTAAGTAATGTTAACAATAGGGAAAGTGCTACTTTCCCTATTATGTATTTATAAGCAGATAGTCCTGCTTCGGATAATATGGATCCTGCTTGTGCAAAGCCTGATAATCCGCCGAGAGATAATGCTTGTATTGCAAGGATATATTTGTAGGAATCCGCTAAATTGCATCTGGAAAGAAGATGGATTCCATTTGTGATTTCTATGTTTTGGAGCAGTAATAAAGGAAGTTTTATCGACATAAGCATTTCCGTAATAATAGAAAATAGAACGATATAACCGCAAATGTTTATAAGAGATTCGAATCCATTTACAATACTATTATCCATAATTTGCATATTTAGTTTGAAATTTTCTGAATGCACATAATTTGATAATTGTTTTTTATCGAAATAGAAAAGCCAAAATAAGGTTGCAAGTATAAGTGGGATTAAATATAAAAGATAATATGTAATTTTATAATATTTACTACTATGAAATAACAGCGGCAAAGCAAATCCACATACAAACATAGGGCTAAAGTTATTGGTTAAGACGGACAGTATAGTTGCATCTCGCCTTGAAATTAGACCTTGTTTATAAAAATCTGCAGATAATTTGGCTCCAATAGGAAATCCAAAGACAAAACCGCAGACAAGGGTTAAAAGAATAGCTATAAAAGAGGCATTTCCCTTGAAGCTAGTAAGAAAATTACTTTTTATTAGTACCGCAGAGAGAACTGTAAAAGGTAAAAGGGCTGGAAGAATCTGTTGAAACCAAAGTACGAGTCCATTTTTGGTAGCATTTACTGTGTTTTCGGGAAAGAAAAAAGAATATATAATTAAAAAAATAGTAAGACAAAAAAATAGTATTTTTTTCATAATATTATTTATGAATATAAGGAGGCAAATATGAGTGTTTTAGAAAATTTACAACCAGAAAGAGTGTTTTATCACTTTGAGGAAATTGCAAAAATTCCTCATGGTTCAGGAAATACAAAGCAGATTAGTGATTATTTAGTAGCTTTTGCAAAAGAGCATAATTTAGAGCATTATCAGGACGAAATCAACAATGTAATCATCATCAAAGAAGCAACAAAGGGTTACGAAAACGCAGATGCAGTAATTATTCAGGGACATATGGATATGGTTTGCGAAAAAGAAAGCGATTGCGATATCGATTTTGAAAAAGATGGTTTGGATCTTTATGTAGAAGACGGATTTGTAAAAGCAAGAGGAACAACTCTTGGTGGAGATGACGGAATTGCTGTAGCCTACGGTTTGGCTTTATTAGAAGCATCGGATATCACTCATCCACGTCTTGAACTTGTAATCACAGTTGATGAAGAAACAGGTATGGATGGTGCATATGGAATCGATTTATCTATGTTAAAAGGCAAGAAAATGCTTAATATCGATAGTGATGAAGAAGGTATTTTCCTTACAAGTTGTGCAGGTGGCACAAGTGTAGAGGCTACAATTCCCGTAAAACGTATTTCTCAGACTGGCGTGGTTCTCAATGTAAAAGTAGATGGTCTTTTCGGAGGACATTCTGGTGCTGAAATTCATAAAGAACGCGGAAATGCATCTATCCTTATGGGAAGAGTATTAAACAACATCGCAAACGAAGTGCCATTTGGTATTATTTCACTTGCAGGTGGACTTAAGAATAATGCAATTCCAAGAGAATGTAATGCATCTATCTTAGTTCCTGAAGAAGCAGTTTCATTAGTGGAGAAAATCATCAATGAACAGTCTGAAATTTTCAAAAAAGAATTCTTTGCTTCTGATGCAGATGTCCAGGTAACTTCTGTAAATGCTGGGGTACAGGAAGCAAACATTTTAGATTTTGCATCTTTAAATCAGATTTTAGCATACTTAAGACTCGTTCCAAACGGCGTACAGCATATGAGCCAGGCAATTCCAGGTCTTGTAGAGACCTCACTTAACCTTGGAATTATGGAACTTAAAGAAGATGTATTTGTAACTGATACATCTATTCGCAGTTCTGTTGGATCACGTAAAGAAGATTTAAGAGATAAACTTGTAAATATTATTGAACTTGTTGGCGGTGAAGCAGAAGTTGTAGGAGATTATCCTGCTTGGGAATATAAGGCAGAATCTAAACTTCGTGAAGAAATTGCGGCTTCATACAAGGCTGTTTATGGTAAAGAACCTGAATTTACTGCAATTCATGCAGGCCTTGAATGCGGTATTCTTTCAGAAAAAATCGAAGATTTAGATTGTGTATCTTTCGGACCAGCAAACTATGATATTCATACCCCACAGGAAAGACTTAATATTGAATCAACTGAAAGAGTTTGGAACTTCTTAGTAGAATATTTAAGACAGGCAAAATAAGATGATGCGAATTGATAAGTATCTGGCAGATTGTGGTATAGGCACAAGAAGTGAAGTGAAAAAATATATTAAGGCGAAACAAATCACTGTAAATGGTGAAGTTGTTGCTAAACCAGAGCAGAAAATTGATGAAAATGCCGATGTGATTTGTTTCAAGGGACAGCAAATCGCTTACGAAAAGTATGTTTATTATCTGTTACATAAGCCGGCTGGCTGTGTGACTGCAAAGCAGGACAATGTTCATAAGACAGTTATGGAATACTTTCCAGAAGAAATTCGTTCGAAGGATATTGCACCAGTAGGTCGTTTGGACTTAGATACAGAAGGATTACTTTTGTTTACGAATGATGGACCATTGACACATCATTTACTTAGTCCAACACACCATATTCCAAAGACTTATTATGCTGTATTAGATAAAGAAGTGCCTGTTTCCGCAATCGAGCAGTTTAAAGAAGGCGTAGATATCGGCGATGATAAACCAACGTTACCTGCTGAACTTGTTATTTTGTCAGAAAAAGAGGCCGAACTAACCATTCATGAAGGTCGTTTTCATCAGGTAAAGCGTATGTTTGAAGCAGTTGGTTGTTCAGTGACATATTTAAAGAGGCTTTCCATGGGAAGTCTTACATTAGGTAAATTAGAGAAAGGTAAGTATCGAAAACTTGCCGAAGAGGAAGTGCAGGAACTTCAGAAATAGATTTTAGGAGATTTTATGAGATACGAAGGTTATTTACCAATTTCAAAAGAAGATATGTTAGAACGTGGAATTGAACAGTTTGACTTTGTCTACGTCATTGGGGATGCTTATGTGGACCATCCTTCTTTTGGTCCTGCCATTATTTCTCGTATTTTAGAATCGAGAGGTTTTTCTGTAGGAATTATTTCACAACCAGATTGGAAGGATGATGCTTCTATTTGTATTTTAGGAGAACCTAGACTCGGTTTCTTGGTTTCTGGCGGAAACATGGACTCCATGGTAAATCATTATTCTGTATCGAAAAAGAGACGAGAAAGTGATTCCTTTACACCAGGCGGTATTATGGGAAAACGACCAGATTATGCGACTGTGGTGTATTGTAATCTGATTCGACGTACCTTTAAGAAAACACCAATTGTTATTGGTGGAATTGAAGCAAGTTTAAGAAGACTTGCTCATTATGACTATTGGTCTAATAAAGTAAAACGTACTATTTTATTGGATTCTGGGGCTGATTTGATTTCCTACGGTATGGGTGAAAGAAGTATCGTTGAAATTGCAGAAGCCTTAGAGTCAGGTATCGATGTAAAAGACATCACATTTATAGATGGAACTGTTTATAAAACGAAAGATAAAGAAAGCATTTATGATGCAATTTGGCTTCCGGAATGGGATGAAATTAAGGAAAATAAACGTACTTTTGCAGAGAGTTTCTATATTCAGTATTGCAACACAGACCCATTCTCTGGAAAGCGTTTGGTAGAAGGCTATGGCTCAAACTTCGTAGTACAGAATCCACCTCAGAAACCATTGTCACAGACAGAAATGGATGCGGTTTATGCATTGCCATATATGAGAAATTATCATCCTTCTTATGAAGAGGCAGGCGGCGTTCCTGCGATTCGTGAGATAAAATTTTCTTTGGTAAGTAATCGTGGTTGTTTCGGAGGCTGTAGCTTCTGTGCACTTACGTTCCATCAGGGACGAATTATTCAGACAAGAAGTCATGAATCAATTGTAGAAGAAGCTAAGATTATTACACAGGATCCTGAATTTAAAGGATATATTCATGATGTTGGAGGTCCAACGGCGAATTTCCGTGCGCCAGCATGTCAAAAACAGCTTGAGAAAGGTGCATGTCCAAATAAACAGTGCTTGTTCCCAACACCATGTAAGAATCTTGAAGTAGACCATAAGGATTATATTGAACTACTTCATAAATTACGTGAACTTCCTAAGGTGAAGAAGGTATTTATCCGTTCTGGTATTCGTTTTGATTACCTTATGGCAGATAAAGATAAGACGTTCCTTCGTGAACTCTGTGAGCATCATGTGAGTGGACAGCTTAAGGTTGCGCCAGAGCACATTTCCAATGCTGTTTTATCACTTCTTGGTAAACCATCGGTAGAAGTTTATAACAAATTTGTACAGGCGTATAAAGATATGAACAAGAAGATTGGAAAGGAACAATATTTGGTTCCATATCTTATGTCTTCGCATCCAGGTTCAACCTTAAAAGAAGCGATTGAATTGGCAGAATATCTTCGCGATTTAGGTTATATGCCTGAACAGGTACAAGATTTTTATCCAACCCCTTCAACCATTTCGACTTGTATGTACTATACTGGTTTGGATCCAAGAACTATGAAGGAAGTTTATGTAACTACAAATCCACACGAAAAAGCAATGCAGCGTGCGTTGATTCAGTATCGTAATCCGAAGAATTATGACCTTGTTTATGAAGCACTTACAAAGGCCGGAAGACAGGATTTGATTGGCTTTGAGAAACACTGTCTGATTAAACCTAGAAAATTTGGCGGAGAGAAGGCTTGGGGTAAAAAAGACTTTAAACAAAGTGTAAATAAAACCAAGGGTTCCAGCGAGAAAAAAGGAAAGAAAAAGACAATTCGAAACGTCCATAATAAGAAAAAGAAATAGACTATGAAAGAATTTATTATTCAAAAAAACGAGGAAAATCAAAGATTTGACAAATATCTTAAGAAACTCTTGCCAAATGCGTCTACCAGTTTTCTTTATAAGATGATGCGAAAGAAAAACATTGTCATTAATAAAAGGAAAGTGGAAGGAAACGAGAAGCTTAAGGTAGGAGATGTAGTTAGCATTTTCTTAAGTGATGAAACTTTTGATAAATTCCACGTAAATTTAGAAGAGCTAAAAAAAGAATATGATCAATTAAAAACACTTAACTTAAAAGGGCTTAAAGTAGTTTTTGAAGATGACGAAATGATTGTAGCAGATAAGCCTTATAATATGCTTTCACAAAAGGCTTCCAATAAAGATTTATCTGCAAACGAATACATTTTAGGCTATATGATAAACAAAGGCGAGTTGTCGTTTGAAGAATATCAGACATTTCGTCCATCTGTAGTCAACCGTTTGGATAGAAATACAACAGGATTATTACTTTTCGGTAAGACCTTAAATGCTTTACAGGAGTTAGGTGAAGGTATTCGCGAAAGAAAAATCGAAAAATATTATCGTGCTGTAGTAGCTGGTGAGTTAAAAGAAGAGTTAGAATTAAAAGGGTATTTATTGAAAGATGAAAAAACTAATAAGGTTTCTTTCCATAAAGAGCAAGTAGAAGGGTCTGACTATATCGAAACGGGTGTAAAGCCAATTTTGAACAAGAATGGATTAACCTTAGTAGAAATTCATCTGATAACTGGTAAAACACATCAGATTCGTCTTCATTTATCTACGATTGGACATCCAATCTTAGGTGATATGAAGTATGGAGACGAGAGAGTTAATAAAAAATATTATGAAAGTCATAAAGTAAACCATCAATTACTTCATGCATATCGTTTGGAATTTCCGGATGGTAAAGTAGTGACTGCAGAACCAGCTAATATATTTGAAAAACTATTGAGATAAGGAGCAATTATGCCAACCTGGAATTCGAGAGGTTTGCGAGGTTCTACGTTAGAAGATCTTGTAAACCGTACAAATGAAAAATATTTACAAAATAATTTGGCATTAATTCAAAAGGTACCTACGCCGATTACGCCAATTAATATTGATAAGGATACGAGACACATCACCCTTGCATATTTTGATCAAAAGAGTACGGTAGACTACATAGGTGTTGTTCAAGGGGTTCCGGTATGTTTTGATGCCAAAGAATGCAATACGGATACATTTCCACTTGCTAATATCCATAGTCATCAGGTGGAATTTATGCAAAATTTTGAGAAACAGGATGGGGTAGCTTTTATTCTGATTTCTTTTACAAAGAAAAATGAATTTTACTATATGCGATTTGAAGAATTGCTAAAATTTTGGAATCGAATGCTAGAAGGTGGAAGAAAAAGTTTCCGTTATGATGAGTTGGATGAAAGATTTTTCTTAAAAGAAACTCCAGGTGTATTTATTCCATATCTGGAAGCATTACAAAAGGACTTAGAATTAAGAGATTAAGCTATTCCATAGCGAATAATACATATAACAAATAAGCATGGGTACTCACGTTGACATGAGTACCCTATTATTTTATAATAATTTCAAATTATAGTAGGATAGGATTATCCTAAAGCGAGGGTTATATATGAA
>JAZKYR010000038.1:0-38526 GCA_045612245.1 Agathobacter sp.
GACCAAGTTTAGAACTTGTTATTAATCTGTGTGAAGTTTTGAAGGTATAAAAACCTTTCTATTCCTCAATAGCTCAGTCGGTAGAGCATTCGGCTGTTAACCGAAGTGTCGTAGGTTCAAGTCCTACTTGGGGAGTTCGTCGAAAGACGATAACTAAATAATCTGGCTCCTTGGTCAAGCGGTTAAGACATCGCCCTTTCACGGCGGTAACACGGGTTCGATTCCCGTAGGAGTCATATGGCGACATAGCCAAGTGGTAAGGCACGGGTCTGCAACACCCTTATCATCGGTTCAAATCCGATTGTCGCCTGTAAACTCTCTAAGTTTTTCTTAGAGAGTTTTTTTATGGTTAAATTTAAAATATAAGTATTTACGTTCGATAGTTTTTCAAGTAAAATAATAAAATATACTATAGAGTGATTGGAGAAAAAATGGGAGCACAGGATAATACCGAAAAAATTCTAAGAAGTTTACATGTTTTGCTTTCGAAAAGTGAGCCTTATTTGAAGGAACCAAGTAAAGTAATTGTAGATAAACAGGAAATGCTAGATCTTTTGTCTGCATTAAACAAATCCGTTTATGATATTATGGATGAATATGAGTTAACTAAACAGAGTAGAGATAGAGCAGAAAGAGAATTTCAGAAAAAAGGGGACGAAATTGTTTGGAATGCGAGTCGTAAAGCGGAAGATGTGTATGCGGCATCTGTAATGTATACAGATGAAGCATTAAATCGTGTTCAAGAAATTTTACATGAGGCGGATGCTTCTATTTCGGATATTTATACTAAGATGAATTTCCAGTTGAAAGAACAGGAAAAGAGAATTAAGAGTAATCAATTGGAATTAAAATCTACATTACAGGATTTGGTTGATACAGAAAAATATCTTAAATTAATTGAGGATAGAAACCGAGAAATTGAAAAACAGAAGCATGCAGGAAAGCCAATTGAGGAAAGAGAAGCAAATATTTATGCAAATCGTCAAACCGAGATAAAAATCAATCAAGAATATTTTGATAAAATGGGAATCTCTTTAGATGAGGATCTAAAAGAAGTAGAAGAAGAGGTTTCTGAAAAGACGGAAGTTGATATTAAAATTGATTTAGACGCAGATTATTTCCAGTGGAAAGAAGGAAAAGAAATAGAGAATCGTGCAAAAGCTTCAAAAGAAAAAGGAGAACGATTCCAAAATATGTTAAAGGGATTTACATCTGGAAAAAAATAATAGGAGGACTAGCTAGTGAAGTTATTTAAGCAAGGTGCCTATTTGGTACATGGAAAAGAAGTTATATTAGATTCTGCAGATGCATTAGATGCAGTTACTGCAAAGTCTGGAAAGGTAGTTTCAAAAGAAGAGGCAAAAGAAAATACGATTTGCTATGGTATTTTAAGAGATCATAATACCTCTGGTAATATGGAAAAACTTCAGATTAAATTTGATAAGTTGACATCTCATGATATTACATTTGTAGGTATCATTCAGACTGCACGTGCATCAGGATTAGAAAAATTTCCAATGCCATACGTATTAACAAACTGTCATAATAGTTTGTGTGCCGTAGGCGGTACAATTAATGAAGATGACCATATGTTTGGACTTACATGTGCTAAAAAATACGGTGGAGTATATGTACCACCACATCAGGCGGTTATTCATCAGTTTGCAAGAGAAATGCTCGCAGGTGGAGGAAAAATGATTCTTGGTTCCGATTCGCATACTCGTTATGGTGCATTAGGTACAATGGCAGTGGGTGAAGGTGGTCCAGAATTAGTAAAACAGTTATTGAATAAAACATATGATATTGATAGACCGGAAGTAGTAGGTATTTATTTGACAGGTAAGCCTATTATCGGAGTTGGTCCTCAGGACGTTGCGCTTGCGATTATTGGAGAAGTGTTCGGAAATGGCTTTGTAAAGAACAAAGTTATGGAATTTGTGGGGCCTGGCGTGGATAACTTAAGTGTAGATTTCCGTATCGGTGTAGATGTTATGACGACAGAAACTACATGTCTTTCTTCTATCTGGAAAACAGATGAAAAAGTAGAAGAATTCTTTGAAATTCATGGTAGAGAGGAAGAATATAAAGAATTAAATCCAGGTGAAGTAGCTTATTATGATAGCTTTATCGAGATTGATTTAAGTGAAATCCGACCTATGATTGCTATGCCTTTCCATCCAAGCAATGTATATACCATTGATGAGTTGAATGCAAATCTTATGGATATTCTTGATGATTGTGAAAAACGTGCGGAAGTAAGTTTTGATGGAAAAGTGAAACTTGATTTAAAGAGTAAAGTAAGAAACGGAAAACTCTATGTTGATCAGGGGATTATTGCGGGTTGTGCAGGTGGTGGATTTGAAAACATTTGCGATGCAGCAGATATTTTGAATGGAAACTCTATCGGTGCAGATGAATTTACATTAAGTGTATATCCAGCATCTACTCCTGTTTATATGGAACTTGTGAAGAATGGTGCAGTTGCAAAACTTATGGCATCTGGAGCAGTGGTGAAAACAGCATTCTGTGGACCTTGTTTTGGTGCAGGAGATACACCTGCAAATAATGCATTTTCTATTCGTCATTCTACTAGAAACTTCCCTAACCGTGAAGGTTCAAAGGTACAGAATGGCCAGATTTCTTCTGTTGCACTTATGGATGCTCGTTCAATTGCAGCGACAGCAGCAAACAAAGGATATTTAACAGCAGCAACAGATGTAGATGCGAATTATACAAAACCTAAATATTATTTTGATAAATCCATTTATGAAAATAGAGTATTTGATAGTAAAGGAGTAGCGAATCCTGAAGTAGAAATTCATTTTGGTCCCAATATTAAAGACTGGCCAGCAATGAGTGCTTTACCAGAGAATTTAGTACTCAAAGTTGTATCAGAAATTCATGACCCTGTTACAACAACAGATGAACTTATTCCTTCAGGAGAAACTTCATCATTCCGTTCGAATCCATTAGGACTTGCTGAATTTGCTCTTTCTAGAAAAGATCCTATGTATGTAAGTCGTGCGAAGGAAATTCAAAAGGCCCAGAAGGCAGTGGAAGCAAACACATGTCCATTGGAAGTAGTGGAAGAATTGAAACCTGTTATGGCAGCAATTCACACACAGTTCCCAGAAGTGGGCGAAGGAAATGTAGGATTTGGTAGCACTATTTTTGCTGTAAAACCGGGTGATGGTTCTGCAAGAGAACAGGCAGCTTCATGTCAGAAGGTACTTGGTGGATGGGCAAATATTGCAAACGAATATGCTACTAAGAGATATCGTTCAAACTTAATCAACTGGGGTATGTTACCTTTCATTATTGATGAAGGTGACCTTCCATTTGAAAATTTGGATTACCTGTTTGTTCCAGAAATTCAGTCTGCAATCGAAGAAGGCAAGACAGAATTTACAGCGTATGTTGTAAAAGGAAATGAATTAAAAGAATTCAAACTTAAAATGGCAGAACTTACTCCTGATGAAAAAGACATTATTTTGAAAGGGTGCCTGATTAATTATTATCGTGGCTAGGAAATTTGACGTGTCAGAGAAAGAACAGATAACACAGATGGAAAAAAAGAAAAACTATCATCCATGGAAACACTATTTTCGTTGGGGATTAACAGCATTTTTGACAGTTGCAGCATGTATAACATTTTTCTTCGTGCTGTATCGTTGGGATGCAATTTCAGTGGTTATTGGAAAAATAGTAAATTCTGCAGAATCCATTATCATTGGTTTGGCGCTGGCTTATTTGCTCATGCCTATAAAATCATTTATTCAAAAGAGAGTGTATAAGTTTTTAGTTTCAAAAAAGGTGAAGGAAGAAGCTGCAAAAACATGGGCGAAGACAATCGGAATTGCAGGGGCAATCATATTCCTATTTGTAATTATTGGAATTTTAATTATGAGTTTGGGACCAGCTTTGGTTACGAGTGTGATTGGATTAATAGAGTCAATGCCAGGTTATGTCGAATCTTTTGTAAAGTGGATTTCGGAGAGTGGATTGGCGGATACAGAAGCAGCTATTTTTATTGGGCATACCATTAATTCATTGACTGCAGAAGTAGAAAATTGGGCAAGAAATGAAATCCTTCCATTGGCACAACAATACATTTCGCAGATTACATCGGGTGTATTTGCAGTTATAAAAGCGCTATTGAATTTCCTGATTGGTATAGTAGCAATGACATATGTTATGTCTATTGAGGAAAATTTAATTGGTCAGTGTAAGAAAATAATTTATGCAACGTTTCCTGCGAAAAAGGGAAATTTGATTATTGAGACAATAAGAAAGTCACACAAAATATTTGGAGGATTTGTAATTGGAAAGATTATTGATTCTGCAATTATAGGTGTGATTGCATATATTGGCTGCTTATTATTAAAGATGCCAAGTGCTTTATTGGTTGCATTTATTATTGGTGTTACAAACGTGATTCCATTTTTTGGTCCATTTATTGGAGCAGTACCATCCGTGGCGCTTGTATTAATTCAGAGTCCTATTCATGCTTTGTATTTAGTAATTTTTATTCTTATATTACAGCAGGTAGATGGAAATATTATTGGTCCAAAGATTTTAGGAGAGTCGACAGGTCTTTCTGCATTCTGGATTTTGACTTCTATCTCTGTTGCAGGTGGTTTGTTTGGATTCTTTGGTATGCTTTTGGGTGTTCCTGTTTTTGCTGTTATCTATTATATTATACAGCAAATTCTTACATATCGTATGAAGGAAAGGGACCTTTCTCCAGATACAGAAGAATATATTCAATTGAAAGAAATTGATGAAAAGACAAAGGAAATGAAATACTAAAATAGACAAGATTTTATACATCAAGCCTATAGGAAAAACCTATGGGTTTGATGTATTTTTTATTGTTTATTTTTCGTGTCTATGATAAACTTAAAAGTAGATTAGTCTAACTTTTTATAAGAGGTGACACCATTGGATAAATACGAATACAATTTAAAATTGGATCAGATGAAATCCCTTGTTTTGGAGGGGAAATATGAGTCCGCAGCAGAAATAGCAGACTCTATTAACTGGAATAAAATAAAAAATGTAAATGCGTTAGTAAAAGCTGGCGAAGTGTATGAAAAGGTAGAACGTTATGAGGATGCTCGTGATATTCTTTTGAATGCATATGATCGTTCTCCAATTGGAAGAACTATTATTTATCGTCTTGCTGAAGTTGCGATTAAGATGAAAGATTTTGATGGTGCTCTTGAATATTATGAAGAGTTTGTAGATATTGCTCCACATGATAATCAGAGATACGTTTTAAAATACAACATTCAGAAAGCCAAAGGCGCAAGTTATACAGAGTTGATTCCTGTATTAGAAGAATTTAAGGATAAAGAATATACGGAAGAATGGGCTTTTGAATTGGCATATCTTTATCACAAAGCGGGAATCATTGATAAATGTATAGATGCTTGTGATGAACTTATTTTATGGTTTGGTGATGGTCCTTATGTAGAACGTGCATTGGAACTTAAGATGTTGTATCAGCCACTTTCGAAAGCACAGGAAGAAAAATATAAACAGTTCCGTCATGAGAAAGAAGGTAAAACAGTAATCGGTGCAGCGGAAATGGAACGTGCGGGAGAATATGTGCATGATCCAGTTATTATTCCTCAGATTACATTAAATCCAAGTAGATTTAACACAACAAATCTTCAGGAAGAAATCGTAAAAGGAATGCAGCAGATTATGGAAGCAACAGAGAAAGAAACTGTTGTGGGTACTATGGATACCATTAAGAAGATTGCTGAAGAAATTCCTTATTTACAGTTACCTACAGAAGAAGAGTTAGCGGCAAAAGAAGCGGCATTAAATATTGAGACCGATGAAGAAATTGATGGTTCATTACGAATCAATTTCCAGGAATTGTTGGGCGAAGAAGATGATGGCCAGATTAGTCTTGTAATGAAAGAGAAGGCCCAGCTTGAGCAGCAGATAACGGGACAGATGACCATTGCAGAAGTTTTAGAGGAATGGGAGAAAACCAAACGTGCTGCAGAAACAGCATTATATGAAGCAGAGCAGAGAAAATTAGAATCTGCGAAGGCGCGTGCTTTACAAGAAGCGGAAGATATCATGGACAGGCTGAATGATGTACTTCCAAAAATTGAAGCAGTGGTATCGCCAACGGTAGATTTAAATCAGGCGGCACAAGAAGAAGTAATCGAAGCAGGTCTTCTTTTTGAAAGCATGAACTCTATTTTAGATAAAGAAATTTCTCGTCTTAACACAGAAAACGAAGAAATTGAAAGTCATATAAAAGGACTTACTAAAAAGCTTCCAGTAATTACAGAGGATATGTTGGCGAAGTCATTAGATGCAATGCCACTGGATACGATTTTAGATGAAGAAGAAAATCTTCCAGAGGAAGAAATCTATGTGGATACAATGACAGAAGAGGTGGTTATTCCAGACGAAATTCCACTTCCTGATGATATCGAGATAGAAGAAGAGCTTGTGGTTGCAGAGGAAGAAGAGGTTTCAGAAGAGATCGTAATTCCGGAAGAAATCGCAATTCCTAAAGAGGAGGTACTTCCAGAGAACAAGATTCTCTCAGAAGAAATAATCGCTGCAACAGAAACTAGCATAAAAGAAGAGACAAGCGCAGAAGAGAAAATAACCTTAGGTGAAGAAATTCGTTCCCTTAGCAATACAGCTGCCTTTGAAAAATCAATGGTAGAAGAAGTTAGAGTGAATGATAAACCAAAATTATTATCTCTTAGCGAAGAACAAAAATCAGTTCTTTCATATTTCATGCCTGTAAAAGGAATGGAAATGCAGTTATGCAGAGCATTATCTGGAGTTGTGGCAAGAATGAAAGAGGAACCAAATTCCTCTACTGGTAATCTTGTGATTCAGGGTAGTCAGGGTTGTGGAAAAACGGTTCTTGCAACAAGTATCGTAAAAGTACTTCAGATGGAATGCGGAAAACCAAATGGTCGAATCGGAAAGATTGATGCAGAGGCTTTAAATAAAAAAGATTTGCATCAGCTTTTACAGAAGGTCGCAGGTGGTTGTTTAATTATTGAGCGTGCAGGCGAAATGAATCATGAAACCGCAGTTAGCTTATCACTTCTTTTGGAACAGGATAAGAGTGGATTGTTTGTTATATTAGAGGATACTGCAATCGGCATCAAAAAGGTATTGGGGTCTGATGATGGTTTGGCTAAGAAATTTACAGAAACTGTGACAGTACCAATTTTTACAAATGATGAGTTGGTAGTATTTGCAAAAGCTTATGCAAATGAGCTCGGCTATGTGATTGATGAAGTAGCAGTTTTAGCTCTACACAATCGTATCAGTAATATCGAAAAACTTGATCAGGCAACAACCTTGGTTGAGGTAAAAGAAATTATTGATGAAGCAATTGAACGTGAAGCGAACGGTGGCATCCGTAAAGCTTTCAATATACTGACAGCAAAACGATATACTGATGACGATAAAATCGTGCTGACAGAAAAAGATTTTGAATAAATGGAGGAGAGTATGAGTTATTTTACTGAGATGGACAGCTACCTGTTTGGACAGGGAACACACTACGATATTTATCGTAAGTTAGGTGCACACTATGTGAATGAAAAGGGAAAGAACGGAAAAAAAGGTGTTTGCTTTGATGTTTGGGCACCTAACGCTAGTAAAGTATATGTAATCGGGGATTTTAATGGTTGGAATGAGACTGCACATGAAATGCAGAGAGTAGAGCCAACGACTATGGGCGTTTACGAATTATTTGTACCAGAAGCAAAACTTGGTAGTTTGTATAAATACCTTATTGTTGCAAAAGATGGCACAAAGCATTACAAAGCAGATCCATACGGAAATTATGCACAGATGCGTCCAGAAACAGCATCTGTAGTTGTGGATATTAATAACTTCAAATGGTCTGATGATGCGTGGATGAAGAAACGTTCTGAAACAACTCAGCAGGAAGTTTTGGAACAGCCAATGGCTATTTATGAAGTGCATCTTGGTTCATGGATGCGTCATCCTGGTAAAGAGGAAGAAGAAGCATATTATAGCTATCGCGAATTAGCAAAAACTCTTGTTAAATATGTAAAAGAGATGGGATATACACACGTAGAGCTTATGGGTGTATCAGAATATCCATTCGATGGTTCATGGGGATATCAGGTAACTGGTTACTATGCACCAACATCTAGATATGGAACACCGGAAGATTTTGCTTACTTAGTAAATGAATTCCATAAGAACAAAATTGGTGTTATTCTTGACTGGGTACCAGCACACTTCCCAAGAGATGCTCACGGCTTAGCAATGTTTGATGGAACTCCAACTTATGAATATGCTGATACTCGTAAGGGAGAACATCCTGATTGGGGAACAAAGATTTTTGATTATGGTAAGACAGAAGTAAAGAACTTCCTTATCGGTAGTGCTTTAATGTGGACAGAACATTATCATATCGATGGTCTTCGTGTGGATGCAGTTGCGTCTATGCTTTACCTTGATTATGGTAAAAATGATGGCCAGTGGGTTGCAAACCAGTATGGCGGAAATGAAAACTTAGAAGCAATTGAGTTCTTCAAGCACATCAATACATTAATCACAGGAAGAAATCCTGGTGTTGTAATGATCGCAGAAGAATCTACTGCTTGGCCAAAGATTACTGGAAAAGCTGAAGATGGTGGTTTGAACTTTACACTTAAATGGAATATGGGATGGATGCATGACTTCTTAAGCTACATGAAATTAGATCCATATTTCCGTAAAGATAATCACAACTTGATGACATTTGCAATGAGCTACAATGAAAGTGAAAAATATGTTCTTACATTATCTCATGACGAAGTTGTACATTTGAAATGCTCATTATTAAATAAAATGCCTGGTTTTGAAGTAGATAAATTCAAAAACTTGATGTGTGCATATGCATACATGATGGGTCACAGTGGAAAGAAACTTCTTTTCATGGGTCAGGAATTTGCACAGTCTCAGGAATGGAGTGAAGCTCGTGAATTAGATTGGTACTTACTCCAGAATCCAGAACATAAAAAGATTCAGGATTGGATGAAAGCATTGTTACATATCTACCAGAAGAACAAAGCTATGTATGAATTAGATCATAACTGGCAGGGATTCGAATGGATTAATGCTGATGATAGAGATCGTAGTATTTTCAGTTTTGTTCGTAAGAGCAAAGATGGAAAGAACAATCTTCTTTTCGTAATCAACATGACTCCAATGGCTAGAGATGATTATCGTGTAGGCGTTCCAAAGAAGAAAGCTTACAAACTTATCTTAAATAGTGAAGATGCACAGTTTAATGGAACTGATGTATCTCCAAGACCAGATTCTTATAAAGCAGAAGAATCTGAATGCGATGGAAGAGCATTCTCATTCGCATATCCACTCGCACCATATGGTGTTGCAGTATTCAAGTTCTAGGAGAATAAGTAATGAAAAAAACAGTCGTAAAAATTCTTTTGACCATTCTTCTCGTGGTTGTGTTGATAGCTGGTTACTTCGGAATAACGATGTATCAGGAATATACAAGTACAGGAAGCGGAACAGAAGAAAGCGTTGTTATCGAAATTGAACAGGGCGAAACAACGAGAGATATTGCGACAAAACTGAAAAAAAGTGGCCTGATAGACTATGAGATTGTTTTTTACCTGAAAGTGAAATCGCTGGATGTTGCAGGAAAGCTTCGATATGGTACGTATACGATTCAGAAAGAATCTGGACTTGCCGAGATTATTGAGACTTTAACATCAGGTGGAGCATTGAAGGAATCAACAATGTTTACAATTCCAGAAGGTTATACGATTGAGTTAATTGCAAGGAAGCTGGAAAAAGAAGGCTTTTGTACAGAACAGGAATTTTTAGAAGCGGTACAAAAAGACTATGATTACTGGTTCTTGCAAGATATACCAGAGCATGAAGAGATTCCTTATAAACTACAAGGATTCTTGTATCCTGAGACCTATGCAATTGGAGATAGCATGACTGCGGAAGATATTGTGCATGTAATGCTGAAGCAATTTGATAAGGAGCTTACCGATGAGCTGCGAAATAAAATGAAGAAACAAGGTAAGAGTGTTTATGAGGTCGTAGTGGAAGCGTCTGTCATTGAGAGAGAGACGAAGCTCGACTTTGAAAAGGCAATGGTTGCAGGTGTAATAAAGAATCGTACAGAAAAAGGGATGAAGCTGGAAATTGATGCAACAGCTTTGTACCCACTTACAAATGGTTTATATAATAAAACACGCGTTTTCTTTGTGGATTTGGAGATAGATTCACGGTATAACACCTATATGTATGAGGGATTGCCAGTTGGTCCGATTTGTAACCCAAGTATTTTATCATTGGAAGCTGCTTTAAACCCAGTTGAACACAATTTCTTGTACTATCACACAGATAAAGTAAAGAATGATGGAAGTCATATTTTTACAGAAACTTATGAAGAACATGTGAATACACAATAAACTAAATACAATTTTGTCCGATATATAAACTAGAAAGAATTAGGTTAGGAGCTTTTTATGTTTATAAATCAGACGAATTTGAAGGGAAAATTTGCACAGACTGTTGGGACAGAGCAAACAAAGATGGAAACATCTGATATTTGTAGTCCACAGTCTGTGTTTGATTTTGAGAAGACAAAAGAAACATACCGCATGACTGAAGGCGGTAGCTTTTATATGCCAAATGCTGTTTATCAAAAACCAGCAGGGAAAGAAGAAGAAAGTATTGTAGAACAGTTAGATACACAGATGGATATGTCTGCTGCAAATCGTAAGAATCAGATGGTGGTAGTATCTAACACGGCTTCATCTGCAGACTTGCAGGAAATGTCAAAGGATGGATTTGATTGTATGGACGCAGATAGTCATACAATCGTTACAGTAACAGATAAAATAAAGGCAGTTCTAGCAAAGGCAGGAGTAGATATTTCTATCTATGGAGACGAACTTAGTTCTAAGCAGCTTGAAGCATTAACAGGAAGTCCAGCTGTAGCAGCACAACTGGAGGCAGCACTTAAAAAAGCAGATTTGCCAACAACAGAAGCAAACATTACGGAGGGTGTAAAGGCTTACCAGGCGGCTGAGGAAATGTTGCCTCTAGATGATGCAACAAAAGAGTATTTATTGAAGAATGAATGGGAGCCAACCATTCAGAATATATATAAAGCTGCTCACAGTGGTGTGGCTACAAATGGAAATACACAAATTGATTTTTCTGCATTAGAGAAACAGATGGAGCAGATTATTAAAGATGCTGGACTTACTATTTCTAAAGAAACAACAGAGAGTTGTCAGTGGTTAATCCAGAGGAATATTGGATTAACAGTAAGTAATTTGAGATATTTAGATTCTCTAAATACTTTCTCCGAGAAGTTATCAGGAAACGAAGGAAAATCCCTGGATATGCAGCAGGTAATTGCTCGCATCATAGAAGCAATTCGTGATGGAAGACATCCAATGGATGCACTGCTTATAGACGGTTTTTCTTTTGCTGATCGTGCGCAGCGCGCATACGATATTGTTATGCAGGCAGAGGATCAGGATGTGGCATACTGTGTGGAACAGCAGCTGACAATTTCGGTTGAAAGCTTGGAAACAGCGATTTCCAACAGAGGAGAGAAAACAGAAGTTGCAATAAGTGTAGAGATGTCGACAAGCATTACTTTTGTAACAGCGAAACGTCAGTTAGAAGAAACTAGACTTGCAATGACAACAGAAGCAAACTATGCACTTTTGAAACGAGGCATTTCGATTGATACAAAGCCTTTGGAACAGGTAGTAGAAAATCTAAAAGAGTTAGAGAATCAGTATTATAAAGATTTGATGAATCAGAATGGAGTGGAGCCGACGGATGAAAATGTAACTATTTTTTCAACGACTACCAAGTACGTAGAAGAATTAAAATTCCAGCCAGCATATGTGTTGGAGATTAGTTCCGCGAGCAAAACGCTTGAAAGCATTTATGAATCAGGAAGTCAGTTAAAGGCGTCTATGGATGCAGCTTTGCAGAAGTACGAGGTTCTTTGGACTGCTCCTAGAAAAGACATGGGAGATTCCATTCAGAAGGCATTTGCAAATGTAGAGGACATTCTGACAGATTTAAGTTTAGAAAAAACAGAGTTTAACCAAAGAGCGGTTCGTATTCTCGCATATAATGAAACTGAAATTACAGTTGAAAATATCAATAAAATAAAAGATGTAGATATGGAAATCCAGAAATTGTTCCACAACCTTACACCAGCAACTACATTAGAATTGATTCGTGAGGGGAAAAATCCATTGGATATGGAAATTGCAGAGTTGAATCAAGTAGTAGAAACGATGCAGGCAGAAACGGGAGAAAAAGAGCAGGAACGTTTTAGTAAATTTCTCTGGAAGTTAGAGCAAAATCAGGAGATATCTGCAGAAGAAAGAGATAGCTATATTGGTATTTATCGTTTGATTGCACAGGTGGAAAAAACAGATGGTGCAGCAATAGGAGCTTTACTGCAGCAAGGCGCAGATGTCACTATGCGAAATATTCTTACAGCAATGAGATCTGCAAAAAAAGATGTCAATTATCGAATTGATGATGATTTTGCTGGCGTAAATGCGACCACCAAAGGCCCAAGAATTGACGATCAGATTATGGCATCTTTCCAGTTAAATTGTATAAAAGAGGCAGTTGATATTCTTTCACCAGAGAATTTCCAACAGGCAAATGATTGGGAAGAAATGACGCCAGAGCAGTTTTTAGAAGAACTGCAAAAACAGGTGCAAACAGAAGAAAGCGTAGCATTAGAGAATCAGTATCATAGTGAATTGGCAAAGGAATATACAAGTGTATTAGAAGCTTCAGATGAAGTGTATGCATTCCTTGAAAAATATGATATGAAAAACAGTGCTAGAAATGTGTTGGCCGCAGCACGATTGTTAAACAATCCAAGTAATGCCTTTGAATTATTGTTTAGCACAGATGGAAAAAGTGCAGATTATCAGGAAATGATAGCAGACATAAAGGATCAAGTATTAGAGAATTTTGGCGAAGCTGTAAAGACACCACAGGAAATGGCGGATGCACAGGCGACTCTTGCAGAGGTGGCAGAGCGTGTGATGCAGACCATGATTATTGAAAATGAAACGATAAGTGCAAAAGACTTAAATGATTTACGTTTAATGAGTCAGCAGTTTTATTTATGCAAGGAAAGAGCAAAGGAAGAAAGCTTCTTAGTTCCTGTTGAAACAGGTGATACGGTAACAGGAGTAAACTTAAAAATTGTTCGTGGAAAAGCTGAAAAAGGATTAGTAGATATTTTCTTCCGAGGCGCACTTATGGAAAAGGTTGCTGCATCGTTTGAGGCAAAAGAAAATGGAATCTCAGGCGTAATTGCGACAACCGATGAAGAAACCCGAAAACATCTTGCAGAAAATTTGAATCAGTTGATTGGAAGAATGCAGGAGGGAAATCAGGAAGCGATTGACGTAACGATTACAAGAGTAGAAAATTTATCGGCATGGCAGTTTGAAAAGAACACTTTGTCAGAACAGGGTGAAGCAACACCTGTTCAAACAAAGCGTCTCTATCATATTGCAGAAAGTTTTATTCAGACAATGTCTGATTTGATGTAGTCGCTTCATAATAGGATAGAATTCCTAGAAAAATTGAATTAGCAACACGGGATTGATATTCTTCCTGTGTAAGAAGATCCGCTTCAGTTGGATTGCTTAAGAACCCACACTCTACAATAACCGTAGGTGTGGGTGTTCTTGTTAATAGGTAATAATTTGCATTTGCTTGAGGGGCACGCTTTTTAGCTGGGGAAAGCTGAGTATTCAAAACATCCTGTAGGACTTGTGCCATGGTTGCACTTTCTTCAGAGTCTTTGTAATAAAAGGTTTGAGGACCTGAGGAGGAAGGGTCTGTAAAACTATTTTGATGAATGCTAATAGTAAAAAACGGGTTCAATCTTGTGATCATTTCAATACGCGCAATCATATCATCTTTTTTCTTAGAGTTAGAATTAACCGGTGCCAAAAGAGTGTCCTTTTCACGAGTAAGATGAACCGTGAAGCCTTCTTCTTCTAAAAGAGATTGAAGTTTCTTTACAATAGATAAATTGATATCTTTTTCCAGCGCTCCGTTGACACCCACTTTTCCAGGATCAAAGCCACCGTGTCCGGCATCTAATACGATAACAGGATAATCTTTACGAGTCGTTTCATCGATCTTTTCTTCTGTGTCATATATTGATTCTGTGTCCGGTTTGTCTTTTTTATCGGGATTTGTAAAGGTATAAAGCAGAATAAGTAGAAGAATAGAGAATATAATTCCATAAAAAAATTTTGGCATAAGAGATACCCTTTGAATATGTACAATTGGTATATCTTATGCCAAAGTTTTAAGATTATGTTTTTTAGTTGATGTATTTAATAATGGTATCCCAAATGGAGGTGTTATCTAAATCACTATTCCAGAAGGCTGCACCGGCAAGTTTGTATTCTCCGATAAGAGCAAGTTTTTTCTCAATGGAAGAGGAATCCTCTAACCACATTTTGTAGGTAACGCCACTCTTTACGATTTCACCATAGTACTGACCTGCTTCTTCTAACCAAGCTGGTTCTGAAATGTTTTCATCCATCCAGTTTTTTGCAGCAGTGAGACCATAATTTTTAAATCCAATTAAGTAATCCGATTCCTCATCATTTGAGGTTGGTGTTAAATCCCAAAGTCTGCTGTGGAATGGAACACCCAAAAGCAACTGATCTGGAGAAATACCCGTATCCAGAGTTGCTTTAAGGTTTGTTTCTACCCAATCCAAGGAAGCGACAGAGCCTTCTCCGCTAGCCTGACCTATGTGCTGGTCATAAGCCATAAGGCAGATATAATCTACGAAATAAGATTGTTCATCGTACTTATAAACACCATTATCTGCTTCTGGCACCATAACGGTAGTGGAAAGAACGATATCATTGTTTTCACATTTAATAGACAATTCACGTAAGAATTGAATATAAGCATCTCCGATTTGAGATTCATTCAATTGTCTAAAGTCAACATGGATACCATCCAAATTGTACTGTAGAGCCTGTGAAACAAGCTGATTTACCAGATTCTGACGAGACGATGTATGTGTCAAAACTTTGTTGGTATCAATATCTGAAGAATCTAAATCTGTATTTTTTACCAAAGCCCAAACCTGTACGCCCTGGCTGTGGCAGTAATCTACATAATCGCCACTAGCGAAACTACTGATATTTCCTTTGTTGTTTCTAAGTTTAAACCAAGATGGACAAACAACATTTACACCTTTTGTATTAGAAAGAATGGATGAGATTTCGCTATTGGCGGGTGTTCCAGAAACTGGATGCCAAAGGAAATTAATCGTTTCATCACTCTTGATATGGTGGAAGGTTTCAGCTTCATATTCACTAGTTAAGGTAATTGTCTCGGTATTCTTTACTTTATTAGAACGGACATAACCAGTAATACCATCTTCGGTACAAACCTTTGCCCATTTTTGGTCATTTTCAAGAATTGTAAGGCGGTCACCTTTTTTCACATCTGAAAGAGTTGGGCTCTTGATGTCAGGATCTAAACGCACTTCTGTTTTTTTCTTTAAGGTACAAACGGTGACATCTTTCCATTCATTTGTGATTACCACACGAGAAGGTGATTCAAAAAATGCATACGTAAAATCAGAATATTCATTTACGAATTCTAAATCGATCCAAGCAGAATCAGCAGTTGCTTTTACAATAGGTCTACCATAATCATTGCTAGATTTACCAACATAATAACGTGTTTCGTCAGCTTTTGCAGAAATGACTTTAGAAGCGGTAGTGTAAAGTAAAATGTTCTCGTTTGTATCCCAGTAGAATCTAGGATTTAATGTACTATGAACGAATTTGTAATCCAAATAAACATGTCCGTTTATCATAGTAGCATAGGTATCCAAAACACTATTATTAAGAGTAATGGCAACCTGAGATTCACTTGTAATGCCATAATATTCAGTTAATTCCTGGCGTTCTTTTGAAGGGGTGTTCTTTTGAATTAGGTTGATAGCTAAGACTAAAAGGAGAACGAATACAACCAGTCCCCCAACCATAAGAGCAGTCAGAACTTGTTTTCTTTTCATATAAAGGTCCTTCCTTAATTTAATTGTTATAGATGAAGTAATTATATCATTGTATGTAATTTCTTTCAAACATATTGTCGGTTTTTAAGGAAATATTAAGAAGAGCGTCGATAAGGCGCCCTTCTTAAATCTTTTTTCTTTTTCTTATATTGTAAGTTACTCGGTGTCACGACATTGAGACTCCCTCCTGTATTGAATTCATCAATGGTAACACAAACCATAAATTCCCGGTATATAAAAACTTTTCCTTTCTATAGATTTTTCAAAAGTAGGGAAATTGCACGAAAGTGCCTTGGTTCGATTTGAAACGGATTTGGAAGATAAGGGAAAGAAATATATTCGTTGGATTCTTTTTCATCTAGATTCATAATCAATGTAACACAATTCTTTTTTGATTGATGTTTGAATAGGTTTTCAATTTTCTTATGAAGTTGAATTTCTCTCCACTTACTAGGGCTACAAATGAGAAACGATTTGTCACATCTTAAAAATTCATTGGCTGTGTACGTAGTTAAGACGCCCATATCTAGAATAATATATTGATACTCTTTACGTAGAATTTCTGGTAAGGAGGTAACGGACGTATTTGGATAAAATACGATTCCTTTATGGTGAAAGGATGGCTTTTTCTTCCTAACCAAAGCGCTAATATGATTATGAGTATTTAGTTCTATATAGGCTGTCTTCATCCCCAATTTACTACACAGATAGTTGGCAAGTGCAAGGGCAATATGTGTGGTTCCGAGACCGCGCTCTACGCTGCCTAAACCAATTATTTTTTTCGAATAAACTTGTTTCTTAAATAGAAAAATAGAGATTCCCTCCTTTTTACTTGCAAAATTTTCGAGAAAAAAGAAATCTTTGAAGAAGTAACTGCAAACGGATTGGCATCATAAGGATAGTAAAATACTTTTTGTCCAAACTGCTTGGAGAAACTATACATAGTATTCTTTTGCCCCATGTTACAAATAATAATTAGATGTGAGGATAAAGAAGTTAGGATTTCTTTTTTTTGAAAGGCCTCATGCCAGTGCCAGATTCCATTGCTACAAACAAATAGAATGGCATCAAAGGCTTGGTTTTCAGGAGGAAGAGTGTTTCCAAAATCATATACCAAAATTTCCGCAGCAGTATCTAACGATATGGAAACCCCTGGGCCATAAAGAGGAAACCCTTTGAAAAAACGATAGCAAAACATGCCAGCCTCTTCTCTTATTGGTGATAGGAAAGGGGATAGTTTTCGTAGGCTGTTCCCGGAATCCTGTTCATAATATACACATGGAATTCCCATGTAGTTTAATGTAGATACCAAAGAGAGGGCAAGGTGGGTCGAGCCACTTCCGGTGTGGCTACCTAGAATCGCTATGCGTTTACGAGCGTGTGGCTGTATTAATAAATTTTTTTCTTGTTGGATGGCAAATACCAATGCATCGACCGTTTCATAGCGTTGCTTGGGATCTGTCGAAGTAGCCTTTTTTAAAATTTTGTGAATATTGGGAGATAAAGGAGCATCTACATGATTAGAAAGGTATTCTAAAATTTTTCCAATACTATAAATGTCCGATTGAAGATTCAGAATTCCAGAGGAAAGCTCTGGAGCACTAAAAGCTTCGTTCCCAAAAAGATTAGAGATATTTCCCAAATTGGAAAGAACTGTTGCTACGTTAAAGTCAATTAATTTTATCTGCATTCCACATACTATAATGTGCTCCGGTTTTAAATCTAAATAAACAATTGGAGATGGTTTTATCGTATGTAAATACTGAAAAATATTGCATAGTTGCAGACCAAAATCTAAAAACATAGTTTGGGAAATGGTTGATTGATGAAGCAGGAATTCTTCTAAAGATTCTCCTTCCACGTATTCCTCAATAAGATAATAAGCGGACTCGTCCTCCTCAATATCATATAAACAAGGAATTCCTGGGTGATGTAAGGATTTTAGAAGCTGAGCTTCATGTAATGATGAGTGTGTCATACTAGTTGTTTTGGGGATAGTTTTGATAGCACGATAGCACTCTAGAATTAGGTGTTTGGAAAGATATACGGTACCAAAACTACCAGTACCGAGTATAGAAATAATTTGGTATTTTCCAAACAGATTTGAAATTTGTTCCTGTCTCATGATTACCTCGTGACAGCAACACGTCTCGTGTAAAATGGTATATCATAAAAATTTTGACAGTGCAAGAACTTTTTTTTAAAACTTTACAGAAAGAGGGGAGTTGTTTATAATAAGTGTACGTTTTCTAACGATTTTCAAGGATAAGGAAGTGATAAAATGAAAATTGAAAAAGTAAACGATAACCAAATCCGATGTACCTTAAGTAAACAGGACTTGGCGGAAAGACAGATTAAATTGAGCGAGCTTGCATATGGATCAGAAAAGGCAAAAGGGCTGTTTCGAGATATGATTGAGCAGGCAAACTATGAATTTGGTTTTGAAGTAGATGACATACCACTCATGATAGAGGCAATTCCTTTGTCAGGAGAAAATATAATATTGCAAATCACAAAGGTAGAATATCCGGAAGAACTCGACACACGTTTCTCAAAATTTTCAGAGGCGGGAGAAGAGGAAGAAGAACTGGCAAATGAGACATCTATTCTGCCAGAGTTTCAAGGAGAAAAAGCAGATCAAATTTCTAATGTTACCAAGGTGTTTGAATTTAAAACACTTGAACAAGTAGAGCGATTAGCAAAAGTTTTAGGTGGTTTCTATATGGGTGAAAATGATTTGTACAAAGATGTAGCGAAAAATCGTTTATATCTTTTGATACAGAAGAGTAGCCATACCCCTGAAGAATTTAATAAGGTTTGCAATATCATATCTGAGTATGCGGTTCACAGAAAATATGTACCTGCGAAAGAAGCTTTTTTGAAAGAACATGGAAAGCTTCTTGTAAAAGCAAATGCATTAGAGGTAATCGAGTCGATTGGTTAAATAAAAAAGCTGTCCATTCGGACAGCTCTTTTTTATGCGTTGTGTTCTAAGAAATTATTAATATCTTCAACTAAATCGTCTGGATCGATTCCATGAACCATAGCAGCTTCTGCGATTGATTCCATCTGAGCAGATGGGCAGCCAAGACAGTGCATACCAATTCCTAAAAGAAGTGGAGCGATGTCAGCGTTAATCTGAAGAAGTTCGCCAATCATGGTATCCTTAGTAACTTTTGCCATGGGATGACCTCCTTTAATTCTTTTACTCACGCTATTATAATACGTTTCCCTAAGAAAAGCAAATATATACGGAATATAAGGTTAAGAAAAATTGCGAATAAGACGATATACAAGTCAGGAAAGACAAGGTCGTCTAAATTATTCGCATGGAAGCGCAGTGGATGAAGGGAAAATATTATGCAGATTAATCGTAATATGTCCGCTGTAGTAGCAAACAATCAGTTATTAGGAATTGAAGAAAGATTAACAGCATCTATCGAAAGATTATCCAGTGGTTTAAAAATAAATAGAGCAAGTGACAATCCTGCCGGAATGGCTATTTCTAACAAGATGAAAGCACAGATTGATGCCTTAGATAAGTCTGAAGCAAATGCAGCAGATGCTATTTCTGTTGTTCAGATTGCAGATGGAGCATTAAACGAAGTA
Organism: Agathobacter sp.; assembly: GCA_045612245.1. GTDB lineage: Bacteria > Bacillota > Clostridia > Lachnospirales > Lachnospiraceae > Roseburia. Next base: position 19,733 of record JAZKYR010000038.1, read on the forward strand.
AGTAGTATCTTACAGCGTATGCGTGAGCTTTCTGTACAGGCAGCAAATGGTCTTAACTCATTTAATGACAGACAGAGTATGCAGGATGAAGTGGCTGAACTTGTAAAAGAAGTAGACCGTATTTCGAAAGATACAGAATACAATACAAAGAAATTATTAGATGGTTCATCTAATGTACGTGTGTATGGAGAAAACGGTAGCCGTTATCAGGTATCAGATTCCGTAGATGCAAAAGTATATAATCTTAACGTAGAGGCAGTAGCGACACAGGCAACTGTTGCCTTAGACTATGCTGCTCCAACAGCCGATGGAACAATCACGATCAATGGGGTATTAGCAAAAATTACAACAGGTATGAGTGAAGAAGAGTACTTAGAAACAGTTCGTCAGGCAGCACATGAAGCAGGTTGTGACGTGGTACTTGAAGGAAATCAGATGTTAATTCAATCAGACTATTTCGGGTATGAAGAAGAAATTTCTGTGAGCATGACAGAGGAGTTAGCAACAGCAACTGGATTTTCAGCAAGTGCAACTTACGTAGCTGAAAGTGAAATTTATATAATGGATGCAACAGGTACAGATGCAGTAGTTACTATTCCTACAGACTTAGAAGCGTCAGGTTTTACAACAACTACAACCGTTGAATGCACAGGAAACCGTGTAGTGGTAACAGACAATGATGGATTCTCAATCGATTTTCTTTTGAATGAAGATTACGTACCAACAGCAGATGCTGTAAACGGAAACTTTGAAATTGACGTGACGGATATTGGGTCTTTAACTATCCAGATTGGTGCAAATGAACATCAGACAATGGATGTAAGAATTGATGAAATTTCCGCACATACACTTTATCTTGATTCAGTGGATATCGCAGTAAAGAATGGTGCAAATAGGGCATTAGACACAATGGACGCTGCAATTGCAAAAGTATCTGCGGCTCGTTCTCGTATTGGTGCATTCCAGAATCGTTTGGAGTATGCTGAAAAGAGTTTATCTTCAGCGGTAGAAAATATTACAACTGCATACTCAGGTATTTTAGATACAGACATGGCAGAAGAAATGACAGAGTATACACAGCAGAATATTTTGAACCAGGCAGCAATTTCTGTTCTTTCGCAGGCAAATGAATTGCCACAGCAGGTTTTATCTATGTTGCAGTAATGGCTGGAGGAAGCTATGGAAAATAGTTTGAAGCAAGAGTTTACACGAAGACTAAGCCAGTGTAACAGTGGTGAAATGATAATCATCATGTATGATATTGTTTTTGCGCATATGGGTGATGCAAAGAAAGCTTATGCTGACGATTGTTACGAAGAATATAAAGCGGCGATCAAAAAAAGTCAGGGAGCAATTGATACTCTGATTGGTGCTTTGAACTTCAAGTTTGAGCTCGCAAGAGATTTGCATAAATTATATGTGTATTCCAAAAATTGTTTGGCAAAGGCAATTTACCAAAATCGTATGGATGGCTTAGAGGAAGCAGAAAAAATCCTGAAGCAGCTGTATGCGAGCTTTTGTGAAGCAGCAAAAGCAGATACTTCAGGACCATTAATGAGAAATACCCAGCAAGTATATGCAGGTATGACTTATGGACGAACAAATTTAAATGAAAATTGTTTTGAAGATAATCACAGAGGATTCTTTGTATAAGAGTCCTCTAATTTTTTTGCGCAATTAAGTAAGTAACGGTAGCGGGTCTGAATGGCTTTGGTGTGATAAATATAGTAGTCAATAAGTTCAGGATCCGTTACCTGTTGCATGTTTGTATAGGCTGCATTGAGTTCTGATGCCGTCTTTTCTATATCGTCTTTTAAAATCATGTAAGGGGTATTTTCTTGTGAAGGCTGCAGTTTAAAAAGTTTCATATAACACCTCTTTCTAGGTAATCCCTTTTTTAAAATTATAATCAAAAAATGGGAATTCTATACAAAAATGAAGGGTCGAAATTTGTCCTATATCCACAAAGTTTTGACAAAAAATTGAAAAATCGTAGACAGATGAAAAACGTGTTGCTATAATCCGGTTCAAAGTTTCCGCAGAAATCAAATCGAAAAATATGGAGGTTGCATGGAAAAAATAAAACTTGCAATTTGCATGAAAGATCTGGAGTACCAGAATCGATTTGTAAATTGCTTTATGAATCATTACAAACATCAATACGAGATACACATTTTCACAAACTTGGACCAACTTAAAAAATCAATGCCACTAGAATATGCGGTCATTATTACCGGAGAGTATAGCACAGAGGAGATGGCGAGTTTTGTAGAAAGAGGGGAGATACTTTTAGCTTTGACAGAAGACGATTCTGGGGATAATCCGAACTGTACAGAAAAGTATCGGGAAGTTTACAAGATTGAGGAACAGATAAGACGTTTGGCGGTTAGTAATGAAAAAAGAAATTCTTTGTACAAAGGAATTGTGAAGTACCAAACAACAGGAATATATTCTCTTACCCGGGAGCAGTACCAGACACCTTTTGCTGTGCTAGTGGCGAAGCTTTATAGCGAGGAAAAGAAGGTTTTGATTTTAGATTTGCAAGGATATAGTGGTCTTCGAGAGTGTGATGAGGAAGTAAGACCGATGGGACTTGAGGATTTACTTAGTATTGCAATAACAGGCAAATATAGCAAAGGAAGGATTCTGGAGAGTATACATCATGAAGCTGAATTTGACTATGTATCTCCGGTCCACAACAACCTGTGTCTGCTAGAAGGGACGAAAGAACTCTTTACAATCATCATGGACACTTTGGCGAAAGAGTTTGGATATGAAAGGTTTATCATCAATTTCGGAACCTTGTTTTCTGGCCAAATAGAAATGATGCAACAATGTGAGGCCTTTTATTTTTTAAGTGGAAATGAAACAGAAACCAATTGGAGAGAAGAGACTTTTTACAGAGAGCTACAGAATCTGGAAAAAGAGGATTTGCTGAGAACACTCAAAAAAATATCGATTCCCGATGCCACAAAACAGGAAAATAGCTGGAGGTCACTTGTGGAAAGATGGAGTTGGGGACAGCTAGGCGAGAATGTGCGTCACGGGATGCAAAAGGAGTATATCGATGGAACGAATGTGTGAGGAAATCCGTCAAGCGGTTCTTGAGCGGATGGACTTTACCAAGGAGTTTCCGGATAGTGAATTGCTTGAGCTAATTGCGAGAGAAATGTCCCAGCAAAAAGGCATAGAAAGATTAAATGTACAACAAAGAATTTTTGTGGAACAGAGGGTATTCAATTCTCTTCGAAAATTAGATGTTTTACAGGAACTTTTAGAAGATGAGGAGATTACAGAGGTTTTAGTAAATGGTCCCAATCACATTTACTATGAAAAGGAAGGCCGGTTTTATGAGCATGCCTATCATTTTGCCTCCGAGGAAAAATTACAGGATGTCGTCCAGCAAATTGTAGGAAGACATAACCGAGTAGTAAATTTGACCAGTCCCATTGTGGATACACGCCTAGAGGATGGGTCTAGAGTAAACATTGTTCTAAAGCCAATTGCAATTGATGGAACGGCGATTTCCATACGAAAGTTTGGAAATACACCCATTGATATGCAGGCATTAATCAATTTTGGAACCTTAACAGAAGAGGTTGCCAAATTTCTAAAACAAATAGTGGTTGCCAGATATAATATTTTTATTTCTGGCGGAACAAGTTCTGGTAAAACCACTTTCTTAAATGCATTATCTGCATTTATACCACCCAATGAAAGAGTAATTACAATTGAAGATTCTGCAGAACTACAGCTGCAAAGTACGCCGAATTTAGTTCGTCTTGAAACACGAAATAGTAATCAGGAAGGTGTTGAGGCAATTACAGCACGAGAATTAATTCACACAGCGCTTCGAATGAGACCGGACCGTATTATTGTAGGTGAATGTAGAGGTGAAGAAACACTGGATATGCTTCAAGCTATGAATACAGGGCATGACGGCAGTTTATCTACAGGCCATGCGAATTCTATACGTGATATGCTGGGGCGTCTGGAAATGATGGTACTTATGGGTACGGAACTTCCACTTATTGCGATTCGACAACAGATTGCAATGGGGATAGATATTATGATTCATTTGGAACGAGGAAGAGATCATAAAAGAACGGTTGTCGAAATCTCAGAATTAATCGGAGTAAAAGATGGAGAATTTCTATTAAATCCGCTTTACAAAAATAAAAATGGTCTGCAGAAGGTTGGCGAATTGAAGGGAAGGAGAGATAGTTTGTGATTATAAAATCTTTTGCAATTACTTGTGCTATCGCATGGTTGTGTTATCGATCGTTTTGGGCGCTACTATTTTTTCCGTTCGTCTTTTATGTGATGAAAAAATTTGAAGAAGGAAAAAGAAAAGTTGCAAAAAAGAAGAAGTTAAAAGAAGAGTTCTTAAACGGAATATCCGTTTTAAATACTTCTTTACAAGCAGGCCTTTCCATGGAAAATGCATGGAAGGAGGTGGAGAAAGAAACGCGAATTCTTTATGGTGAACAATCAGAGTTTTATTTAGAGCTTCGTGAAGTAAACTATCGAGTTTTACATAATGCGCCTATTGAAAAACTGCTTCTGGAGTTTGCCTACAAATGTAAGGTTGAGGAGGTTATACAGTTTGCAGAACTTATGGAATATGGCAAAAGAAGTGGCGGTAACTGGAAACACATTATTGATGTTACGGTTAGTCAGATGATGGAAAGGCATGAGGTAAAACAACAGATAGAAGTTATCGTAGCCGAGAAGAAACTGGAGCAGCAGGTGATGAATATTATGCCACTGGGGATATTGGCCTTTCTTCAAATATCGGCCTGGGATTATATGTCAGCTTTATATCATAATTGGTTCGGCGTGATATGTATGACAGTTTTTCTTATTGGTTACATAGCTGCTTTTTGTTTATCACAAAAAATTCTAAAGGTAGAGTTATGAAGAAGAAAATTATCGTGGTGTTTATATTGTTACTAATCTTGTCAATGGTTGCGGATATTTCTTATCGTGGAAATATTGAGAACGGTCATATAGGCAGGAATCCGATTGGAGGAGAGGATAAAGAACTCAAACTACAATTGGAGGTGGATGATGTAATTGAGGATTATGAATATTCAATAAAAATATCTCCAGAATTGCCTAAGAGTGAAGATGCAGAAGCATATTTTCAGGAAGCGATTAATCGAATTGATAAAGAATTTACAAATATACAGACAACCATACCTTTGCACCAAGAGTATGTAAATGGTTTTGTAAAAGCGGATTGGAGTTTTCGTCCATTTGGAATTGTAGAGGAAGATGGAGCGATTTCCTGGGATAAAGTAGAAGAAATGGTGATTATGCAAGCACAAGTAGAACTCCGATGTGGAACTTATGAAAAAATATATAGTTTTCCCTTTGAATTGAAGGCGGTCGAATCTACAAAAGAAGAACGAATTATACAAAAGATAGAGGTTTGGCTGGACAAACAAATGAAGGCGGAGGGGAAGCAGACGATTCAGTTACCTACAGAGGTGGAAGGGGCGACAATACGCTGGTATGAAAAGAGAGAATTTATAACGCCTCAAGTGCTTTGTCTGGAGTTAGTGGCACTGCTTTTACTGAAAATTGTTTCCAAGCGAAAACAAGAAGAAGAGGAAAAGAAGTGTTTAATGGAGATGGAAAGAGATTACCCTGAGATTGTAAACCAGCTGTCGTTGTTAATGGGAGCAGGAATGACCACAAGACAGGCTTGGTCTCGAATTGCAATACAATATGAGTATAAGAAAAGGGAAGGTTTGGTATCAAAAAAGAAGGTATACGAAGCAATCCTCCAAATGAATCGACGCCTGAAGGAAGGGGAAAGTGAGCGGATGGTTTATAAACGATTTACAGAGGAGATACCTACTGTAAATTTTCGGAAACTGACTCGGCTTTTGTTAGGTAATTTAGAAAAGGGAACTGCAGGAATGGCAATCCGCCTCGAGGATGAAAGCCGACTTGCTTTTGAGCAGAAAATTCTGCAGGCAAGGAAATTGGGAGAGGAAGCATCTACCAAAATGTTGGTTCCGCTTATGCTTATGTTGATGCTTGTGATGGGCGTTGTACTTCTGCCAGCATTAATGAAATTTCAAATATGAAAGAATGGAGAGAAAGAATATGTTTAAGAAAATCACAGAAGATCAAAACGGTATAGCCGTCGTAGAAATGCTATTAATCATGGTAATTTTGATTGGTATTACATTAATTTTTAAAGAACAGTTGACGAATTTGGTCGTTGATATTTTTGATACGATTTTAGAGTCTGCAGGGAAAGTATAAAGATGAATCGTCCAAGGGGAAGTATCACCATTTTTACAACGATTGCATTATTACTTGTCAGTGCATCGCTGTTCACATTATTGGAAGGCGTTCGATATCATGAGCTGACACATTTGGCGGAGTTACAAACAGAAGTGACGTTAGATGCGACTTTATCAAATTACAACAACTGTTTGTGGGAAACTTATCATTTGCTGGGTACTGATTATGTTACAGCAAAGGAGACCCTTTATGAAAAGGATGCATCTATAGTAAGGTACACTCTTTTAACAGATGGAAGCGGAACGGTGTTTATAAATAGTGTCTGCTCATACATGAAAAATAACCTGTTATATGAAGCGGTAAAAGAGATTTATAGTCAGTATGAGTCCGTAAAAGAATTAATGGATGCAAGTCATATGAATGGCTCAAACATAGAGAATGCATTAGAAAATATTGAGTCGATTGAACGCGTAGAAAAGAATTCGGTTGGTACTTCCAAATCTGCTGACGCGGATAAAGTCCAGACGGTGCGTTCAGGCTTAGAAACCGCAAAACAATGGTTGGAAATGGGTGCGTTGGAATTGGTGTTGGAGGATAGCTCCAATTTATCAACAACAGAAGCGGAGTTTAAAAATAGTTTACTAGAGAGGAAATTGGATGTAGGAAAGGGTTTTTGCCAGGAAGAAATTTCCTGGGAGGAAAGGATTCTTTTACAACAATATTTACGTACCTATATGTCTCATTATGGAGAAGAAAAGACAGACAGAGCACTGGATTATGAAGTAGAGTATCTGCTTGAAGCGAAGAACAGCGATGTAAAGAATTTGGAAGGTGTCGTAAACAAATTATTGCTTGTTCGAGGTGCAGCAAATTATCTGCATTTAATTTCAAGTCCACAGAAGCAAGCAAAAGCGGAGGGTCTTGCGATGCTATTTGCAGGTGCTAGTTTAAACCCCATGGTTATAAAGGCAGTAAAAATAGGTCTATTAACGGCATGGGCGTTGGCAGAAAGTATTTTAGATGTACGGGCTTTATTAGCTGGAAAACGTATCCCTTTTATAAAAAGCGATGAATTTTGGACGACAGAGTTGGAAGAGATAGAAGGTATAGCACATGGTTTTGCTATGGCAAAGGAATGTCCATGGGGATTGGGGTATGAAGATTATCTGGGGATTTTTTTACTCTTAAAAGACGATGAAGAGATAGCGATGAGAGCCTTACAATTACAAGAGGAAACGATACGAATGAAAAGTATGGATGCTTTCTTTCGGATGGATGCACTCGTAACGCGAGTAGAAGTAAGAGCCCAATATTCTTACGAGCCAGTATTTCCGTTTTTGAGCATCTTAGATGGATGGAAAGAAAGGGAATATAAAATCTTTTCTCAAGAAGCGTACGGTTATTATTGAAAGGCAGGTATAAAAGGATGTCTCTTTGGAATTTTATAAAATTGGAAAAAATAATGCATTCTCCCCATAGACGTGCGTTTAAAATACAAACCCAAAGAGCATCCTTTTGTACCTGTCGAAAGGGTTCGTATACCTTAGAAGCTGCTGTAGTGATTCCACTTCTTGCAGCGTATCTCGCAACGGTACTTTTTTTCTTTACAGTTCTTGAAATTCAAGTTGCAGTAGAGGAAGCAGTAATTTTTGCCGGAAGAAAAACGGCTGTAGAAAGTAGCATAGTGGATTCAGAAGAAGCTCTGTTTTTATCAGCTGAAGGCTATCTATTATATGCCGTAAAAGATAATTCGTTGATTAAACATCATGTAAAACATGGAGCACTCGGAATTCATTTATGGAAATCGGATTTCAGTGGGGAAGAGATTGTTTTAAGAGCGGAATATGAGGTTTTGCTTCCTTTTTCCTGGTTTGGAATAGGAAAGATTACATTATCCAGTGAAAATACTTTTCGTAAATGGATAGGAGAGAATTCCTCAGAAATAAAAGCGGATGAAGTGTATGTGACACCAACGGGGGAGGTTTATCATAATAATTTAAATTGCCGGTCGATACACTTATCTATAAAAACAGGAAGTATTCAGGAGGTTTCTGCACTACGCGGGAAAAATGGACAAAAATATTATGAATGTACACGCTGCATGTGGAGCGGTGAAAATAAGGAAAGGATATATTACACGGATTACGGGACGCTATATCATAAAAACATAGCGTGTTCCTCGTTGAAAAGGACGATTCAAAAAATAAAGTTGGAAGATGTAGGAATCCGTCGTCCGTGTAGTTACTGTTACAGTTTATGAAGGAAATAGTGTTGACCATTTGGCTTGGGATACAGGCGGTAATTGATTTTAAACATAAAGAAATTTCAATTGGCTTATGCCTATGGGGCGGCTTACTAGGAATTGCTTTTTGTATTGCGGAACGTAGAGGAATAGAAGGTCTTCTTTTTTCTTTACTACCGGGATGTTTTTTCATTATTTTTTCAAAGATAAGCAACGAAGTAATAGGTTATGGGGATGGAATTATTTTTATTGTAATGGCATTCTTTTTATCGGTGCAGCAGCAGGTGACAATTCTTATGATAGCGTTTTCAATTGCAGGACTGGTCGCACTGGTAATGCTATTGTTTTTCCAAAAAAGAGGAAATTATAGAATACCATTAATTCCTTTCGTTTTCATAGCTTTTTTAATAGAGAGCCTTATACATATGGAGAGTATAGAAATATGAGAAACCGGAAGTTTAAAGGGAGCTATACGATAGAGGCAGCAATTTATGTTCCATTTATTTTGTTTTTGATGTTCCAAAGTTTAAAGATTTCGATTGACTATTGGCAACTAAGTAGAGAGCGAGTGGCAAGTGAGTCTTTACAACAATTAGATACAGTTAAGGAGTTTTATATTTATCAAATTTTAGAAGAAGCGGGGGAGGAGCTGGAAGATGGTGCAACATAATATTACATATGAGAGAAGTATTCATAAAAGTTTTATGAAGATTCCTGCGATAGAAGATACGTGCTTGGATGAAAAACTGATTTTTCACAAAGAATATCGTGGAATTTTGCCAGTAGAGAAATGTTTTGTCAACAGCGAAGGGCAGTATTGGTATAACATCACGGGTAAACAGGCGTTGGATAATTTCTGTAAAGTTAATAGCATAGACCTTGAATTTTTTGAACTGTTAATACTCCGTATTTGTAGTCAATTAGAAATTTTAGAATGGAATTTGATTGATACAAGATGTCTGGTAATTGATCCAGAACTAATTTTTGTAAATCCTGACGGGAACGAGGTGTCTTTTATTTTGTACCCAGATTTAAATAAAGATTTCTTTGAAGAATTTCAAAAGCTTATGGAATATTTGTTAACCAAAATAAATCATGAAGATAGAGAGGGAATGAAGCAGCCTTATAGAATTTATGAACTGGCTCTAACCAGAGCCTTTCGCATGGAGGACTTAAAACAGGTGATTTTAAGTGGAAAAGAGAAAGAAGTGACTATAGAGAAGGTGGAGCCTTTGCCAGAGCCTGTTATGGAAGCGGTAGTGGAAGAGGAAAATCAGCCCAGAGAGGTGGAAAGGAAGATTCGGGAATGGACAGAGCGAATCAAAGAAATTATTTGCAGGGCTAAAAAAACGAAAAATGACATTCCGATGGTGGTGTATCCAGAAGAACAGATGGAAGAGCCACAAGTTGTGGAGATAAATCCCACAATATGTCTTGCTGCAGGTTTGCAAGAACCAAAGGGGATTTTGTTGTATGAAGGAACGGGAGGATATCCAGATTTTAACTTAGAAAAAGAAATGTGTATTTTGGGAAAGCATCCAAGAGCAAGATTACATTTGGATAAGGATACCATCAGTCAGTTTCATGCAAAGTTTGATTATTTAGAAGACGTTTATTATATAGAAGATATGAATTCTACAAACGGGACTATAGTAAATGATGAAGTATTGAACTATAAGGAAAAGAAAGCCTTATTTCCAGGCGATCTTATTCGATTTGCAGATGTAAAATATCGATTTCTGTAGTATAATAACAGAATGAATATTACGATTGCTTTGATTATTATTAATGTAATTATATTTTTTATTATGGAATTTACGGGAGCGACAGATAGTGCAGCAGCGATGATTCAGTATGGAGCAGTGTACCCGACCTTCATAAAAGAAGGTGGAGAATATTGGAGGTTTTTTACTGCTACTCTGATGCACTTCGATTTTGAGCATCTCTTAAATAATATGGTAATGCTTGGTGTATCCGGACAGATTTTAGAGAGGGCACTTGGCAAAGCAAAATATCTCATGTTGTATTTTACGGCTGGAATAGGAGGTTGCTTGCTTTCTTATTTGGAAATGATAAACAGTGATGTATATGCTGTGGCAGCAGGTGCATCGGGTTCTATTTTTGGAATCGTAGGTGCATTGGCTTGGATATTAGTCTTACATAAGGGAAGATATGAGACCCTGACAGGGCGAGGAATGATTATGATGATTATCCTCAGCTTGTATTATGGTGCATCGACTGGTGATGTAGATAATTGGGGACATATCGGTGGATTTATCATGGGATTTCTTTTAAGTATTATTTTCTATAGAAGAAACACAAAAGAGATTGATTTTGGTGACCAAAATTTATATACTTAAGAAAGACAAAAGAAACACGTGAGGTAAAACATGAAGATTAATGTATATTACGGCGGAAGAGGTCTTTTAGATGACCCAACATTATATGTTTTAAGCAAAATGGAGGATGTATTAAAAGAGCTCCGCGTAAAAGTAGAAAGATATAATATTTACGAACATAAGAATGAAATCGCAACCCTTCCACAGACCTTTAAGGATGCAGATGGTATCATCTTAGCGACAACTGTAGAGTGGCTTGGAATTGGTGGATATATGCAGCAGTTTTTGGATGCTTGCTGGTTATACGGTGATAAGGAAAAAATTGCACAGTTATATATGCAGCCAATCGTTATGTCTACGACTTACGGCGAAAGAGAAGGCGAACTTACTCTTGCCAATGCGTGGGATATTTTAGGTGGACAGCCATGTCCTGGTCTCTGCGGTTATGTAGAAGATTTGGTTTCATTTGAAGTAAATGCAGAATATACAGAAATTATTGAAAAGAAGGCAGAAAATCTTTATCGTATGATTTCTCAGAAGATGAAGAGCCTTCCTACAAGTAATAATGCTGTAAAACAGAGCGTTCTTCGTACACAGCAGATGACTCTTACACCACAGGAAAGCGAACAGTTATCGAAGTATGTTTCGGATGACAGCTATGTAAAACAGCAGAAAGAAGACATCGAAGAATTGACTTCAATGTTCAAGGATATGTTGGGTAAAGCGGCTAGTGAAGAAAGTGAACAGTTTGTAAAAGAACTCGAAAATCACTTTGTTCCACAGAATGATTTCCGTGCGAACTATTCTATTATCATCGATGGATTTAAGAATCCGCTTACCGTTCGTATCGATAATGATAAGCTTGCAGTATATTATGGTGCGAGCGAAGCAATCGATGTATATGCAAAATTACCATTGGATGTAATGCAGTCAATCGTGGATGGCAGAATGACCTTCCAGAGAGCGTTTATGACTGGTGAAATGACAGCAAAGGGTAATTTTAAAACAGTTCGAATGTTAGATCAGGGATAATTATTTTAATAAGAACTAGAAAAAGGAGATTTAAGCTATGAAAAAAGATGATTGCATTTTTTGTAAACTTGCAAATGGTGATATTCCTACAAATACAATATATGAAGATGATTTATTCCGTGTAATCATGGATGCATCTCCTGCAACAAGAGGACACGCTTTAGTTTTGCCAAAGGATCATTATGCAGATATTTATGAAATAGATCCTGAAGTTTTAGGAAAAGCAATTCAGGTTGGACAAAAGGTTATTAAACATGCAACAAAAGTTTTAGGCTGTGATGGATATAACCTTTTACAGAATAATGGAGAGGCCGCTGGACAGACGGTTTTCCATTATCATTTACATTTGATTCCACGTTATGCGGATAACAATGATCCAAGAATTTTATCTTGGCCAGCTGGCAAAGTAAATATGGATGATATTAAAGAATTAACAGATAGTTTGAAATTAAATTAATGATTAGTAAAGAAAAGGCTGTTCCCAATTATTATGGAACAGCCTTTATAAGTTTATTTCTTTTTCGCTTCTTTTTCAATCAATTCCAAGATAGTAGCAATGGAATCCATCTGTCCACTTTCGGACATAGCATCAATATATTTTTGACGATTAGCAAAAACTTCTTTTACTGCGGATAAAAGGGTTTCATCTGTAACGTCTTCTTCCTGAATAACATAAGAGAAGCCTTGCTTCTCGAAAGAGTTTGCATTCAAAATCTGATCGCCGCGACTCGCTGCAGCAGATAATGGAATCAAGATATTTGCTTTATGTAATGCTAAAAGTTCACAGATAGAGTTTGCTCCGGCACGAGAGATTGCTAAATCAGCAAGTGCAAGCATATCGGTTAACTCTGCATTTACATATTCAAATTGCGCATAGCCCCTTGTACCTACCAAGTTTTCGTCAAGATTTCCCTTTCCACATAAATGAATAATATGGAAATCCTTCAATAATTCTGGAAGAACTTTTCGAACAGCCTCGTTAATCGCACGAGAACCTAAGCTACCTCCAATGATAAGCAAGACAGGTTTCTTTTCTGCAGGAAAATCGCAGAGCTTATAGGCATTTTCTGGATTGCCGCTTAAGAGTTCACGACGAATTGGGGAACCAGTAAGTACGGCTTTTTCTGCTGGAAGATATTTTAATGTTTCAGGGAAATTACAGCATACTTTTTTGGCACCTTTGATTGCGATGCGGTTTGCAAGTCCTGGTGTAATATCCGATTCGTGGATGATCGCAGGAATGCCACAGGTTTTAGCTGCTAATACAACTGGAACAGAAACAAACCCACCTTTTGAGAAAACGATATCAGGTTTTAATTTGAGCATAAGTCCAATTGCCTGCGCGTAGCCCTTAATAACACGGAAGGGATCGGAAAAATTCTTTGGATCAAAGTAGCGACGAAGTTTTCCGGAATCAATGCCTGTATAAGGAATGTTCTGCGCTTCTATCAAGCCTTTTTCGATACCAGTGTAGGAGCCAATATAGTGGATGTCATATCCAGCTTCTTTTAAGGCTGGCATAAGTGCGATATTAGGGGTAACATGCCCGGCAGTACCGCCACCTGTCATAACAATTTTTTTCATACAAATATCCTTTCTTATATAGAAGAATCATTACTTATTATATTATACCCAAAAAGGGAAATGTCAACTAAGTTTAGTTGTCGAATCATGGGGAAACTTGCGATGAAAAGTGCGGCCTGTCCACTTTCGGATATTGGAAAAAATAGCTATAATGTAGGCAGGCTGACAAGCACTAAAAAGTAAGGAGAGGACAGAATGTTGCGTCTAGAGTGGTTGTTTCTCATGCAGGCTATCATGGGAATCATAATGATTGTTTTGTTACAAAAGCTAATGCAGATGAAGAAACAAATAGATGAAATTATTCAGGAGGTAACATCGTATATTACCTATATTACAGAGGCAAATCGAGAAGAGGTACGAATGGAAAAAAAGCGAAAAGAGGAGGACCAAAACCAGCTGATTCAAGCAGTTTTAGGAGAGTTCTTTCCATAGAAAATACCCAAAATTTGACAAATGCAAATAGCTTTGCTATAATGCCAAAGGTGTAATAATTTTGTAACAATTGAAATAAAATGTTTAAAAACGTAAAAATGATGTAATACTTAAGAAGGAAAAACGTTTGGAGGTATTATGAAATTAAAATTAAGAATAAGAATTTTAAGCGCAACTTTAGCATTGATTATTTTATTTACAGCATGTGGAAACACCGCAGGAACTCCTAATAATAAGGTGGATTCTACAGAAGATGGTCAGGTGACTGTTGAGAAAGAAGATACTAACGTGGTAACAACACCTTCTGGCGATACAGAAGAAGAGGCTGTAGAGCAGGAGCCTACACCAGAAGAATTGGAATTGCAGGAATGGCAAAACTACGTCATGGCAGATGTAAAAGAATATTTAAATGTACGAGTTGAGCCTAATATCGAAGCAGAATTAGCCGGTCGATTAATGAAGACTGACCGCGCAAAAGTATTAGAAATTGGACCAGAATGGACCAAGATCGAATCTGGAAATTTAGTAGGTTACGTTAGTAACGAATTCTGTGTTTATGGAGCAGATGCATTAGCATATGCGAAAGCAAATTGTAAGACGATTGCGACTACTACAACCGATGGTCTTCGTATTCGCCAGGAAATGAGCACAGACAGTAGAATTATTAAGCGATTAGAAGAAGGTACAAAACTTATCGTTGATACAAGTGCAACTACTAACGAAGGATGGGTTGCGGTAAAACACAATGATAGTACCTATTATGTAAGTGCAGATTATGTAACAGTTTCAATGGAAGTTGGTACAGCTTTGACTATGGCTGAAATTCGAGAAATCGCTCGTGCTGAAGCAGAAAGAAAAGCAAGAGAAGAACAGCTGAGAAAAGAAGCTGCAGAAAAAGTAGCTGCAAGTAATGCTGCGGTAAGAGAAGTAGATGATTTAACTCTCATGGCTGCGATTATTTATTGTGAAGCGGGTGCAGAACCATACGAAACTCAGCTTGCAGTAGGTGCAGTAATTATGAACCGTGTACAAAGTAGTAGATACCCAAACACACTTTATGATGTTCTTTATCAGAAAGGACAGTTCCCACCAGCCACAAATGGTAAAGTGGCAAGAGTGATTGCCCAGGGTAGAGCAAATGCTTCCTGTTATGAAGCAGCAAGAGCTGCATTAGCAGGAGAAGATAACACAAACGGATGTTATCGTTTTAATGATTACAACGGAACACGCCAAGGATTAATTTTAGGCGGTATGGTGTTCTGGTAAAAAGAAAAATTGTTACACAAAAGGTCAGTATATACTGGCCTTTTTTTGTTGTATTTGTAGGATAAATGGAGTAAAATACTATCATTCCCAAGAATAGGAGGAGTAAGAGATGACATTAAAGGGTCGTTCATTTTTGACATTAAAAGATTTTACGCCAGAAGAGATTACATATTTAATTGATTTGGCGGCAGAATTGAAAGAAAAGAAAAAGCAGGGCATTATACACGATAGCCTTGTTGGAAAAAACATAGTTCTTATTTTTGAAAAGACAAGTACACGAACCAGATGTTCATTTGAAGTGGCTGCCTATGATTTGGGAATGCATGTGACTTATTTGGATCCTGCATCTTCCCAGTTTGGTGGAAAAGAAAGTGTAGCAGATACTGCACGAGTATTGGGCAGAATGTACGATGGTATCGAATACCGTGGATTCGCACAGGAGACAGTAGAAGAGTTAGCAAAGCATGCCGGTGTTCCGGTTTGGAACGGACTTACAGATGAATTCCATCCAACACAGATGATTGCAGACATGCTTACAATTCGTGAAAAGTTTGGTACATTAAAAGGCCTCAAATTTGTATACATGGGGGATGCACGTTTTAATATGGGCAATTCATTGATGCTGACTTGTGCAAAGTTGGGCATGGAGTTTGTGGCGTGTACTAACAAGAGATATTTTCCTAAAAAAGAATTAGTAGATATTGCAAAAGAAATTGCTGAGGAAACAGGCGCATCAATAACTTTAACAGAAGATATCGATGAAGCAACAACAAATGCAGATGTAATTTATACGGATGTTTGGGTATCAATGGGAGAACCTGCTGTAGTATGGGGAGAAAGAATTGATGACCTTCTTCCATACCAGGTAAACGAAAAGGCATTTGAAAAAGCAAAAGACACAGCTATTTTTATGCATTGTTTGCCAGCATATCACGACAGAAATACTCGTGTTGGCGAAGAGGTATATAAGAAATTTGGTTTATCAGAATTAGAAGTTACCAATGAAGTTTTCGAAGGACCTCGTTCGGTAGTTTTTGATGAAGCAGAAAATCGTATGCACTCTATTAAAGCGATTATGAAGGCAACACTTTCCGACTAACAATTTAAGAAGAATGAGGAAGAAAGATGATAACTTGTCGCTATCATTTTGATGAGATTGATTCTACAAATAAAAAGGCAAAAGAACTGGGACAAAAAGATTGTCCACATGGCACGCTTGTTACTGCAGATACACAGGTGTCCGGAATTGGCCGACGAGGACGAAGCTGGTCATCTGAAAAAGATGCAGGGATTTACATGTCCATGGTGTTGCGTCCAGAAATAGAAACCGATAAGGCAGCAATGCTTACGTTGGTAGCAGCCATGGCGGTAGAAAAGGCACTTTTAGAATTAGAAGCCGATGTGAAAATCAAGTGGCCAAATGATATTGTTCTAAACCAAAAGAAAATCTGTGGGATTCTAACAGAATTGTCTTTAAAAGGAACGGAGATAGATTTCGTAGTACTGGGAATTGGTATTAATGTAAACAATAAGGAGTTTCCAGAAGAAATAAAGGAAACTGCGAGTTCTCTATCCCTGGAATTAGGAGCGGACATCGACAGAGAAATGTTGATAACAAAGGTGTGGAAACAGTTTGATGTGTATTATGAACTGTTTCTACAGACAAAGGATTTATCGCTTCTTAAAGAAGAATACGAAAGTGTATTAGCAAATAAAAATGAAAAGGTAAAAGTATTGGATCCACTTGGCGAGTATGTAGGAATTGCAGCAGGGATTACCAATACAGGAGAATTAATCGTGGATACAGAAGGAGAACGGAAATTAGTATCAGGCGGTGAGGTCTCTGTGAGAGGAATTTATGGATATGTCTAATCAGGAAATTACACTTTGCGCATCAAATGCGTATAACAAAAAATATTATTTAAATGATAACTTTAAAGGGTTACCAGAAGCCATCAAAGAAGAACTTCAAATCATGTGCGTACTTTATACAGAAGATGTTGGAGGCGTGCTGGAGCTCGTATTTGATGAGGATGGAAATTTAGAATTCCGTACATCTTATGAAGAGGGGGATTTCTTCTATGATGAGATAGGAAGCGTGCTCAAAATCAAACAGTATCAAAACGTAAAGCGTGAATTATTAGAGTCTCTTGAGACTTATTACCGTATCGTTTTCTTAGGAGAAGGTTTAGACGAGGAGGAATAGTTCTATGATTTTAACATTAGACGTGGGAAACACAAATATGACAGGGGGCGTTTTCCAGGAAGACGAAATTATTTCCACATTTCGTATGACCACGAAAATACCACGTACTTCTGACGAATATGGAATGGTTCTTTTTAATCTGCTTCGACAGAATAATATTGAGCCAGATGAGATAGAAGATGTTATTATCTGTTCGGTAGTGCCAGACGTAATGCATTCTCTGGCAAGTGCCGTGATTAAATATTTAGATATCAAACCAATTATTGTTGGACCTGAGATTGAGACCGGTCTTCGTATTGACCTTCCAAATCCAAGACAGGTAGGAGCTGATCGTATTGTAGATGCAGTAGCTGCTTATGAATTATACGGTGGGCCAGTTCTGGTTATGGATTATGGAACAGCGACTACTTATGATTTGGTAGATGCGACAGGAACTTTTGTGGGCGGAATCACAGCTCCAGGTATTGCTATTTCAGCAAAAGCACTTTGGGAAGATGCTGCTAAGCTTCCAAAGATCGAAATTGCAAAACCAGAAAACGTGATTGGAAATGACACCATTAGCAGTATGCAGTCGGGTCTTGTTTATGGACAAATCGGTCAGGCAGAATACTTAATAAAGAAAGTAAAAGAAGAATCTGGCATGGAAAATTTAAAAGTCGTAGCTACTGGCGGACTTGGACGAATTATTTCTGAAAGCACAGATACCATTGATATATATGATGCGAATTTAACACTAAAAGGAATTTATCTTGTGTATAAAAAGCAGAATAGGAGAACAAAATGATAAAGCCACTCCAAATCGGAAGTGTCACATTACCAAATAATTTAATATTGGCACCTATGGCAGGCGTAACCGACCTGCCATTTCGCTTGTTATGCAAGGAGCAGGGTGCAGGACTGTTATGTATGGAAATGGTTAGTGCAAAAGCGATTATGTATAAAAACCGCAATACCATTGACTTGCTCAAGATTGATGAAAGAGAATTGCCAGTTTCATTGCAGCTGTTTGGCTCAGATCCAGATATCATTTCAAGCATCGCACATGAAATCGAGGAAAGACCATTCGGCATCCTGGATATCAATATGGGATGTCCCGTTCCAAAAATCGTAAACAACGGGGAAGGCTCAGCCCTTATGAAAAATCCTAAGTTGGCGGGAGAGATTATAGAGAAAACTGCAAAAGCAATTAAGAAACCCGTTACGGTAAAGATTCGAAAAGGCTTTGATGAGGATCATGTCAATGCAGTAGAGATGGCGAAGATTGCAGAAGCTAGCGGAGCAGCAGCAATTGCTGTCCACGGAAGAACCAGAGAGCAGTTCTATTCTGGAAAGGCAGACTGGGACATCATTCGCCAGGTGAAGGAAGCGGTTTCCATCCCGGTAATTGGAAATGGGGACCTGCTTACTGCAGAAGATGTAATTGCTATGCAGG
>JAZKYR010000039.1:0-13732 GCA_045612245.1 Agathobacter sp.
CGTGATATGATGTACCAGCGCGAGATGATGAATAAGGGCAGAAACCATATGCATGCACGTAATATGGAACGAAATTGCAACTGTGAAATGAACGAACCTTGCATGATGCCACGTATGCCAGAATCTTGTGACGACGATTGCAACCGTGGAAGAGATATGCTCTATGGTAGGCCACTTGCTATGGGATATGTACCTTGGCAGAATTTTGAATGTACCTATGAGCCAGCTCAGGCGCTACAGGCTGGTACAATTTTTCCGGAACTCGATAAACCATTTTATGGAAGAAGGGGTGTGCGTTAATGAATAGAAAGCAAATGTTAGAATGGGTACAGGCGCTTGGTTTTGTGGTAGTAGATATGCAGCTTTATCTCGATACACATTCATGTGATGAAGAAGCTTTGGCATACTATAAAGCTGCTGTGGAAAATTATAAGAACGCGAAGATGAAATATGAAGAACATTTCGGCCCACTTACGGCTGTAAATTCAATGGATTGTGACAGATGGGCATGGGCAGATACCCCATTACCATGGGAAGGAGTGAGATAGTATATGTGGACTTATGAAAGAAAATTACAATATCCAGTAAACATTAGCAGACCAAATCCTGCTATGGCGAAATTCATTATGAGCCAGTATGGTGGTCCAGATGGAGAAATGGGTGCATCTATGAGATATTTATCTCAGAGATATTCTATGGATAATAAAAAAGTAGCTGGCCTACTTACCGACATCGGTACTGAGGAATTGGCTCATCTTGAGATCGTAGCAGCTATCATTCGACAGCTCACAAAGGGCTGTAGTGCTGAAGAATTAAAGGAATCCGGTTTAGGAGCTTATTATATCGACCACACAGGTGGCATCTGGCCTCAGGCTGCAGGCGGAGTACCATTCAATGCTTGTGAATTCCAGAGTAAAGGCGATCCTATCACAGATCTTTTCGAAGACTTAGCTGCAGAGCAGAAGGCGCGAAGCACCTATGATAATATTCTTCGTCTTGTAAAAGACCCAGAAGTAGCAGATCCTATCCGTTTCCTAAGAGAACGAGAAATCGTTCACTTCCAGAGATTTGGCGAAGGTCTTCGTATGTATCAGGAACAGCTTGATAGCAAGAACTTCTATGCATTTAACCCTTCGTTTGATAAATAAATCATATAGAAAGCTCATGGTATATAGATATCATGAGCTTTTTAAGGTAATGTTAAGGTTATGCAAGTTCAAATATGGAGAGGTATATGTTAAAATATATCTATAAAACTATAAAAGAAGGTGCTGTTATGATGATAGCTTCAATTTTAAATAATTCGTTGCAATGGAAATCAGTTGGTTTGGTAATATTGTTCTTATTAGTTTATGTAATTGGAATGAATTTGCCGCATTGGATTAAAAAAGGCAAAAAAACAACCTGTCATGTAAGAGTGAGAGGTAAGAGAGTTGAGTATTCAAAGTTGTCTCAAAGGTATAATTACATAATAAGTTTTCGAGATGATTTTGGAAAAGAAATTAATGTATGTGTTATGGAGCCTCTTTATGGAATGTACAAAGAAGGTGCTACAGGAATGCTTACCTATCAAGGCGAAAATTTATTGGAATTTCAAGAAGATGATTTAAGAGAATGTTAAGTTATTGGAATTTATAGAAGATTAAAAGCATTGCTAAATAAATAGAATTGTTATATAATGTGGGTTGCGACAAAATATGGGCGCAGCCCATTTTTATATATTACAAGAGGAGAGATAAAATGAGCAAAGTTAGAACAAGATTTGCACCAAGTCCAACAGGTAGAATGCACGTAGGTAACTTACGTTCTGCATTATACGAATTTTTAATTGCAAAACATGCAGGCGGAGAATTCATGCTCCGTATTGAAGATACAGACCAGGAACGTTATGTAGAAGGCGCTGTAGAAATTATCTACAGAACAATGGAAAAGACAGGCCTTATTCATGACGAAGGTCCAGACAAAGATGGCGGTTTCGGCCCATATGTACAGAGTGAACGTATGGCGACTGGTATCTACATGGAATATGCAAAAGAATTAGTAGAAAAAGGCGAAGCATATTACTGTTTCTGTGACAAAGAACGTCTTGCTTCTTTAAAATCAGAAGTAGTAGAAGGAAAAGAAATCACAGTTTATGACAAGCACTGTGCATCTCTTTCTAAAGAAGAAGTAGAAGCAAACCTTGCAGCTGGCAAACCATTTGTTATTCGCCAGAACATTCCAAACGAAGGAACTACTACATTCCACGATGAACTTTACGAAGATATCACAGTAGAAAATGCAGAACTTGATGATATGATTCTCATCAAATCTGACGGATATCCAACCTACAACTTCGCAAACGTAGTAGATGACCACACAATGAACATCACACATGTAGTTCGTGGTAACGAATACCTTTCATCTTCACCAAAATATCAAAGACTTTATGATGCATTTGGCTGGGAATCACCAACTTACATTCATTTACCTTTGATTACAGATGAAAATCACAAGAAACTTTCAAAGAGAAGCGGACATTCTTCATTCGAAGATTTAATTGAACAGGGCTTCCTTACAGAAGCAATTGTAAACTACATTGCTTTACTCGGCTGGAGTCCAGAAGACAACCGCGAAATCTTTACATTAGATGAACTTATCCGTGATTTTGATTACACAAGAATCAGCAAATCACCAGCTGTTTTCGACTATGTAAAATTGAAATGGATGAACGGCGAATACATTAAAGCTATGGATTTTGATGCATTCTATGAATTAGCTCTTCCATATATCAAAGAAGTGATTACAAAAGACTTAGATCTTAAGAAAATCGCTGCTATGGTAAAAACACGTATCGAAGTATTCCCAGATATCAAAGAACATATCGATTTCTTTGAAACTTTACCAGAATACGACACAGTAATGTACACACACAAGAAGATGAAAACAAACGAAGAAACATCTCTTGCAGTGCTTACAGACATTCTTCCTATTTTAGAAGCACAGGAAGACTACTCAAATGATGCACTTTATGCATTACTTTGTAACTATGTAGCAGAAAAAGAAGTGAAAAACGGCTATGTAATGTGGCCTATCCGTACAGCAGTTTCTGGAAAACAGATGACACCAGGTGGTGCTACAGAACTTATGGAACTTCTTGGAAAAGAAGAATCTATCGCTCGTATCCGTAAAGGTATCGAACTTTTATCTAAATAATTTCGAGGTTATTCATGAAATTTAATGAGTCTCAAACATTGGCCATCCTGCATAAGGATGGCCCAATGCTTGTCTTGGCAGGTCCCGGTAGCGGAAAGACCAAAACCCTAGTAGAACGAACAAAAAACTTAATAACGAAACATGGGGTAAGTCCGTCCAATATTCTGGTGATTACCTTTACAAAGGCTGCAGCAAATGAAATGAAACAGCGCTTTGAAAAAGAAATGGAAACAAGTGGAGCGAAAGTAACTTTCGGTACCTTTCATGCCATCTTTTTCATGGTTTTAAAGCTGGCTTATAATTATAATAGCAGCAATATTATTACCGATGAAATCAAGTATCAGGCTATGCGAGAACTTGTTCATAGATATGGTTTGGAGTATCGCGATGAGAATGAGCTCATGAGCGGAATATTTGGAGAAATCAGTATGATTAAGAATTCACGTATTCCTTTGGAACACTTTTATTCTACGCAATGCGGGGAAGATGTATTTCGTAAGATCTATAAGGATTACGAAGGATTTTTAAAGAAGCATCACTTAATTGATTTCGATGATATGCTCACCTTAACTTACGAACTTTTTAAGGAAAGACCAGATATTTTGGCGGCTTGGCAGAAGAAATATCAGTATATTTTGGTGGACGAGTTTCAGGATATCAATCAAATTCAATACGATATCGTGCGCATGCTTGCAGCACCTGAAAACAACTTGTTTATGGTGGGAGATGATGACCAGTCGATTTATCGTTTCCGTGGTTCAAAACCAGAAATTATGCTTCATGTGCCAAAGGATTATCCGGATATCAAGCAGATACAGCTAGATATCAATTATCGTTGTCCGAAAGATGTGGTGGAGTATTCCCAGAAGTTGATTTCGAATAATAGAGAGAGATTTTCGAAGACGATTGTTGCAAATGCAGAGTCTTCAATCAAAAAGACGGTTGCATTCCAGCAGTTTAATTCTCAGCGCGACGAAATCCTTTTTATCATCAAAGAAATCGAAAAGCGTGTGCAAAAAGGAGCGGATTTATCCGATATTGCAATTCTTTTCCGAACGAACATGCAGCCCCGTTTTCTTATGGAACAGCTGATGGCTTATAATGTGGATTTTAAGACGAGAGACCAGATTCCGAATCTTTATGACCATTGGATTGCCAAGGATATACGAGCATATATCGATATCGCAAAGGGGAGCCGTGCACGCAAAGATTTTCTCATGATTCTAAATAAACCGAAGCGATATATCAGTAGGGATTCTTTATGTGAAGCACAGGTGGCTTTTGATGAATGGGAGAAGCTATATGATGAACAGCCTTGGATGGCAGAACGTATTGAAAAGTTGCACTATGATATCAAGATGTTAGAGAAGATGTCGCCGTATGCTGCTATCAACTATATTCGCCATGGAATCGGCTATGATGATTATATTATAGAATATGCGGAGTATCGAAATCTAAATAAAGAGGATTTGTATGATGTTCTGGATGAACTTCTGGCAAGTGCAAAAGGATTCAAGTCTTATGCAGAGTGGGAACAGCATATCAAAGAATATACAGAAGAACTTATTCAGAAAGCAAAACAGAAAAAAGAAAATCCGAATGCAGTGACCTTATCGACGCTCCATAGTGCTAAAGGATTGGAGTTTAAATCCGTCTTTATTATAGATGCAAATCAGGGCATTACACCGTATAAAAAGGCAGTTCTGGATAAGGATATAGAAGAGGAGCGTAGACTGTTCTATGTCGGCATGACTCGTGCAAAAAACGATTTAACAATATGTTCTGTAAAAGAACTGCATAATAAAAGTGCTGAGGTAAGTCAGTTTGTCTTAGAAGTGGGATTGTTAGCAGAGGAAAACAATTGAGTTTGATTTTAGATTATGGTACAATCTAGAAAAATATTGGAAGAAAAGAGGAAAAATCATGTCAGATAAAGAATTAATTACACCTGTAACGCCAGATGAAGTAGATGATATTCGTGTAACATTAAACACGGATGATGGAGATATCGAATGTCGTCCACTTACTATTTTTGAAGTAGATGGCGAAGATTACATCGCACTTATGCCACTTGATGAAAATGATCAGGATAATGCAGAAGGAATTGTATACTTCTATGGATATTCAGAAGATGAACAGGGCCTTGCAGAACTTCGTTATATTGATAATGAAGAAGAATATGAAGCAGTGCTTGATCGTTTTGATGAATTACAGGATGAAGCTTTCTACGATTCAATTGAAGATTAAAAATAAAACCTCGGGACATGTAAGTCTCGAGGTTTTTTAGATTATTGCTTGAATATAAATATCTGGATTATGCAACAAGTTAAGGAAAGATCCATCCTTATGCAACTGTACAATCGGACGTGTCAGACGTTCGTTGATGAAAATAATACGACCGGTTTCCTCGTTGCTTAAAAGAATATCGCTGTTAAGGTATGTGTTTGCGATTCTCTGCAAGAATGGAGTGATGTATCGTGGATGATATTTTTGCAAGCCTTCCGCTTCAAAGAAGGAGATTACTTCAAAAGGACAAAGTCCGCTTCGATAGCAGCGGTCTGCAGTCATAGCATCATATACGTCTGCAATAGAAATAATACATTCAAAATCGCCGAGTTTCGTGATGTCATGACCAAATGGATATCCAGTACCATCACAACGTTCATGATGGTGTAGTACGGCATTTTTTACTCGTAAATCCAAATCTTGATTTTTTAAGATATCATAACCAAACTGTGCATGCATTTTCACAAAATTGTATTCTTGTGGAGAAAGCTTGCTTGGCTTCATCAAAATCTCATCAGGTATCTGGCATTTTCCTACATCGTGGAGAAGACCTGATAAAGTGAGCATATCTAATGTTTCTTCGTCAAAGTTACTCCAAATTCCGATAAGACGAGCAATCATCGCAACATTCACAGAATGAGCAAAAGTAGAGTCATCAATCTGTTTCATGGAGTGGAGCATACCGAAGAAAGAGAAATATCCCTGATTCTTATTGAATATTTTTACGGTATCGTCAATCAAGGCTGGCGCATCTACAGGCGTATTACGCAAAATAATATCACTGATAGAGTTCTGAAGCATGTTTACGTTAGCAGTGTATTCCTTTTTGAAGACTTTGTATTCTTCAGATTTTAGGATGCTTTCCAACTGGGTAGTCTGAGCACCGTTACGCTTTTCATATGCTTCGCGGATTTCCATAGCCATTTCGCCATCGTATATATTTACTTGTTCAATTGAATAAAACTTCATATGAGAGATCATCTGGCGGCTGAGGAGAGAGTCCTTACGGACAATTAATTGTCCAGCTTTGGAGATTACATCTTCAGAGACCATCATGCCTACTCTTAAGTCTTCTGTCTTTATAAATGGCATAGTTTTCCACCTTTAAAACATAAATATACAAGATAATATTATCGCTCTTTTTTGACCTTGTCAATGAGTGAGAAAAGAAAAAAGATTGCACGAAATGATGTATACAAATCTGGGAAAAAAAGGTATAATAATCTAGTAAGATGAAAACCAAAATACATTAAGAGAAGAGACAGAAATACGGAGGCAGCATGAATTTAACGGTTAAAGAAGGAAATTACCTTGCACTTGGTGCAAAGGTTATCAAAAATCAGATTACATTTACTTTTGAAGGGGAAAAAGAAGACGCTTGTCGTGTTGTTTTGATTCATAAAACGACCAAAGAGAAGGAATACATTTCGGTTCCAGACGAATATTGTCTGGGGTCTTTGCGTTCAATTACCGTATCGGGATTTAATCCACAGGAATACAATTATTTATATGAGATAAATGGAAAAGAGCAGCTGGATCCTTATGCTACAGTGATTGTTGGCAGAGAAATCTGGAATGACTTAGATCGAAAAGCGGATAAATACAAACTTTCAGCGGGGTTTGATGGTACAGTATTCCCATGGGGCGCGGATAAAAATCCAGAAGTACCTAAATCAGATATGGTTATGTACAAGCTTCATGTAAGAGGCTTTACCAAGGGCTTAAAGACAGCAGGAAAGGTAAAAGGAACCTTCCAGGCTGTGAAGAACAAAATCCCATACCTAAAAGATTTAGGTATTACCACAGTAGAGCTTATGCCTATCTATGAATTCGAAGAAATGCCAATTCCAAAGGAAGTGGATGTTCCAGAATATGTAAAATGGCAGCCAGAAGCCGAGGATATGATTCAACCGGTTGTATTAGAAACAGAAGTGAAAAATATCAATTACTGGGGATATGGAGAAGGAAATTATTTTGCGGTAAAGGCATCTTATGCTTCTGAACCAGCTAAAGCGAATGCTGAGTTTAAACGCTTAGTAAAAGCACTTCATGACAATGGAATGGAGTGTGTTATGGAGATGTTTTTCCCAGAAGAGATAAGCTACAATGTGATTTTAGATGTGCTTCATTTTTGGGTTAAGGAATACCATGTAGATGGATTCCATATCATTGGACCAAATCTTCCAATTGCAAGTATTGTAAAGGACCCTGTGCTTAGCAGAACAAAGATATTTGCAGAGGATTTCCAAGGTTTATATGATGCTCGTCGTAAATATAAAAATCTTTATATTTACAAAGAAGAGTATCAGTATGCGGTACGTCAGTTAGTAAATCATTACGATTGTGATATCCGTGAATTTGCAAATCAGCAGAGAAAACAGGGTGAGCATTACGGTTATATAAACTATGTTGCTGGTAGCAATGGATTTACCTTGGCAGATTGTTTCATGTACAATGACAAACATAATGAAGCCAATGGCGAAGATAATAGAGACGGAAATGACTACAACCTCACCAATAATTTTGGTGTAGAAGGACCTACCAGAAAGAAATATATCAATGAAATTCGCAGGAATAGAATGCGTATGGCATTTGTTATGCTGATGTTCGCACAGGGAGTACCACTTATTATGTCAGGTGATGAGTTTGGTAACACGCAGGAAGGCAATAATAATGCTTACTGTCAGGATAACGAGATTGGTTGGGTAAACTGGAGTCAGTTCGCGAAGTATAAAGAAGAAAGAGAGATGTTAAAGGCTCTTATCGCTTTCCGTAAAAAACATGGAATTATTACAAAGGATGAACCACTTCGTTTCAATGACTATCGTACTATGGGAGCGCCAGAGTTCTCATACCATGGAGAGAACGCTTGGATATCACAGATAGATCCAGGCAGAAGAAGCCTTGGAATGCTTTACTGTGGTGCTTATGCAAAAGATGGACATGGAAAAGAAGATGTATATGTAGGTTACAATTTCTATTCAGAAGATGTGAAATTGGCATTACCTATTATCAATCAAAAGAAATGGTGTTTAGATGGAGTAGAATTAGAGGAACAGCAATTTGTAAGCGTTCCTGCTCATAGCATTCGTGTACTAATGAGTAAAGAAACTCCAAAGACAGTTAAAAGAAAAGAAAAAAGCAAGTAAGAAATAAGGAATAACAATGAAGGTATGGCAGCATTTTCGCACCATTACCGCCCATAAGATATTGGTATTAAAGGGTTGTTTTCGAGTTGGTCTGTATAGACAAGGGTTATTACATGATATGTCTAAGTATGGACCAACCGAATTTTGGGCAGGGTGCAAGTATTACAAAGGATATATGAGCCCAAACAATGCGGAACGATTCGAAAGAGGATATTCTTCTGCATGGCTTCATCATAAAGGAAAGAATAAGCATCATTTGGAATATTGGATTGACTATGGTGCTGGCGATGAAGGCGGTGAAGGAACACAGATGGTAGGTATGAAGATGCCAATCCATTATGTTGCGGAAATGTTTATCGATCGCGTAAGTGCCTCTAAGAATTATCAAAAGGAGAAGTATACAGATGAGAGTTCTTTAATCTATTATAATAATAGTAAGGAGCACTACATACTTCATCCGGATACACGAGCAATGTTGGAATACATGCTTACTATGTTATGGAAATGTGGCGAAGAAAAAACCTTCGCCTTTGTAAAAGATGAACTTTTAAAAGGGAAGGTTCCATACGATAAAAATGAATTAGATATGAGGAAAAATGCACTTTAAGTCTTCTGGAAGAGGAGATGCGAAGTGCATTTCTTTTTTGGTAATCGGATGAACAAACGTAAGACTAGCAGAGTGTAATGCTTGCCGTTTGCAAAAAATATAATCAGGATTATATAAAAAGTCTCCAATGATAGGATGACCGATGTGCTTAAGGTGAACTCGAATCTGATGGGTTCGTCCTGTTTCAAGCTTTAGTTCTACCAGCGAGAGATTCTTCTCTCCGTCGTAGGCAATCTTTTGGTAGTGAGTAACGGCTCGTTCACCATTTTCATAGTCTACGCAACGTTCTATGGTAGAGTCTGTTACACGCCCAATTGGAGCATCGATTGTGCCATGTTCTGGAATATTTCCATGGCAAATTGCACGATAGGTTCGATGTATTTCTTTGGTTGATACCTGTCGGCTTAAAATTCCTCCGCTTAAGAGATGTTTGGCCACGATGGTAAGCCCACTAGTATCGCGGTCAAGGCGATTGATTGCGCGGAAGGTAAAGTCTAATCCCTGCTCCTTGAAATAGTACATGATTCCATTGGCAAGCGTTCCTTCATGGTGATTCATAGAAGGATGGATAGGCATATTGGCAGGCTTGTCAATGACCATCAAATCTTCATCCTCGTAGATGATGGAAAGTGGTACATAAAGTGCTTCGATACTGCTTTCGGGTACATCTTCCACAAGGTGTAAGCGTAATTTGTCTCCTGTAACTAATTTTTCACTTACATATGCCCAAACACCGTTTCGTAGAATTCCTTCAGGCGTTTTCTTTAATTGAACAATAGCCTGATGGGGAAAATCCTGTGCTTTTAGAAACTGTTCTATGGTTTTATTATGAAATTCGTTTGTAATTAAATATTCTAAGCTTCTCTCCATAACTTCATAAGTATAACATTTTTTCTTGGATAGGAAAAGCACGTAAAACCTGACCTTCACATAGAATGTAGAAAGTAAGAGAAAAAGGTGCAATGTGAAAGTTTTTTTATCCCCATTGTCTCAGGAAGAGGAAAAGGAATGCCTTCGCAAGCTTAAAAACGGTGACCAGAAGGCAAAAGAAGAATTGATATTACACAATATGCGCCTAGTTGCTCATGTGGCAAAGAAATATCAAAATGATGAGGACGAGATAGAAGATTTGATTTCGATAGGAACAATCGGATTGTTAAAGGCTGTATCCACATTTGATTATAATTATGGCAACCGATTTGCTACATACGCGATTCGGTGTATTGAAAATGAACTTCTAATGCATTTTCGGAAAAGTAAGAAAATAAAAATGGAGGTTTCTCTATATGAACCCATAGGTACAGATAAAGAGGGGAAACAGATACATCTAATGGAAGTGCTTTTGGTGGATGAGGTAGATGTCGCAAAGCAAATGGAAATTCACAGGGATATTGCTCTGATAAAAACATATTTAGACCAAGTGTTAAGTCCTAGAGAGGCTGATATTATAAAAAAAAGATATGGTTTGTGCGGAGAAAGAGAATTGACCCAGAGGGAAATTGCACGTAGTATGGGGATTTCCAGATCTTATGTTTCCAGAATGGAGAAGAAGGCATTAGAAAAGTTAAAAAATATGTTGGTTCAGGCTTAATATATTGAAAAAGATGAGATTTGTGATATGATAATCTCATCTTTTTTCTTTTTATGCACTACACAAGGCTTAGGGAAACTTTGTGGAAGTGTATCTTTATGTAAATTCCCGTATATAACGAAAAATGAATAATGTATAGTACAGTAAAAACTGCGGTTCTAGAAGGAATTCAGACCAAACAGATTCAGGTAGAAGTGGATATCAGTAATGGTATGCCGGTGTTTGATATGGTAGGTCATTTGGCACCAGAGGTAAGAGAAGGCAAGGAGCGTATTCGTACAGCCTTGCATAGCATAGGCGTTATTTTGCCTGCAAAAAGAATCACGATTAATTTGTCGCCTGCGCACATTCGAAAAAGTGGGACAGGTTTTGACTTGCCGATTGCCATAGCAATTATGCAATCTTTAGGACTAGTGACAAAAGAATCCTGTGAAGGCAAGCTTTTTATCGGAGAATTAAGTTTGAATGGAAAGATTCAGGCTGTAAATGGTGTTTTGCCAGTAGTTTCGGATGGTGTACAAGGTGGGATTACGGAATTTGTGATTCCAAAAGAAAATGAAAGTGAGGGCAGATTGGTTAAGAGTGCTCATGTCTATTCTTTTGAAACACTACAGGAGGTTATGGACTATTTAAATGGAAAACCATACGTGGTGAGTTCTACAAATATAGAAGAAACAATGATAAAACCTAATAAAGATTTTTATGATATCTGCGGTCAAAATTTTATCAAAAGAGCCTGTGAGGTTGCGGCTGCAGGGATGCACAATATGCTTCTAATTGGTCCTCCAGGAGCAGGGAAAACGATGGTATCAGAACGTTTGTCGACGATTTTGCCGCCACTTACAGAAGCAGAAAGACTAGAGTTATCGAAGATTTATAGTGTTTGCGGACTTTTGACCAACAAAAATGCCTTGATTACTGAGCGTCCGTTTCGAGCTCCTCATCACACGATTACCCAGTGCGGACTTACAGGAGGAGGTGCGATTCCAAAGCCTGGCGAGATATCTTTGGCCCATAATGGAGTCTTGTTCTTGGATGAATTACCAGAATTTCAAAAAAGTACTTTGGAAATATTAAGACAACCGATGGAAGAGCATGCCATACATTTAGTACGTTCCAAGGGTAATATAACGTATCCAGCAAATTTTTTATTGTTTGCTGCGATGAACCCGTGTAATTGTGGGTATTATCCGGATATGAATAAGTGTCGTTGTTCGGATGCCGGGCTTCGAAGATATTTTGAACGTGTCTCACAGCCACTGTTAGACCGCATGGATATTTGTGTAGAGGCACCGGCTCTTAGTTACGAAGAATTAACTGGAAAAGGTGCAAAGGGAGAAAGCTCTAAGGAAATACAAAAAAGAGTGATAGAATGTCATGAGATACAGTGCGAGAGATTTAAAGGAGAAAGCTTTTTACACAATAGTGCCATTCCTGCTTCGCGGTTAGAAGAATTTTGTCATCTTGGCTCAAAAGAGCAAAAATATATGGAGTCTATGTACGAGAAAATGAATTTAACTGCAAGAACCTATCATAAGATTTTACGAGTAGCACGAACGATAGCGGATTTGGAACAAACGAAAGATATTACGCTTTCACATCTAAATGAAGCCACCTGTTACCGAAATGTAGATGAAAAATTTTGGGGAGGGATTGGCTGATGAAATATGCATATTGGTTACATAATATTCCTGGCGTTGGAAATGCAAAAATTCGACATTTATATGACGAGGCGGTTTCTGCAGAAGAGATTTATCATATGTCTTTACCGGAACTTAAAAAGATACAGGGGCTGACCGAAGAGGATGTTCACTCCATACAAAAAAGTCAGAAGAAATGGGATGTAGATAAAGAATGGTTCTCGCTTTTAGAACAAGGGATAGGCTTCGTTTCTTTGGAACAACCGGAATTTCCAGAAAAAGTAAGACATATTACAAATCCGCCATATGCATTATATTATGTAGGGAAACTTCCAGATGAGAATCGAAAATCAATTGCTATTGTCGGAGCAAGGACCAGAAGTGCCTATGGGAGTCAGGTGGCGGCTGAAATTGCTAAGGCTCTGGCGGGAAATGGGATACAGGTAATTAGTGGACTGGCTCGTGGAATAGACAGGGATGCGCATCAAGGTGCTCTAAATGGTGGAGGAGATACCTATGGAGTGTTGGGATGCGGTGTAAATGTCTGTTATCCGAGTGAAAACAAATTTCTTTATAATCAAATTATAGAAACCGGGGGAGTTATATCGGAATATCTACCTGGAACCCGTCCTATGGCAAAGCAGTTCCCTGCAAGGAACCGAATTATTGCAGGATTATGTAATGGCGTGGTTGTAATTGAGGCAAAAGAGAAGAGTGGTTCTCTCATTACCGCAGAATTTGCAATGGATCAGGGGCGCGATGTCTATGCTGTCCCAGGGCGTATTTCAGACCCTTTAAGTCAAGGTTGCAACCGACTAATTAAGCAAGGCGCAGGTGCAGTTATCAGTGTGGAAGATTTCTTGTCAGATTTAGAGATTTTATCGGATATAAACTATACGCAAATGGACTTTCGAAAAAATTTACTTGAAAAAGATGAACGCTTGGTGTATAGTTTAACCGATTTTCGTCCCACAGGAGTATCAACTTTGGTCGAAAAGACGGGAATATCCATTTCTAGACTTTTGGAAATCCTTGATAAATTAGAAAGTTTGGGTTTGATTAAAGAAACTTTTACGAATTACTATATTCGTACATTAATAAATTAGCTATAGTTGAGGGCAAAAAAATGGCAAAATACCTTGTAATCGTGGAATCTCCTGCAAAAGTGAAGACTATTAAGAAATTCTTAGGAAAGAACTATGAAGTTTTGGCTTCTAATGGTCATGTACGTGATCTTCCTAAAAGCTCTCTTGGTATTGATGTA
>JAZKYR010000040.1:0-2818 GCA_045612245.1 Agathobacter sp.
TTTATTCGACAAAATCGCAGTTGGTGATGTAGTAGAAGGAACTATTAAGAATGTAACAGATTTTGGTGCTTTCATCGATTTAGGTGGAGTTGATGGATTGCTTCATATTTCTGAAATGTCTTGGGGCAGAGTAGAAAGTCCTAAGAAAGTATTTACAGTTGGACAGGCTGTAAAAGTTTACATTAAGAGCATTAGCGAAACAAAAGTTGCACTTTCTATGAAATTCGATGATGAAAATCCATGGAAAGATGCTGAAGTTAAATATGCAGTTGGCAACGTTGTAACTGGTAAAGTTGCACGTATGACAGACTTTGGTGCATTCGTAGAATTAGCACCAGGTGTAGATGCATTATTACATGTATCACAGATTTCAAAAGATCATGTTGAAAAACCAGCAGATGCTTTAACTGTTGGACAGGAAGTAGAAGCAAAAGTAGTTGATTTCAACGAAGAAGAAAAGAAAATCAGTTTAAGTATCAAAGCATTATTTGCTCCAGAAGAAACTGTAGTAGAAGATGATGCAGATGTAGCTGATGTAAATATTGAAGAAGTAGCTTCTGCTATTGAAGAATAAGAAGTGTTTAAGAAGCTGTCAGTTTTGACAGCTTCTTTTCGCATATTTTAAATATCGATTTGGGGGATGAATATGCTTAATAATTACGAATGGTTTAAAACCGAAATCTTGAAAATGACCAAGATTGATTTGAATTTTTACAAAGAGAAACAAATGCGTCGTCGTATTGACACACTTGTGACTAAGAATGGTGCCAAAAGTTATGAAGAGTATGTTCAAATAATCAAGGCGGATAAAGCATTATTTGAACAGTTTGTTAACTTCCTTACCATCAATGTATCTGAATTCTATCGTAACACAGATCAGTGGAAACTTATGGATGAAAATGTAATCCCTAAGATTTTAGAGAACAACAAAGGAACTATCAAAATCTGGAGTGCGGCATGTTCAACAGGTGATGAACCATATTCGCTTGCAATGGCATTCTCTAAACATGTTCCTTTAAGCAGAATTAAAATTACTGCTACAGATATTGATAAACAGGTTATTCAGCATGCTCAGGTAGGTTTATATAATGCAAAGAGTATTGCGGGTGTACCAGCAGATTTGAAGAAAAAATACTTCACACAGGTGGGAAGTTCTTATCAGATTGCAGACGAAATCAAGAAATGTGTAGAGTTTAAAGAACACAATCTTTTAAAAGATACATACCCAACTGGATATGATTTGATTCTTTGTAGAAACGTTGTAATTTACTTTACAGATGAAGCGAAAGATATGATTTATGCAAACTTCTATAAATCATTAAAGAACAAAGGAGTTCTCTTTATCGGAAGTACAGAACAGATTAGTAACTATAAAGATTTAGGATTTGAGAGATTAAGTAGTTTCTATTTCCAAAAGCCTTAATTATGAATAAAACCCTCGGGAAATTCCGAGGGTTTTTCTTATTTTTTCATTGCATGTTCGAAAATATGATTTACATATCTGCGTAACATTACATCAGAAGAACTAAAATCCTGCGTCAGTTCAAAATAGCTTACCTTATCTTTGTAATCCAGCTTAAAAGTAGGACTCATGATTGTGCTAAGCTGAGGAAGGAAGATTCCGGTTTTTCTAGTATAACAGTTACTTGCCTTGGCGCGTTCTCGATATTGTTTATCAACAAAAGTAGCAACACTTTTGTGAACGGCCATATCTTCTTCGGGAAGATAGAAGTAATCTTTGTAGTTATCATAAAAGTATTTTAACTCGCCCTCATATAAAGGGATACGTATTTTGGTAGTGTTTTTATTGATGGTGAAATAAAAGTCTTTAAACTGATAAGAAACACGTTTTGGGACAATGTAATCATTTTCCAGCGTTAGAATCATTTCATTTCCATTTTTGCCATCATAAGCAGTGTAAGGTACTATTTCGCTTTCTTTGATTCGGAAACCACCATTTAGAATATTTAGGTAACTTAAAACAGGAATTAAGTCCATCATACCAGTTACGTCTTCAAAGTTGTGGAGTAGCAATAAATCTTTAGCATCTTTGGACTTTGTGTTTACGTACTCTTCGTATACATTAATTAATTCGCCACCAGTGAATTTATCATCTCTATGAATGTCTAAGAAGTTTTCCAAAGTTTTCTGTTTATAATTTGGTAGCTTTAAAAGGAATTTGATACTACTAATAAGTTTAAAGATATCAATGTATTCAAAATCTTTTAAATGCTCTTCTATAGAGTAAGCGTCACACTTCGCTTTGATGAAAGGAATATCAAAACCAATCCCATTAAAAGAAATAATGGTTTTATATTGGTGAAGTAAAGCAATAAACTGAGTTAAGACCTCTTTTTCGTCTTCTTTATTTTCTGCAAAAAACTGATCGATGATAAGGTTTTCTCCTTGTCTGCGTAAACATCCTATTAAATAGATGCTGGAAGAAGCAGGAGAGAAGCCTGTAGTCTCGATGTCAAAGAAAATGCAGTTTTCGTTAAATAGTTCATTTGTGAGATTGTATTGTTTAATGTATAATTGCTCTGTACAAATATGTTTCATCTTGCTCAAATCCTTTGTTTGGTGAAAAATACTAAAGATACAATAAAAGTATAACATAAGTATGAAAAAAAGTACAAAAAAAGTATACAACTTATGCTATTTAGTGGTATAATGTTACCATGTAAACTGTGTGAGTTTATGCGAAAAAATATTATGAAAGTGGGGCACGAAAATGGGTCTGAAAACATTTATCGGTGGCGTTCATCCTTTTGAAGGAAAAGAATTAGCAGAGAACGCACCAATCAAAGAAATCTTGCCC
>JAZKYR010000041.1:0-8278 GCA_045612245.1 Agathobacter sp.
CTTTCGTCAAGAACTTTTGCCATATGTTCATGGTAAAGTGCCTGATAATCTTCTGAGTAATCTTTACATTTTGGTTCTGGACCATGATATGTAATGATACCTTCACAACCATATTCAGATACACCTAAGCAGATTGTTGGATGTTTTTCATGGAAGCTGTCAAGCCAAGGACCATTGTCTTCCATCTTGCCGCCGTACCAACCAAAGTAGTGGTTGTAGCTTTCTGTATCTGTAATGTAATGCATTGGTCCATCTACTGGTGTAAATGAAACGTGTGCAATTGTTGTAAGACGTGTTGGGTCTAATTCTTTTGCTAATGCATTAAGTTCTTTGTGGTTTTCTACTAACTGTTCAGAGATACCACCAATGAGGATTTCGTTTGAAACGCCCCAGAACATGATAGATGGATGGTTGTAGTTCTGAATGATAAGTTCTTTCATCTGTTCGATACAGTTCTGATGAGCTGCTGGATTTTTGCTCATAACTGAGATGAATGGAATTTCAGCCCAAATAGCAAAACCTA
Source organism: Agathobacter sp. (assembly GCA_045612245.1). Lineage (GTDB taxonomy): Bacteria > Bacillota > Clostridia > Lachnospirales > Lachnospiraceae > Roseburia. The sequence goes on from JAZKYR010000041.1 coordinate 524, forward strand.
ATTCGTCACATGCATCATAGAAATCCTGTGAATGCTGATAGTGAGCAAGACGGATTGTATTTGCACCGAGTTCTTTGATTAAGTATGCATCATCATAATGTTCTTCTCTTGTAAGAGCATTTCCTAAATACATAACGTCCTGATGACGAGATACACCACGAAGTGGAGTAATTACGCCATTGATGCTGAAGCCTTCCTGTGGATCGCATTTGAATTCACGTACACCAACGTTTACTTCTAAATCATCATATGTTTCATTTCTTCTCTGGAGTTCTGCAACTACTGTGTAAAGATATGGTTCATCAAAATCCCAAAGATTTGCATCTGGAACAAAGATTGTTGTCTTTGTAGCATCTGCTGGACGAACTGCATAGCCTACTTCTTCGCCATCTTCATCAAAAATGCTATACTGAACTGTGAAGTTTTCATCTGCATTCTTAACCCAAGATTCGATTTCAAATGTAGCACCGCCACATTCTGTTGGCTTTGGTGTAACCATGATACCAGGGCCACCATAGTATTCTAAATCAAAGTGTGCTTCTGGAACACTGATAATGTTTACATCACGGTAGATACCACCATAGAATGTAAAGTCAGCATGCTGTGGATATACATAATCATTTGCTTTGTTGTTTACAGCCACTACGAGTAAGTTTTCTTCGTCAGCTTTGCAAAGGTCTGTAATATCTGCACGGAATGTAGAGTATCCACCTTCATGATATGTAACTTTTTCTCCGTTTACATATACTGTAGCTTCTGAGTTTACACCCATAAATTCTACAAACACACGACCGCCAGCAAGTGGCTGTACAGGTGTTTCAAATGTTTTTGCATACCAATACTGTCCTCTATCATAAGAACCGTTTCCGTCACAACCGTCAACTGCATTCCATGAATGAGGCACATCTACTGTCTGCCAATTTTCTGGATATACACTTGGTAATCCAGCGTCTTCCTGAATAAATTTCCAGTTTTCATTAATGTTAATAATGTTACGCATAGTTTCCCCCTTATCTTCTTTAAACCTTAAATGGTCGGTTATTACTATTTTAATTTCTATCTGATAATTTGTCCACAGAATTATTATATTTTATACAATTTTTATACATTTATTCCAAATTCTTCTGGACGAAATCTTGGACATACATTATCTGTCGATGTAATTACCGAAGCAGCCAGGGTTGTCCCTATCTGAATTGCCTCTTCTAATGTTTTTCCGTAGGTAAGTCCTGCCATAGCACCAGCACAAAAAGCATCCCCAGCACCGGTTGTGTCCTTTACAACTACATTCTTTGCCGGAACCGCACCTTTTACACCATTTACATCGGCATATACCGCACCTTTTCCACCCATGGTAACAATCATCGATGAAATATTTGCTGTTCTTATTTTTTCTGCCAAAATATCACACATTTCCTCTGGTGTTTTCTCTGAATAATCATCCATAAACAAAATACCAGCTTCTTGTTCATTGCAGATAAAACAATCTAATTGCTGCAAAAAGTCACGTCTTTCAAATGCAATCGTCATATTAGAAACTAAAGCATACACCTTTTTATCGTATTTAGCAGCTAATTCAAAGGTTTTTTTCACAACATCCTTATGCATATCCAGTTCCAAAATAACCGAATCACAATCTTTAAAGATTTCATCTCCATACATCTCTAAAATTGGATAAGGCAGGTAAGTATCCGGACGATGCGAAATAGACCCAGCTACATCCCCATTATTGTCAAATAAGGCAAGCCATGTCCCCATTCCATTCGGAACGGTTTTTACGTAATCCACGTTCACCTTATGTCGTTTCAGTTTTTCCAAAACATCCTTCCCCATAGATGTTTCGTCAACTGTTCCAACAAAAACTGGTCGAAGCTCCATATTTGCGATATCCTCTACCACATTTCTTGCTACACCACCGTGAACATATTCCACAGTTCCTGCATTCCTTCCATTTGGAATATAATTTCCAATCGGAAATCCTTTTACATCCACAAACACTGTACCAATTACTACAATCCCCATCTTTTCCCTCAACTTTCTTCTTATTTTATAAGAATATTCTTTTGTATTTTTGCGCATTTTCTTAGCTAAGCAGAATTGTTTGCGCTCCTAATTCTTAGTTACTAAGATTGAATTAACAATTTTACTCGTTAAGAAAGGAAAGCCAATGAAAAACAATCAAATTGGCGTAATGCTTAAAAAATACAGAAAATTAAATGCACTTTCCGTTAACGATGTTGTGGTAGAACTTCATGACAAATATGGAGTAAATGTCGCTGAGAAAACCGTATATGGATGGGAGTCTAATCAGGCTCATCCAACATCCGATGTATTTGTTGCTCTATGTGACATTTATAAAATCAACAACATTTCTGACATTTTCAATTCTAGAGAACCAAAGGGATTCCCTATTACTGCAGAAGAACGTCAGGTTATTGAAAACTATCGTCAACATCCAGAAATGCAAGGTGTAATCCGCAAAATTCTAAACATGAATGACTAGCTGGATTTATATTATTCAGCCAAATATTTGATTAAACGATCTATATGTGGTCGATAACATGCTTTCATCTCCAAATCGTCTGCAAAGTTGTTAAACGCTGGAACCTCTTCTGGCTCACAATCAATCGTTATAAAAATATCTGTTGCCAACTCACCTAATATAATTTCAGCTAGCTCTTTTGCTGTTTCAAATCGGGCTAACACATCATAATAATCATGCTCTTTGTCATATCGGCTAAAAAACCACTGCCCTTTTATTGATTCTGCTACATCCATGTCGGTCACCTCAAAAAGTCCTTTATACTCTTCGAGGATTTTTTGAATTTTTTCTTTTTCTTTCATGTTTCGTTTCTCCTTTCTCGCAACTATTTAGTCGCAGACGTCTTCTTACTGTCCTTTGGTATATAACGCATCTCATTTACTGCGTATACCGTAACAAACGCACTAGGATCAACTTTCGTAATGTAGTTCATCAATTTCAAATATTCATTCTTATCTACAATAGTGTTTATTTCCGTATACTGAGCATCTGAATAAGTTCCATATGCATGGTATTTTGTCGCACCACTGTGCAACTCATGCAGGATAAAATTCAATATCTCCTTCTCTTTCTTGGAAATAATACATACTCGTTTCTTAATCGTTGTCCCAAAAATAAAGTGATCCAAAATAATACCGCCAAAATAGGTTCCAAGCACACTTAAAATCACTGTTTTTAGGTCATTTACGAATATAGAACAGAAAGCAACTGACATTCCAGCTAAACCTACAGCTCTTCCTAATTCTACATGAAAATATTTGTTTATAAACTTCCCTACAATGTCCAATCCTCCAGAAGACGCATTTCTAACAAATAGCATTGCCTGGCCAATACTTACTACGCAAATGTAGCAAATAACGTCCAATGTTTGGTCATTGGTCAAGGACTGGTTATTGGGGAAGATCACCTCAAAGATTCTCAGGATAACCGGTAGAAGTAATGCTGTATAAACAGTCTTTACACCAAACTCTTTTCCTATGAAAATAAAACCAAATATAAGTAATGCTACATTCATTATGAACGTTAAGGTCGCAACTGACAATGCGACACTTCTGGCAAATATCATAGCCAATGCAGCAATACTCCCCACAGAAACATTACTTGGTATCATAAAAAAGAATACTGCAGCCGCTACAACTGCAGTTCCTAAGGTTATCATTATAAAATCCACGATTTTATCTTTCATTACTTACTACTCCTATACTCTTCTAACACTTTATTTAGAAGCTCTGGATTGTCTGTCATAATACAATCGCATCCCAACTCAATTAATTCTACCATTTCTTCCTCATCATTGATAGTCCAATATTGTACTGCAATATTTCTTTTATGTGCTCGGTCAATAATGGATTGTTTATCTAAATGAAGTTCAATACCTAAATCATAACTCATTGGAATCTGTAGACAAGCAAAATCACTATCATCCAAACGGTTTACACCTAAAAAATGGGTGAGAATAAATTTTGCTGCAGTTCCCGTTGGCGCACCACGAAGCAATTCCGGATATTTACTCTTTAATTCCTCTTCTATCTCATCATGGAAGGTCCCAACTACAATCTGATTCTTATACTTTGGATACTGCTCTAAAGTATTATACAATATTTCACAGGCTTTATAGCCTAAATCTTCATTATTTTTAATTTCTACTATGAACAATAAGTCTGGATTACTCTGATAGAACTCCTCAAACAACTTATCCACGGTTGCAATCTGGAGTCCTTTTCCTTCTAAGTCTGTTTCATCCTTATAAATACGCTGTCCGTTTTCATCTTCAAAATAGTATCCAAAATTATACTGTTCCAGTTCCTCTAAAGTCATATCAGATATATAGTGACGATTTTCTATGTTTTCACACAACGTTTCTACTTCCTCTAAAGAAATATCTCCATTGACATTACAAGTTTCATCGATATACGAATCATGGTTATATACCAAATATCCATCCTTTGTGAGATACAAATCACTTTCGATAATATCTACGCCAATCGTATTTACCGCCTCGCGAAAAGCAAGCATCGTATTCTCTGGATTATTGTCGCCGCCACCACGATGCGCTGCAATCATTGGAAGTTTACCTTTTGCTACTATAAAAGGATTCGCTTCTACATTTTGCTTAGGCGGAAGCAAATTAAGCACCAAAAGAAAAACCACGATAGACGCCAGAACATATCCTAATACTTTTATGACTTTATGCTTTTTCATATGTAAACCTCTTTATTATGCTAATTCTTCAATCCAAGCTTCAATAGTTTCTTTTGCATTCTGAACCTGTGAGCCTTTGATTGAAAGACCTGCTTTTCTATCTGCTTCTGGAGCCAACTTTTCTAAATCAGCTACAGAATTTGCAAGTCCACTACCTTCATTTGTACAGAAAGGACAAATAATTTTTCCTGTCCAATCATGCTTATCAAGGAATGTCCATACAGGCATTGGCATTGTTCCACACCAGTTTGGATATCCTAAGTAAATTACTTCATATTCACTAATATCAATATCTTCTACGATTTCTGGACGAGCATCATCATCCCATTCCTGTTTTGCACGTGCTGCACATTCTTTATAAACATCAGAATATTCATTTACAGCCTTAATTTCGAAAAGGTCTGCACCTGTCACTTCTGCTACCATTTCAGCCGCAATATGTGTATTACCTTTTTCAATTCTTTTTATTCCATCTGGGAAGAAATTTTCACCTGTACGTGAGAAAAATACTACTAAAGATTTTTTATTTATCATTTGTATATACCTCCTAAATTTCCTTATCAGAGCCATTATACAATACAATTGTGCTCAACGCAAGAAAAAGGTTAGCCCGCTAACAGACTAACCTTTTATCCTATTTTATATCTTATTTTAAATTACTTATCGTATAAATCTGCAATTAAATCTACAACACCATCAATACCTAATTTTGTAGAACTTACTGTCATATCGTAACTATCTGGAGAACCCCATTTGCGTTTTGCAAATGCCTGATAGTATTTTGCACGATCTCTGTCTGCAAATTCCACTGCATTCACAGCTCTTTCATGAGAAAGTTCACGTCTTTCCATCATACGCTGTACTCTCTGTTCTTCTTCCGCTGTGATGAACACGCTAAATACATCATCTCTATCTTCTAAAACATAATCTGCACAACGTCCAACGATGATACATGGACCTGCTTCTGCCAGTCTCTTAATAATCTTAGACTGTACTTCAAACATTTTTTCACTAATCGTAGGTTCTTCCTTTGTCTGAGGCATCATATGGTAAAGTTTACCTTTTCCGAAGATGGCATGATACCCTTTTGCAAATTTCTCGATGTAGTCTACTACAAGTTTTTCGTCTACATCCTCTGCAGTTTCTAATCCGAGTTCCTTCATTGCTTCTTCTACTACATTTCTATCATGTAATGGAATATTCAACTTTTCAGCCAAACGTTCAGCAATTTCATGTCCGCCACTACCTGTCTGACGACTAATCGTAATAATTTTTCTTCCCATAATGCAACCTCCTTTCGGAATTGTCAGTCAATTCCTTTATTCAATTACATTATATCAGATAATTCAGAAAAATCAACCGCTACGTCTACTGTTCTTTCCATACGACGACAGGTCACACCTGCAGCTTTTAAGATCTTTTTAGATGCAATATTCAGTGGTGTTCCACCATATTTATCAGATTCATATACCACTTCTTTAATTCCACTCTGCGCAATCATCTTTGCACAGTTGTTACATGGGAATAAGGAAACATAGATAGATGCATCACCTAATGCCGCAAAGTCTCCTCTGTAGTTAAGAATCGCATTTTCTTCTGCATGACAAATATATGTATACTTTAAGGTTAATTCGTCATCGCCTTCACGATTCCATACATTTTCGTCATCTGACATACCTGCTGGTAAACCATTATATCCTAAGCTTAAGATTCTTTTGTCTTTACCTACGATTACTGCACCTACCTGAGTATTTGGATCTTTGCTTCTCATCGCGATGAGTTTTGCAATACCCATGAAAGTTGAATCCCAGTCTAATACGTTTTCTCTTTTCTTTTCCATTGTTGTGTCCTCTCTACCTTCATTTCGAACTTGTGTTCGAATGTATTTCCTGCTATAATGATTTTAGTAGCAACATTGCTACCGGCAATCGTGTTACAGGGTGGTTGACCTTCATTCTACATAGAATGGAGGTGATGCTCATGAAGAAATTTGACTTCAAAGATTTAATGTCTTTTGGTATGTTTCTCTTGGCTTTACTGACATTCATTTACTTGATTTGTCACTAACGTAACAAACCCTTCCCTGTACTTTGGCCTGTCAGGGAAGGGTTTCTTTCTTCTAACACGGTCAACCACTCTGTGGCGATTGCCTTTTCTAATTATATTATAGCAAAATATTTTTGGTTTACAACTGGATTTTTCTATATAACAATTAATGGGTTCAATTTTGGTCCATACGAATTGGAATTTATTAATCTTCCTTACTAAAAATAAAAACAAGTCCGACAATTCCACACAATACTCCTATCCAAAGCGCAAAACTCTAAAGATCATCAAAAATAGGTATCCACGGATTAATCATTGAAAACAACATCATTATAATTCCAAACAACATAAGACCAATACCTTGCATCTGCTTTTTCATAAAACATCCTCCACAATTCAAGTTTATACAATTCATTATAAAGCACCTCACAAATTTACACAATATAATTTCAGCAACCACCTCGAATCCGCTTCGCTCCTTCTCGGTGTTCGCTGAATGCCGAGTAAATATCGATGCATGTATTTCTGCAAATCAGGCTGGCAAAGTAGCGAGCATGACATATATGAGTAATCTACGCATGAAAATATCTGCTTCGCAGATACGAGACTACGCCTCTACAAAACAAAAAAGACATGAGCCTTCAAATAAATTTGAGTCTCATGTCTTTTCTGTTTTTATATTTTCATGCTTACATACCAACTAAGCACAATATTTTCTACTAGGATTATTCTTCCTGCATATTTGCAAGTTTCTTCGCCTGATCAGCTGCGATACAAGCGTCGATGATTTCCTGAATATCTCCGTTCATAATCTTATCTAACTTGTAAAGTGTTAAGTTGATACGATGGTCTGTACAACGTCCCTGTGGGAAGTTGTAAGTACGGATTTTTTCAGAACGGTCGCCTGTACCAATCTGGCTACGACGTGCTGCAGATTCAGCATCCTGCTGTTTCTGAAGTTCTAA
>JAZKYR010000042.1:0-6400 GCA_045612245.1 Agathobacter sp.
TGTTGTCTTCCTAAGACCGCTTGGCCCTCCGACTTTCGCTTTCTTTGTTTCGTCTGTGATGATCTTTGGTCCTGTAATGTAATCGCCGTATTCAGCTGTGTTAGAGATAGAATATCTCATTCCTGCAAAACCTGACTGATAAATCAAGTCAACGATGAGTTTCATTTCATGTACACATTCAAAGTATGCGTTTCTTTCGTCATATCCAGCTTCTACTAATGTTTCGAAACCAGCCTGCATAAGTGCACAAACACCACCACAAAGAACTGCCTGTTCACCGAAAAGGTCTGTTTCTGTTTCTGTACGGAATGTTGTTTCAAGTACACCAGCTCTTGCTCCACCGATAGCTGCAGCATATGCTAAAGCCATATCTAAAGCTTTTCCTGTAGCATCCTGTTCAACAGCTACTAAACATGGAACACCTTTACCTACCTGATATTCTGAACGAACTGTATGTCCTGGTCCTTTTGGAGCAATCATAGTTACGTCAACATCTGCTGGTGGTTTGATAGCACCGAAGTGAATATTGAAACCATGAGCAAACATAAGCATATTGCCTGCTTCAAGGTTTGGTTCGATATCGTTTTTGTACATATCAGCCTGTAATTCATCGTTGATAAGAATCATGATGATATCTGCTTTTTTAGCAGCTTCAGCAGCTGTAAATACTTCAAAACCCTGTTTTTCAGCTTTTGCCCAAGATTTGCTGCCTTCGTAAAGACCGATGATTACGTTGCATCCAGATTCTTTTGCATTTAATGCATGTGCATGACCCTGGCTACCGTAACCGATAACTGCGATTGTTTTTCCTTCTAATAATGAGATATTACAATCTTCCTGATAATAGATTTTTGCTTCTGACATTTATGTGTCCTCCTAAAAATAAATTCTTTTTAATCCAGATAAACCACATCCGCAGAACCTCTGGTAAGTCCTGTTATACCTGTCCTTGCTAGCTCTAGGATTTCGTATCCAGCTAACAATTCCAGAAAAGCATCTAATTTGCTTTGTGTTCCAATTAATTCGATAATCATGGAATCCAATGAAACGTCTACAATCTTTCCGCGGAAAATATCCGTAACTCCCACGATAGACTGTCTCTGTTCTTCTGCAACACGAATCTTTACTAAAATAAGTTCTCGTGTAATCGAAGTACCATCTTCTAGTCTCTTGATATCCAGGACATCTTCTAATTTTGCGACCTGTTTTTCAATCTGCTCGAGAATCTGCTCGTCACCTGTTGCCACGATTGTAATACGTGTATAACGAGGATCTGCAGTCACCCCAGATGAGAAACTGTCAATGTTATAACCTCTACGGCTGAACAAGCCCGAAATACGACTTGTAACACCTGGGTTATTCTCAACTAATAGAGAGTAAACTTGCTTTCTCATATCCGTATCCTTTTTTGTATTTTTTAATATACATAAGATAATATTACTATAATTTGTATTTGTCAAGCATTAATTATACTATAAATTGTAGTTATGGAAACAATATCTTCTATATATATCTTCCACAATTGATTTCGATTCTGCATCTGATACATGCAAAAGGTACTATAGGCAAAATCACAAATCATGACAATTACCATACCTATAGCAACTACCTTCATAACCTTATTTATTCTCTTTTCAAAAAAATTAATCAATGGCTCATACGCCAATCCCATAAAAATAGAAATTGCCGTACTAAATAGAATTCCCGTTGGCAAAGAGGTGTATCTTGTGAAATGCAATGGCAAATAGGTATAATTCCACCAATAAAAGCCACATATGTATTCCATCGTATGTCCCATAATCAATTCTGCAATACTTACTGTAAAAAAGATTGCAATAAAATACAACGCGAAATTGATTATTTTATTATTAAACGGAAATGCTTTTCCCAAAAAATGTGGAGCCTGTGGCTTTCCCCATAACAAATCTATTACGATTACCCCCAGTCCATAACCAATTAAAAACGGTAAATGCATGTTTCTATTATTAAAAAACCCTTTTGTAATGGACATCCATACACCTTCTATGACAAATCCCATAAAAGACACAAAGACCATTACCATGCACATAGCAAATGTTCTATTCTTTCTCATAACATAATCCTTTAGAAAAATCATCTTCCAAAATATCTATCCAAACCATTAGCAATACCCTGAACTATTTTATATTGATATTCCTCTGTACTCAAACGAATATCTTCATCCGGATTAGATAAATATCCCATCTCAACGATGGTTACCGGCACCTGGCACCAATTGATTCCACTCATCGTATCTGTTTCCCAAACATGACGCTTTTTAGCTCCTGTACTGGCTACGAATTCTTCTAAAATACAATCAGATAATCTACGAGAATCGGAATATAAATTTGCATTATAAGGATTCGTTGGAGTCTGGCAAATAGTTTCCACTCCATTTACAGAAGAGGAATCTGCATAATTTGCATGAATACGAATAAATGCATCTGCTCCTAACTCATTCGCAAACTTCGCTCGTTCGCTGTTGCTAATATTAATTGCATGGTCTTCACGAATCATAACAACTTGATAGCCTCGTGCCTTGAGTTCATCTCTTAATTTCAAGGACACAATCAAATTCAATACATACTCAGGCTGTTTTGTCGCACAACCCGTTGCACCACTCGAAACCTTTGCTTTAAGTACAGAAGAACCAGGCCCATTAGGTTCTTTTTGACTATTTCCTTTACCTTGATGTCCTGCATCTATAACCACAATAATTCCATTTGGATCAAAATCCGCAGGAAGCACTATATCTTCTGCTGTAATTTCGTCCACCTGTCTCTGTGGCTCATAATTTTGTACCGGTACTTGTACCATCTCTGTTTCAGTTTCCACCTGTATTTCAGTTTCCACCTGTGTTTCTGTTTCAGGTACTACCACCTCTTCTATTTGAACTGAGTCTTGAATTTCAGTCTCTTTCTCATTATTCGGCTCCTTGGTTTCTTGGATTCCGCAACCAATAAGCATCAACATTACAATCCAAAATATAACACACTGTTTAAATATACGTTTCATATCTTTTACCTCACTTCACAGGTCCATATTATAACATAAAAAACCGGATTCCCAAATAGGAATCCGGTTTATGTACAAGAAAATTTAATTCTGTAATAACTGGAATCTAGATACCAAATCGTGCATAGACATAGCCTGTGCGGATAATTCCTGACTAGTTGCTGAAGATTCCTGAGCAGCTGCTGAGTTCGACTGAACAACCTCAGAAATCCTTTCAATTCCGATATCTGCCTGTTCAACTGCATAAGCCTGATCAACAGAATCCTGAGATAATCTCTTAGAAGTATCTGCAATTCGCTGAATTGCATCTACCACACCATCTAATACATCCGCAGTTCTATATGCAATCTTACTTCCTTCTTCAATCTCACTTAAGGTATTCGTTACAAGTTCTCTAGTATCAATCGCTGACTTCGCACTCTGGTCAGCTAAGTTACGAATTTCATCTGCTACTACTGCGAAACCTCTACCCGCTTCACCTGCTCTTGCAGCTTCAATAGAAGCATTAAGAGAAAGTAAGTTTGTCTGACTTGCAATACTTTCGATTTCGCCGATAATATTTTCAATTTTCTTAGATGTTTCACTGATACGGTTCATGGATTCTACCATGTTGCCCATTTCTTCACGGCTATTCTGTGCATCACTTGCACACTTAAGCGCCTGATCGTAAGCTTCGCCAACACTTGTAGAGTTATCTTTCAAGCCATTAGATACAGTATTCATAGTAGCGAGCATTTCCTGTACAGATGCAGCCTGGTCTGTAGCACCTTCTGCAAGATCCTGTGCAGCTTCTGCTAAGTTATTTGCACCTACGTTTACCTGAGTCGCTAATTCTTCTACCTCACGAAGAGCATTACTTACATTCTGGTTCATGGTCTTAATCGCAATTAATAAACCTTCCAAATCGCCACAATAAGCAATTTCACAATCAGAACGAACATTAAAGTTACCGGCACCCATTTCCTGGCAAAGTCTCTCTACGTCAAAGATAATCATCTGTAATCTCTCTGCCATATTATGAGAAGAGTTCATAAGACCTGCAATTTCATCTTTTGAGTCTGATGTAGGGAATGGCGTCTTGATATCACCTTCTGCGAATTTATCAAATCTATCTTCAAGTTCTGCCAATGGTTTTGCTATGCCTTTGGAAATAACAGCTGCAATTCTTTTTGCAATAATACTTGCGCATACCAATAATAAAATCATAAGAACCATTGCTACGATTTCAAGAGTTTCACAAAGAACTTCCATTTCATGTTCTTTTTCCACATTAATAGCCATAAGTTCCAATGTAGCTTCATCTAAAGCAGTATATAATGGAGTAATCTCAGCAATTGCCATATCCTGTGCCTGACGGCAAAGTTCCTGGTCTGTAGTAGCGCCAAGAGCAATTACTTCTGCTTCTTTTGCAAAATAAGCGTCTAATGCTGCTCCAATCTTTTTATAAGCAGCTTCACCTTCTGGTGTAACAATAGTATCATGTAGCATCTCATATCTATCTAATGTAGACGCCTTACGTTCATCATGTTTGCTCATCATTAAATCGATCTGATCCTGATCTTCATAACCGATGATACCACGCATGTTAGAACGTGATTCTGCATATTCATTCATAAACAATGCAATATCACCCTGTGGCAATGCAAAGCTTTCCATTGCATGTTCAAACTGTCCAACTACAACCATAAGAGCAATGATACCCACTACAGAACCAACAGATGCAATCATTATAATTAAATTGAATGCTTTCTTTAAACGAGCCTCTATACGCATGCCTTTAAAGTTAAAGTCCAATAATTTTGTTTTTTGTTTCTTTTCTTTCTTTTCTTTACCCATTCTTTACTCCTCCTTGAGAAATAATTCATATATAGGTATAATGTACTACTTTTATCTCATTCTTTCAAGTTTTTTCAGACAATTTCGACAATTAATTAAATTGCACACATTTTAATATTAAGCCGTTTGCTGGTACTGTAAATCCCGCATTTTCTCTAACCTTACTTTCAAGAATCACCGGAATCTCATCTGGGTGCTTGGCACCATTTCCCACCTCTATCAAAGTCCCCGTCATAATTCGAATCATTTGCTGAAGGAATCCATCCCCTGTATAGGAAATGCGAATTTCATTTTCCAATTCTTCTATACGAATATCTGTGACTGTTCGTACCGTTGACTTTTTCATCTTCTTATTTCCACAGAATGCTTTAAAATCATGTGTGCCTATCATTAAACTAGCCGCTTGTCTCATCTTGTTTATATCAAGTTCTTCTGTATAAGTGTACATATACTTTCGTTCAAACACGTTTGGAATCGTGCTTGTATGGATACGATATACATACGTTTTACTTGTGGCATTAAACCTAGAATGAAAACGATCATCTACCTCTTCAATATCCGTAACCGCAATATCCATAGGAAGATAATGATTTAGATATTTCAATATTTCTTTTGCATCAAAGTGTGCAGGCATATAGAAATTAGCCACCTGACCTTCTGAATGCACTCCAGCGTCTGTACGACCAGAACCTATAATCTCAATTTCCTGTCCCGCCATAGTCGTAAGTACATCCTGGATTTTTCCTTGAATTGTCATATCTGTCGACTTTTGCACCTGCCAGCCTTTGTAACGTGTGCCATCGTATTGAATAGTGATTTTGTAGTTTTTCACTATAAAAATCTCCTTTTATTTATTCCACAGATAAACCCTAGTTTCATAAGGTTTTAAAACAGATGTTGCTGCACCATCATAGTTATTTAATATAAGTTCGCCCTTACTTAAATCAAATCCATCTGGAGCCTTGAATTCAACCATACTGTCAGTATATGAACATACCACTAAGATTTTCTGTTTTTCATCTTCTCTTGCATATACATATAATTTTGAAGAAGACTTATTGTATTCTGTATAATTTCCGTGTCTTACACAAGATAATTCTTTACGAAGTTTAATAGCTTTGCGATAGAAATTAAGAATCGAATTCTCGTCTTTCTCCTGTGCAGCTACGTTTACTTCTTTATAATTTTCATTCACATAGAACCAAGGAGTCGTTGTTGAGAAGCCAGCGTTTTCTGTACTATCCCACTGTACTGGTGTACGTGCGGAATCACGTGATCCATTCCAAAGTCTCTCTAATCTCTTTTCTGGAGATTTGTTGGTACCTACATTAAAATACTGCCAACGAGTCTGTACATCTTCGTAGAGAAGTGGATCCTTTGGATACCAGTTGGTCATACCAATCTCCTGTCCCTGATATACGAATGGTGTTCCTTGCAGGAACATATAGGATACTGCTAACATCTTTGCACTCGCATCACGGAATTTCTCGCTACCATAACGAGAAACCATACGTGGATGATCGTGGTTTTC
>JAZKYR010000043.1:0-7080 GCA_045612245.1 Agathobacter sp.
AGCCATTTTTGGGTTCCATCTTCTTGTCTGATGTCCAAAGTGAACACCTGCTTCGAGTAACTGTTTCATTGAAATTACGCTCATTTTCTTTACCTCCATTGGTTAAATTCTTCCGCACACTTCATCGCCAAAGTAACTGACTAGCGTCACGTCAGCACCGGCTTTGACATCCGTGTACGTGTTTTATGGTTACTTGACATATTTTGACATTGTCAAAAATAGCCTCTGGTATCGTAACATACCAAAGGCCATCTTGCAAGTGTTTTTTCTATTAATTTGTTTGTCCAACAAGAATTCTACAAATCTCTTCAAAGGTTGCTTCTTTTGGGATGGAATAGGTACCTCTACGTAATTTGTATGCATACCCATGAGCACCCATATAATTCATAAATTCCTCTTCATCCTCAATAACTCCCGCTGCTACAAGTTTTTCTCCAACCTTTCTTGGAGTGTCACCCGATACTACAACGATTGTTACGTAGTCTGAATTTTCATTTATCACTGGTTCATCTGGAACAACTGGTGTCTCAGGAACTACAGGTTCTTGAGGAACAATTGGAGCAGGCGTACTTTCTGACTCTGACACCTCTTCTGTTTCAGAACCTTCAGTTTCCTCTGTCTCTTCTGTCATTTCTGACAAGATATCTTCAGTATCATTGTTACCCCAAAGGCCACCATCGTCTTTTACTTCATCCTGCATTACCATACCGAGCTTTGTTGCTTCTTTAATAATATATTCATCAGAAAGATTAAATCTGTGTGCAAAACTAGAAAGGGTCATTACTAATGTAGCAAAAATAATACCGATTCCAGCACCTCGCAAATAATATTTAAGCTTCATTATTATATAACCCTAACACAAGTCTCACTTCGCCCAAACCACAATCTAAAGTCTTAGCGATTTCAACTTCGTCCTTTCCTTCTCTATATAATTGAAGAATCTGCTCATTTTTACTAAGCACAAGAACCTCTTCTGGAATTTCCTGTACTTCTTTTGCAGTTGTAGTCTCCATAACAACAGGAGTTTCTTCTACGGTTTCTACAACAGGAGCAACAAATGGCTCAAATGTCTTTTCATACATCGCCATATTTGTTGTAGCAGTTTCCGCTTTAGCAATGGTACTTTCTAAATCCATATCGCGAATCTGTTTTGTAATCTTCTGCAAGTCACTTACCATTTGAGCAGTCTCTGTCTGTTTTTCATTTAACATACTGTAAAGAAATGTAATTTCATTATGTGCATTATTGATAGATTCTAAAACAGTCTCTGAATATTCGCTAACCGCCATAATTTTATTGTTAGTTTCTCTTTCAAGACCTCTTTCGGTAATCTCTAACGCTTCATCGAATAAATCTTCCAAATCAGTCTCTACTCTGTTTTTCATTTCTTTTACTTGTTTGTCTGCAATTCTTTTTAATTCTGCTTCACTCATAAGTGAAATCTGATCTAAATCCTGCTGAGAAAGTCTTTCTGTAACATAAAAACTTGCTCCGATAAAAACAAGACCTATTATAATCAAAAATATTTCAGCCCATACCATTGTTTGTTCCCTCTATACTTTCATGTCAAAACTTCCGGAAGTATATTTTTTTACTACTTTATCTTCCTGTTTTTGCCCTGGTTTCTTATCTGATTTTCTTTGAGAAAAATATTTATTTTTCCCCTCTTCTCTAGCATCCGCATGAGTATCTGCCTTATTTGAATCCGCAGGCGTAACAACCTGATGACGAAACTCATCTGCTCTTTTTGTCATCTGCCCTTGAGCACTCTGCTGTTCTACCATAGGCCTTTGGTCCTGTTGTAATTTCAACATGCCAACATCATCGGTTCTTTGAATCATTCCACTATTCAAAATTGGACTAATTGCCATAGCAAAACCTCCTAATTAAAACCCAACGGATTTGATTGCTCCGTCCACTTTCTTAAACTTGCAATAATTCATTTTATCTTTAATGCTATAACCCAAATCGGATATTGACAATACTACTCCCGGGAAGATTGTTCTTGTTACCGCAATATACGAGCGGTCTGATTCCATCATTTCGATATGAATCATTCTCATTTCATTTCTAAGTGGCTCTAACTCTTCTTTCTTTTGCTTGTAATCCAATGCAAGCGTCTGAACATAAAGCAATTTATCTTTTGGAAGAACTTCTCCTCTCTTTAACATAGAAGCATAGTTATCGATGATAACCTTCATATCTTCCAAATCTTTCCCTTTCTTAGAAACATCTTTTTTAAGCTCTATATATCGTTCTTTCTTTTCTGGATCGACACCTACTTCTAATGTAGTAAAGGTTCCCATCTCTGTACCTGCATACTGTACTTCAATACTTCTGCCTGCGCGTATGGTCCCACCATTAATGAGCCCTTTTTTACCTTGCACTCGTACTTCGCCTCTGGCGGAAACATCACTATTTAAAATCGCTTCTGCTTCTACGAAACCACCAGCATAAACCTTAGCGTTTTCGATATATTTTGCAAGTACATTAGTACCAGCTTTAAGCATTCCTTTATGCATGCCGTGGATACCCTGTTTTACAATAATCTGTCCGCCAGCTTCCACAAAGGCATTTTCTACTACGCCATGAATAATAATATCGCCTGTTGCACGAACTCTAAATCCAGTCTTTATGTTACCTTTGATTTCTACACTTCCGTCGTACTCAATATTTCCTACAGAGTTGTCTACATCTGCAGGTACATCATATACATCCGAAACAAAGACTTTTTCATTCAGAAAATTTGCATGTCCAGTAACATCCGAATAAATTTCTGTTTTATCTTCATTAATGGAAATTTTATTTCCATATTGTAACTTCGCACTTCTTACCGTACGAGGCTTAATTTCTTCACCAAACACATTTTTTCCAGATTTCCCTGGATCTTCCTTAATTAAACGAGCAAGTAAGTCGCCTTTTTTTACGTGACTAATCGTATTTAACTCCTTGTAGTCAACACTACCGTCTTCATTACGCTTTGGCTGAAGATTCTTGCTAGTATTAAAGAAATATTCTATCTTTGCATCTCGACCATGCACTGGCTGTGTACCTACAGCAAGAACATAATCTGTACAATACTGTCTATTATTCAAGAAGCTTAAAATTGCTTCCTGATCAATTCCATATTTCACTTTTCGGAAAGCTAAATCACTAATGATATCTTCTGCCGAAAGATTTTTCCCATTTTCAGATGGCGGATAAAAACGACAGGTAACTTTCATTTTATCTAAGGAAATATTAACTTTAATCTCTTCACGAATTGGGATTCCATCCCAATCACCTACCATAATCACGGAATCCTCTTGATGATTTATGATAGCTGCATTTAACTCTTTTAAATTATACTGCTCCAATTTCTTCGCAGCTAAGTATTCTGTTACTTCAGTAATACTGAGCATCTTTCCACCTTCTTCAGGTGGATAGATATGGAGGCATGCAATTGTGTCTCTAAACTCTAGTTGGAAGTATTGGTTTCTCATAGTAAAATCTCCATATATGCGCCCATTTTCTTACGCATTTTTAGCAGCGCTTTCGTATGTAGCTGCGACACTCGAGATTCTGAAACCTCGAGCACAAGACTAATCTCTTTCAGAGTAAGGTCTTCGTAATAATATAATTCGATAACCCTTCTTTCTTTTTCTGTAAGCAGGTCCAAGGCTTCAATTAATTTTTGTTTTAATTCCTGCTCTTCAATAACCTCTTCTGGTTGAGCAAAACGATTGCGATTTGCACTTTCAAAAGTTGGCTCTTGACCGGCTTCTTCAAACTCACTCAGTGATACAACATTCGTTACTTTAAGCTGTGACTGCCATCCCAACAACTCATCTCCAGAAATGCCCAATTCAACAGCAATCTCATCATCAGTGGCTGCTTTTCCTGTTCGCATTTCCACCATCTTGATTGCTTCATCAATCTTACGTTGACGCTGACGAACCGTTCTTGGAATCCAGTCCATCTTACGAATCTGGTCTAAAATAGCGCCTCGGATACGAAGACTGGCATAGGTTTCAAATTTAACATTCTTATCCATGTCAAACTTATCAATGGCATCTATCAATCCAAAAATACCGTAGCTTACCAAATCATCGAATTCAACATTATGACCTAAATACATGCTAAGACGACCCGCAACCAATTTTACCAACTGGGCATATGCCAGAATCAATTGTTCGCGAATCTCTTGTGTAGGTTTTTTTCGATATTCATTCCATAATTTGTCTGTATCTACTGTTTTCATCTAAATCGCCCCAAATTCTAGATGCTACACTTCTTCCGATAGCTCTTCTTCAGAATCCTCATCATCAGAACTTTCTTCGCCATCCCCTTGCGCATCTTTTTCTTCGGTTTCCTCAGTTTCTTCTGAATCTACCTCTTCTTCTATCTCTCCCATGAACTTGTCCAAAACAATTCGGACTATTCCACCCATTATCCAAAAAATCAAAAGGACAACGAGTAACTGTACAGAAAAATCCATAAGTGGAATCTGATAGCGAATTCCAATCAAACAATAAACACCGCCTGCTAACAGCATTACCATTGCAGGTATGTCTTTTGTTTTCATATTATTTCTCTCTCTTTTAAATGGTCTTATTTGATTTGCCTACAGCTCTAATATAGAAGTCACCACTTTCGCAAAACAGTTCAACGGTACGTCCATAATTAAGTCCTGTATCCTCTGCAATCAATGGAACATGCAATTCTTTCAGAATTTTCTTTGCTTGTTCCGTATTTCTCTCTCCAACATGTCCAACATTAGACAAACCGCTAACTTCGAACATCTTTGCTCCGCCCGCAATCTTAGCTACCATGCGTTTTGGCGATGCACCATTTGCCACCATCAAACGATATAACTCTTTAATTCCTGTATCTCCAAATTTTGCAATATTAGAGTTGTTTTTTAGCTGAGTACTATCTGGTAACATGTAATGTACCATTCCACCAACCTTTGTAACAGGATCATAAAGTGTTAACCCAATACACGAACCAAGACCGAGTGTAATCAGCGAATCTGGTGATTTGGCTACCTTTAAGTCTGCCATTCCGACTTTAATCGAATTCCCCATAATCTAATCCTCTATCTTTAGTTCATAATACCTAATGCTGTTAAAATCTTTTCATAAGAATCCTGTTCTGGCATCAAAATGAAATATCCTTGCATTTCTTTGTCATCACCAAATTCTGTCTCGATAAATAATGCATTATCTCCAAACTGACCAAACTGTATTGCAGGTACACTTAAAATAGCCGCAGCCATATCTACTGCAATATATGGAACAGATGGCTGAATCTTCATATTTGTTAAAGACGATAATGCTGTCAAATATGAAGAAGCAATAATATTTCCAATTTCTTTTAATGCAGATAAATCCATTTCATCAAATGGTTCATTGTAATCAGGATCACGCATCATAAGTTTATTTACGATAATATGGGCAGATTCCATTTTCATAAGAAACATCATACTACCATTAATATCATCTAATACTTCCAAGAAAATACCGACGATCGTTTCTTCTTCATCGCAAATTGCTCCACCTAATTCGGAAGCTTCCATAAGCTGTACTTTTGGAACTTCCATATTAAGTCTTGCACCTAACATCTGAGAAATAGCTGTAGTTGCATTTCCTGCACCAATATTTCCAATTTCACGAAGTACATCAATGTACATATCATTTACATTATCTAAGGAAAAACCCATAATCCCTCCAAAATCATGTATAGTGAGGCCTTGCCTCACTATACATCTAACATGATTAATTCATCTCTTTTTCTTCAACAATTGCACTGATTTCGAATAATGAAATAAGTTCTTCACCATTCTTACCAATACCATTGATAAAACTATCTTTTCCAGTTGTTTTTTCTACTTCTGCCATATTAAGAGTAATTACTTCACGTACTTCATCAACAATAATACCAATAGAACCCTTTTCTTCTAATTTGATAATGATGATACGAGATGCATCTGTAATCACATCTTCTGGCAATCCCATTTTCTTACGAATACTCATAACTGGTACAATTTCACCACGGAGGTTAATAATACCTTTGAAATAGCTCTGTACCTTTGGCACTCTGGTAATCTTACTCATACGAACAATGTTATCAATAAAATTGATATCAATACCATATTTCTCATTACCAATCTGTACAACTATATACTGTTTTGTTTCTAACATATCCTGTGTTTCAAGTCTTACATCAGCCATTTTCACACACCCCCGATTACATTAATGTGTTTGCATCGATAATCAATGCAACTTCACCATCACCTAAGATAGTAGCACCACTAATCAGCTTGTTGCCTGTCATGTACTTACCAAGTGACTTGATAACGATTTCCTGCTGTCCAATTAAATCATCTACAACAAGACCAGCCTGCTGATCGCCTTTTTTAACGATAACTACTGTTAAGCTTTCTGGTTCATCCTTTGGTTCAACGTCTAATACTCTGTCTAAACGAACCAATGGGATAACTGTATCACGAAGGTGAATTACTTCTTTTGCTTCTACATACTTGATATCTTTTACCGGAATATCTTCGATACTTGTAATTGAACCAAGTGCAATTGCATAAAGTTCTTCTCTAACTTTAACAAGTAATGCCTGGATAATAGCAAGTGTAAGTGGAAGTCTAACAGTAAATGTAGAACCTTCACCTAATTTTGTCTTAACTTCAACATCGCCGCCAAGCGCTTCGATATTTGATTTTACAACGTCAAGACCAACTCCACGTCCAGAAATATCTGTAATCTGTTTTGCCATTGAGAAACTTGGCATAAACAATAAGTTTACAGCTTCTTTCTGAGTCATTACATCAGCCTGATCCTGTGTAATAACGCCGCGTTCTACTGCTTTTGCTTTAACAGCTTCTACGTCAATACCGTTACCATCATCTCCAACCTGGATAATAACGTTATTACCTTCCTGATAAGCATTTAAGAAGATAGTACCTGTTTCTGGCTTTCCTCTTTCTCTACGCACTGCAGCACTTTCCAAACCATGGTCTGCTGAGTTACGAAGCAAATGCTGTAATGGATCACCGATCTGGTCAACTACAGTACGGTCAAGTTCTGT
>JAZKYR010000044.1:0-1695 GCA_045612245.1 Agathobacter sp.
GGTGCAAACGTAGAAATGTACGAAGAAGTTGGCGCTGACAACATCTTCATCTTCGGTATGAGTGCAGACGAAGTAATTAACCACGAAAAATATCGTGATTACAACCCAATGGATATCTACAACAACGATTACGAAATCCGCAAGGTATTAAATCAGTTAGTAGATGGAACATATTCTTATGGCGACAGAGAATTATTCCGTGAACTTTACAACTCACTCCTTTCAAACATTGGCGGCCAGGTAGCAGACAGATACTTCACTCTTGCTGACTTCCGTGCATACGCTAATGCTCACAAGAAAGTAGAAGAATACTACAAAGATACAGAAAACTGGGCTAAGAGTGCTATCCTTAACGTAGCACACGTAGGTAAGTTCTCATCAGACAGAACTATCCAGGAATATGTAGATGATATTTGGCATCTTGAAAAAGTTACTGTAGACATGACAGGGCTTAAATAAGAGTCAGGTTGAAGTAACATAGTTCAAGTTTGTCTTGTGAAGACAATAAAAATGGACAGCAAGTAAGCTAGCTTACTTTGCTGTCCTATTTTTGTTGTCAAAATTCTGCGATAGCAGAATTTGAGCCTGTAAGGATCGAAACATGACAAACAATATTTTAAGTCAGGTCATTTTACACTTGTCTATCTTAAAAAACTTTTTCCGAATGAACAAACTCAAGTTCAGCGAGCAAGTTTCTTGCGAGTTGTTAAATAATTGCATACAAGACTATAATCTCTAATTATAAAAGTCTGTTAAATTATTAACAATTTCTATTTTCAATTTAAAATGAAAAGGATTATAATGAATTTACCACCAAAAATGGTTAAAGATAGATGAATTAACATGTGTGGTCAAGACATGAATTTTATAACAAGAAAAGGAGATTAACACTATGGCAAACAGATTCATTCTAAACGAAACCTCTTACCACGGAGCAGGAGCTATTGCTTCAATCGCGGATGAGGCGAAGGCAAGAGGTTATAAAAAAGCATTCGTATGCTCAGACCCAGACCTTATTAAATTTGGCGTTACAAAAAAAGTATTAGATGTTCTTGAAGGCGCAGGTCTTCCATACGAAATCTATTCAAATATTAAAGCAAACCCTACAATTGAAAACGTACAGACTGGTGTAAAAGCACTTGCAGAATCTGGCGCAGATTATATTATCGCAATTGGCGGTGGTTCTTCTATGGACACAGCAAAGGCTATCGGTATTATTACAACTAACCCAGAATTTTCTGATGTAAAGAGCTTAGAAGGCGTAGCTCCTACAAAGAATCCATGTACACCAATCTTCGCAGTACCTACAACAGCTGGTACAGCAGCAGAAGTTACAATCAACTATGTTATCACAGACCCTGAAAGAAACTGCAAGATGGTATGTGTTGACCCACATGATATCCCAGTGGTAGCATTCGTTGATCCAGATATGATGGCTACAATGCCAGCCAGCCTTACAGCAGCTACAGGTATGGACGCTCTTACACATGCAATCGAAGGTTACATCACAGGAGGTGCTTGGGAACTTTCTGATATGTTCCACATCAAAGCAATCGAAATCATTGCTAAGAACCTTCGTGCAGCAGTAAAAGGCGACGCAGCTGGTATGGAAGGCATGGCACTTGGACAGTATGTAGCTGGTATGGGCTTCTCAAATGTAGGTCTTGGTATCGTACACTCAATGGCTCATCCACT
>JAZKYR010000045.1:0-7474 GCA_045612245.1 Agathobacter sp.
TTCCGTGGTACATGTAACTATGCAAAAGTTATCAAAAAAGCTGATTTGCCTGAAGCAGATCGTTATTATTTAGAAATCAATGGTGCAGCTTCATCTGCTGACGTTTATGTAAACGGAAAAGCTATGGCTCATCATGATGGCGGTTTCTCTACTTGGAGAGTCGATATTACTGCTGAACTTACAGAAGAAACACTTATCGTAGTAGCAGTAGACAATGCTGCAAATAGCACCGTATATCCACAGGTTGCTGACTTTACTTTCTACGGTGGTATGTACAGAGATGTAAATATCATTGCAGTAGCAGAATCTCACTTTGATCTTGATTACTTTGGTGGAAAAGGTGTAGTTATCACACCAGCTATCGAAGGTGAAGATGCAAAAGTTAAGGTTGAAACATATATTACAAACAAGAAAGATACTCATAAAGTACACGTTGTATTAAAAGATGCAGAAGGCAATACAGTTGCTGGTGAAATCTCAGATGATACAACAGTAGAACTTGAAATCAAAGGTGTTCATCGTTGGCATGGACGTAAAGATCCATATCTATACACATGTGAAGTAGAATTAATCGAAGATGAAACAGTAGTAGACGTAGTAACTGATAGATTTGGTTGCCGTACATTTGAAATTGATCCTCAGAACGGTTTCATTTTAAACGGTGAAGAATATCCACTTCGTGGTGTATCTCGTCACCAGGATAGAATTGGTTTTGGTAATGCTTTATTAAAAGAACATCATGACGAAGATATGGATCTTATTTGCGAAGTAGGTGCTACAACAATCCGTTTAGCACATTATCAGCATGACCAGTACTTCTATGATCTTTGTGATGAAAGAGGTATGGTAATTTGGGCAGAAATTCCATATATTTCAGCTCATATGGCAACAGGTCGTGAAAATACAATTTCACAGATGAAAGAGCTTATCGTTCAGAACTACAACCATCCATCAATCGTAGTATGGGGTCTTTCAAACGAAATTACAATTAATGGTCACAATGATCCAGACCTTATCGAAAACCATCACATCTTAAATGATTTGGTTCACGATATGGATAAGACTCGTCTTACAACAATGGCTATCGTATCTATGTGTCCAATGGATGCAGAATATATCCAGATTCCAGATACAGTATCTTGGAACCACTACTTCGGATGGTACGGTGGAACAACAGAACAGAACGGTCCATGGTTTGATAAATTCCATGAAAAATTCCCTAACATTCCAGTTGGTTGTTCAGAATATGGTTGTGAAGCGCTCAACTGGCACAACTCAAACCCACAGCAGGGAGACTACTCAGAAGAATACCAGGCATATTATCATGAAGAACTTATCAAACAGCTCTTCACAAGAAAATATCTCTGGGCTACACATGTATGGAACATGTTTGACTTCGGTGCTGACTCACGTGGTGAAGGTGGCGAAAACGGACAGAACCATAAAGGTCTTATGACCATTGATAGAAAGTACAAAAAAGACGCTTTCTATGCATATAAAGCATGGTTATCAGATGAACCATTCGTACATCTTTGTGGTAAACGTTATGTAAACCGTGTAGAAGATGTTACTAAAGTAACTGTATATTCTAACCAGCCAGAAGTAGAACTTTTCGCTAATGGCGTATCACTTGGTAAAAAGACAGCAGAAGATCACTTCTTCTACTTCGAAGTACCAAACGTTGGTGAAACAAAACTTGAAGCTGTTGCAGGCGAATGCAAAGATGAAAGTGTAATCAACAAAGTAGATACTTTTGATGAAAGCTATCGTCTTGTAGAAAAGAATGCCATCCTTAACTGGTTTGATATCACCGAAAGAGAAGGATACTGTTCGCTTAATACAAAGATTAGCGATATCATGGGAACATTCCGTGGTAAATTATTTATCGCTGGTATGACAAGCTCAATTATGAAACAGTTGAAGAAGAACAAATCTGCTGAAGGCGAAAACAAAGGTGGCGGATTTAACATCGATTTCAAGAGTGATGGAATCATGCAGATGGTAGGAAGCTTTACAATCCTTCGTATCTCTTCAATGGGCGGTATGGTAGGTATCGAGTTCACAAAAGAACAGCTTCTTGATATGAACAAGAAACTTAACAAGATTAAATTACCAAAGAATGCGAAATAATAAGAGGTGAATCTTATGTATCTTGTATCACAGGATAAGAAAAATCTGATTAAATTTGAGAGATTAGAGATTTCAAGTTTATTTAAAACTCATACACTGACAGCATATGGAACAGGTTCGTCTGTTTGGGCAACTGTTGGAACATATGATAGTGAAGAACAGGCAAAGGCAGAATTTGCCAGAATCATTGCTGCACTTGAAAATGGTCAGGCGATTTATGAGGTGAGATAATGTATCTGGTTTCTTTGTATTTTGATAAGTCAACAGAAAAACAGATACAGTCTTATATTGATGATGTTGCAAATAAGTGTGGGAATTCTTTTATGATAGAAAATAATGTCCCACCACATATTACAGTTTCTACATTTGAAACACGAGATGAGAAACGTGTTGTAGAAACATTAGAAAATGCAATGTCAGATATCAAGCAAAATAAGATTAAATGGGTTACAGTAGGGATATTCCCTACTGTAATCTTTATTCAGCCTGTCTTAAATGAGTATTTACACAATATTTCCAGTGACATCTTTGAAAGCATTAAAGATGTACCAAATACAAAAGTAAGTAAATACTATAAGCCTTTTAGTTGGCTTCCACATGCAACGATTGCGAAACAGTTGACCGAAGAGGAAATGAAAAATGCTTTTGATGTATTACAAAATTCCTTTGGTGCTTTTGAAGGGGAAATTGTGAGAGTAGAGCTCGCAAAGAAAAATCCATATCAAGTGATTTCAAGTTGGGAGTTAAAAGATGAATAAGAAAACAATGTCCGTCGCATTTGCTATATTTGCGGCGGCTTTATATGCGATAAATATACCTTTTTCAAAGGTTTTAATTGAATATGTAGATTCTACTATGATGGCAGGATTTTTATATCTGGGTGCAGGTGTAGGGATGTTTTTATACACTACAATAAGTGGAATGTTTGGAAATGAAGTAGTGAAAGAACCACTGACGAAGGCGGAATTACCATATACGATTGCAATGGTTGTGTTGGATATAGCCGCACCGATTTTATTAATGCATGGACTTAAGATAACAACATCTGCAAATGCAACACTTCTCAATAATTTTGAGATTGTAGCGACATCGTTGATTGCATTAGTAGTGTTTAAAGAAGTAGTATCAAAGAAGTTATGGATTGCAATCGCTTTGGTTACATTAGCAAGTGTTATCCTTACCTTTGAAGGAGCTGGAACATTTTCATTTAATGTTGGATCTCTTATGGTATTAGGTGCAGCCACATGCTGGGGCTTTGAGAATAACTGTACGCGTATGCTTAGTCATAAAAGTTCAGAACAAATCGTAATTATAAAAGGAATCTTTTCTGGTTTAGGAAGCCTTATTGCTGCATTTCTTATAGGAGAACAGGTTCCGGCATTTCTTTTAATTGCGATAGTTATGCTTTTAGGTTTTGTATCCTATGGACTTAGTATCAATTTTTATATTATGGCGCAGGCGCATTTAGGAGCAGCCAAAACCAGTGCGTATTATTCAATTGCACCATTTTTAGGGGTAGCATTTAGTTTGTTTATGCTTGGTGAGAGGCCAGGCGTGCAGTTTTATGTGGCATTGGTAATACTTGTTTTAGGAACAGTGTTAATTGTAAAAGATACAATAGAAAATAGTTAAATAAAACCCAGTCTAGCTTAGCTAGACTGGGCTTTTTATTTTATCGTTTCAATTGATGTGGTGGAAGAGAAGGATCACATCCTTTTAACTTCATCATTCCACGTTGTACTGCTGTCTTGGAGTCTTTCCAATCGGCGTCTTTATTTTTATAGTCATATTTTTCTATGAACCATGAGATGTCTTCATAGACACGTTCCATATTGGCAAGTTGCATAGGAAAAAAACGTTCATAGAATTTTTCTAATTCTATGGTGTTTAAGTATTTATCTGCACCTTCTAATAGGTTTGCACAATGTGATAGACAAACTCCTTTGGTGTTCCAAAACTTTTCCTGTATTTCTGTATCTTTGCGATACATGGTAAAGAAGGTTTTTAAGTATGCATCAAATGTATTGTGGACACTATCACAAATAAAGCAGCTGCATTCTTTTTCCTTAATCCATGAAACGATGGAATTAGAGGCATCAGAAGATCGTTTAGAAAAAAGTCCTTTTTTTCCAGACTTGCCTGGCCTAAAATCTTTAAATTCTTTATTCATTTCATCTATGATGCGACGATAATGTGTTTTCAGTATCCATGCATTTCCTAAGGCATTGCCATAATCAAACATCTTTTTAAAATGAGTACGGCAGAAGCCTGCTTTGTCTGTAAGTTCACGGATATCAGCTTCCATATAAGAAGCACCATGACCTAATACATAATTCATAGCATGTTCTTCTGTGCGACGTTCGATGTAACAGAAGAGACATTCTTCCGCGTTATCTAAGGCATCATTGATGGGGATAGTATGTATTTGTTCTTTCATAATTTATTCTTCAACAGGTTCGTAATTTTTGTAGAAGTCGATAAATGATTCAAGTGCTTTTGACTGTTTTACATTTTCTTTGTAAGCAAAACCTACTTCACGTTTAGGAATAGAAATTTCAAGTGGAATTTCTACAAGTTTTCCCTTAGTAAGTTCACGAGAAACGAAACTCTTGATTACGCAGGCGACACCTACACCAATTTTTGCAAAGTCAATAAGAAGACCCATGTCTGAAATGTCGATAGTATCAGATACATCAATAAGGTTTTCCTGGAAGTAGTCATCAATATAACGACGGGTTACATTGTTTTTGTCTAAAAGCATGAGAGTAGCATGTTCTAATACTTCTTCTTTTTCGATTCCTCGTTCGGCTAAGTTCGACAAATATTCAGGAGTAGCTACAAAGGTGTCTTCAATATCTGAGAGATGATCAAAGGTAAGCCCCTTTAATACTTCTGGTTTACCAATTAATCCGATGTCAATTTTATTGTCGTCTAAAAGACGAAGCGTTTCGTTGGTAGATTGACAACTAATGGAAATACTGATATGTGGATTCTGGTGAATAAATTCACTTAAGTATGGTAAAAGCATATATTTACAGAGTGTAGAACTTACACCAATCTGAATATGACCTACTCCAAGTTCAATAGAGCGCTTTAATTTGTCTTCGCCAAGACTTAAGGTTTCGAAAGCTTCTTTTACGTGGTCATAAAGAAGTGTTCCTTCGTCTGTAAGGATAACACCCCTTGAACTACGAGAAAAGAGTTTGCAGTTTAAACTTTCTTCTAATTTTTGGATAGATTTACTGATAGCAGGTTGGCTTATGTAGAGTTCTTTTGCTGCTTTTGAGATATTTCCAGCATTTGCTACGGTATAAAAAATCCAGTAAGATGATAAATTCTGAGTCATAATTTTGCCTCCGTTTCTATTAATAAAGATATAACTCAATTCAAGGTTTTGTTATAGTATATCATAAGATTAAGTTATGGTAAATATGTTTATTATGTATTTTCATAACCATTTTTTCTATGATAAAATCATTTCAGTGATTAAAACATAGGAGGTTATTTCCATGGGAATGACAATGACTCAGAAAATTCTTGCTGCGCATGCAGGCTTAGAATCTGTAGTAGCAGGACAACTCATAGAGGCGGACTTGGACTTAGTATTGGGTAATGATATTACTTCCCCTGTAGCCATTCATGAGATTGAAAAAAT
Source organism: Agathobacter sp. (assembly GCA_045612245.1). Lineage (GTDB taxonomy): Bacteria > Bacillota > Clostridia > Lachnospirales > Lachnospiraceae > Roseburia. The sequence goes on from JAZKYR010000045.1 coordinate 5,786, forward strand.
GAAAGTAGATGGAGTGTTCCATAAAGATAAAATTGCATTGGTAATGGACCATTTTACACCTAACAAAGATATCAAATCTGCACAGCATTGTAAATGTGTACGTGAATTTGCTTGCAAGAATGATATTACAAATTATTTTGATGTGGGTGAAATGGGAATCGAACATGCATTGTTACCAGAAAAGGGATTAACTGTAGCTGGTGATGTAATTATCGGTGCTGACTCACATACTTGTACATATGGTGCTTTGGGTGCGTTTTCTACAGGTGTAGGTAGTACAGATATGGCAGCTGGTATGGCAACAGGTAAAGCTTGGTTTAAAGTTCCATCTGCTATTAAATTTGTTTTAACCGGTAAGCCTAGCAAATGGGTAAGTGGTAAAGACGTTATTCTTCATATTATCGGTATGATTGGTGTAGATGGTGCTTTATACAAGTCTATGGAATTCGTTGGAGATGGTATTCAGCATCTTTCTATGGATGATAGACTTACTATCGCGAACATGGCAATTGAAGCTGGTGGAAAGAATGGTATCTTCCCAATTGATGATGTAGCGAGAGAATATATGAAAGAGCATTCAACTCGTACATGGGTAGAATACGAAGCAGATGAAGATGCAGAGTATGATGAAGAATATGTAATTGATTTATCAACTTTGAAATCAACAGTTGCATTCCCTCATTTGCCAGAAAATACACACACTATGGATGAAATCAATGACATGGACGACATTAAGATTGATCAGGTTGTTATTGGTTCTTGTACAAATGGACGTATGGATGACCTTAGAGCAGCCGCTGAAATCATGAAGGGTAAGAAGTGTGCGAAAGGTGTTCGTGTAATCATTATTCCTGGTACACAGAAGATTTACTTAGATGCGATTGAAGAAGGTCTGGTTCGTACCTTTGTTGAAGCAGGTGCAGTAGTAAGTACACCTACCTGTGGTCCATGCCTTGGAGGTCATATGGGCGTCCTTGCAGAAGGCGAAAGATGTGTATCTACTACAAATCGTAACTTCGTAGGACGTATGGGACATGTAGAATCTGAAGTATACCTTGCAAGTCCAGCCGTAGCAGCTGCAAGTGCTATCACAGGAAAGATTTCTGGTCCAGAGGAGGTAATGTAAGATGAAAGCAGCACAGGGAACTGTATTTAAATATGGTGATAACGTAGATACAGATGTTATCATCCCAGCAAGATATCTGAACTCTTCAGATCCTAACGAACTTGCAACTCATTGTATGGAAGATATTGATAAAGACTTTGTAAACAAAGTTAATGAAGGCGATATCATCGTAGCAAATAAAAACTTTGGATGTGGTTCTTCTAGAGAACATGCTCCAATCGCAATCAAAGCAGCTGGTGTAAGTTGTGTTATTGCAGAAACTTTTGCACGTATCTTTTATAGAAATGCCATCAATATTGGATTACCAATTATTGAATGTCCAGAAGCGGCAGTTGCAATCAATGCTGGAGATGAAGTAAAGGTAGACTTTGACAGTGGTGTCATTACAAATGTAACAACTGGTGAAAGCTTCCAGGGACAGGCGTTCCCACCATTTATGCAGAATTTAATTGCATGTGGAGGACTTGTAAATTATATTAACAACAAATAAGGGTGTTGCAATTTAGGCTGTAAAAAGACCCAGCTAGCATATTAAGAACGGCTCGAGGCAACAAGTTGCTTAA
>JAZKYR010000046.1:0-35314 GCA_045612245.1 Agathobacter sp.
GTTAGAAGTGTCCCTCTTGGTGTCCTATCTTCTAGTATCATACCAGCACCATTTAACATACTAAGAAACCTATCCACTCTGTTCCGGCTCCAATGCCATTTTTCAGCCAATTTATATATAGATGTATAATGCTGTCCACGATGAATAGTGATGACATTATTATCAATTCTAATATCTTTATTCTCATGATTGGCCATCATAAGCAAATACATCCATGCACTTCTTCGATCAAAAGGTTCTGATGTCTCCCATAGAATTGCGTTATCCATGATTTTTCTGTGCATCTTTACCCATCCCTGGTATGCCATCATTACACCCTCTTTCCAATAGTTCTATAATCTTAAATCCCGTCTCATTTTTGTTGCAGAATTGAAATTCAACACCATACTTTTCCTGAATAGTTTTAAGAGATTTATATAACTGCATGCCAGTAGTTGCTTTTGGATATAATTGCTTTTTTACTGGATGACCATTTTCTACTACCCACTCAGTAATATCTAGTCTTGGATTGTGCCAGAAAATCACGTCTGAAAGCTCTGTTATTCCATCGCCATGCTCACAAAGAATAATCAGCTTGAAACCCTTGTTTTGAGCCCTCAGTAGTTCTTCTTTAAATCTTTCATGTTGTTGAGTAACATTACCGATCAGTTCCAATAAATCTTTTTTTCGGTCAATTACAAGTCTAGGAGAATCAACATTACAATAGTCACCAACATATAGCTTAGAGCGGAAATAATCCGCCCCAGCACTTTGAAAATGTTTTGCTATACGCTCCCATTCTTTCTTATGTTCTCTTGTATCAACCTGAATCTGCATTTGTCCTCCTAGAATGGAATCTCTTCTTCTGCAGTTTCAGGAATATTTACAAATCCATTCTTAAGTGTCGTTGAAATTCTACTTCCTGAATCAAGTAATTTATCAGCCGGGATATTTGCATTGTCAGTTGCTGCATCATCACAGAACCAACGGATTCTTCTTCTCATTTTTACCTCTCCGTTATACTCTTCTTCTACATTCCCATAGACAACACCGATTCTTTTACCTTTGAACTGTCTGCAGAATGTTTCACCCCATACAGCTTCACAATTATTCGATTTTTCGAATGCTGTAATAAAGGCTTTAAAGCTACGAGATGTCTTTCCATCTTTATCCACGACAACAATGTATTGTATCGCCTGATATGGCCATTTCTTATCTGGTCTAATATCCTTTTCAAAACTATCCATAAAGTAACCAGGCTGTTTATCATTCTTAGCAAAGTCGATAGCAACCGCAATCATATCTTTACCTGTCTTAGTCTTCTGTTCTTTTACATCTTTAATAATGGCATGGTGCCCACCTAATTCAATTGGGGTAAAATCGCCTATCTGTGTCTGATCGTAATTATTTGGTTTTTGCATAATTTATAAATCCTCCATTTTTATTTCTTCAAAATATTGATAAGTTTCTAAATGGACAGGTATATCCGAAAAAATATACACATCTCCATTGTTTTCTGCTTTGCACAAATAAATTGGCTCTAATGCCGCTGCATCTGGATTTGGAATATAAAGTTTATATACGTTTTCACTTCTTGGTTCTTCAGGCATATAAGCTAAAACTCTAAATTCTTCTTCCATACTTGGTACAAGTGCGTTATCCCAAAAGTCAATTGCACTCGTAATATATACGTGTCTAAACGGCTTAAATCCTTTTTTCCACATATTAGTAATCCTCCAGTGCTTCAATGACCTTAACAACGTCATTTTCAATTTCATTCACGCCAAACGCTCCCATTGGAGTTTTTACCGTGGATCTATCTGCATGAGTACGGAAAATATACTTTCCGTCTTTACATTCTGCCAACAGAACCGTTGTTAATTTGCTCTCCAGAACGATTTTATCGAGCTTTCTGCCGTTTGTTTTCATACGGGTAAACAAATACCCATTATCGTCAGAAATTGTCTCAGAATGGGCCAATATGATGACTGTAATGTCATCTCTCATCAGTAATGCATAGTCGATAATTTCATAGATATACGATGCCAGGTCGGTCCATTTCCCGAAGCCTTGGACCTTAACATTCCGCATCTCTTCTGCAACCATGATTCCGTTAATCGTATCGATAACGACAGATTTAAATTTTCTCATATTGTCCTGGTCATTAAGTTTCTTTAACAGTCCCATTACTGTAGATGGAATATCTGTTCTGAAATAGTTCGGTGGATTACTAGCATCGTTATACTGCTTTTTCCATCCCTTCCAATTCAACCCTTTCTTATCACAATCGATATAAAAAGTCGTCGTTGGATCTAAATTACGAAGTGAAGTTGTTTTACCAGCTCCACTTTCCCCAATAATGCCTATAACCTTAGCCATTTCTATGTATCCTTTCTAAAATCTCCAAACTTCTTAAGTAACTTTCCAGATTCTTCGCTTTGTAATTTTCAAACAATGGTGCATCTGGAATCTCAGCCAAAATCTGCTGAATGTTTTGAATAATTTCATTTTTGAATTCTTCGTACTGTTCATCAGTCATAAGTGCTCACCTCAAAACTTTTCAAACAATAGCAGCAAATGTTCCGACTACCAATATGATAATATGTCTCTTCCTGGATTGGTTCCTTGCAATAATTACATACCGGAAGTTTCTTCTCACGTTCTGACAGATCAGACGAATATCTCTCATAATCTCGCAATGGATTGTCAGTTCTCATCCCAAACCACCTCCGGCAGTTTTTCATTATTATCATTCTGGAACAATTCCACACCTTTGTATTCAAATGAGTGAGCATACTTAAAGTGTGAACTATCACGTTCCTGGTGGTTAAGCTCTTTTCCAACAGCAGCTGCTAATATCTGGATATGATTATCTACATGGATTGAATAATTATGATGTATAAAAATGCGGCAATTCCACATCTCATTACAACCATCTGTATAGGAAATATATCCGTCCACTAATTGATCAAGATATTTAACAACATCTTCTTTTTTCATCTTGATAAAATCCCTCGTTTCCATTAAAATTTAATTGATAAATATTTTTATCTGTGCGCTTTCGGGATGGCGGTCCCGTTGGCGCCTTTTCTTTTTAAAATTGCATGTCTGATTCTCTTCCAGATCCATTCTGTTCTCAAAATCAACTCCCATGCTGCATACACCAATAACACATACAATATCCATAAACACTTTGCTGACTGCCATGGAATTGCGTTTATTGCGATATACGCAATCGCACATGCAAGTGCACCGTCTTTTAGTTTCATGCTTGTCCCCCTTTCTCCGCCTTAGGCGGATTTTACTCTTTCGAACTGTATCCCAGCTAATGCCATGTCCAGTCTTTTGTCTATTATTTCTCTTCTCTCTTCTTCTGGAACATCTTCAAAACGTCTGTCTCCATCTTCTGATCGAAAATAAATAATTACGTTTAACATATGATCACCTCTCCTATAAGGTATGTGTTACTGGTTGTACTTGTTGACTACGACTCTTCCAGTAGTTCATCTACTGTACATTCAAGCACTTCTGCAACTTTGGAAAGATTTCTCACAGTAGGACTTACATCATTCCATTTGTAGACACTTCCGACAGATACTCCAGCCTTAATCTCTAATGAATTGATTGAAATACCCTTCTCTTTTGCTCGCCTAGCTACATTGTCAAAAATATTATTGCTCATAAATCGCTCCTTTCTCTACAAATGGTTCTGAAAATATCACAATTATATATTGACCTACTTCTGAAAATATTCTATAATTAAGCTACCAAACACAATTGCAGAATATAATTTCATTCATTCTCATATAATTTTGCGAATTTTTCAGAACCTTATAGCTTTATTATATGCGATTTTTTCAGGATGTCAATACTTATTTTGCGATTTTTTCAGTATTGTTGATAAGGAGTCCACTATGAATCTGAAAGAACGTATAAAAGCGCTTTGCAAAAAACAAGGAATATCAATGAATAAGCTTGAAGATGAGTTGGGATTCGGTAAAGGCTATATAAGCAAACTCGGTACTAGCCACCCAAATGCCAGAAAACTCCAGCAGATTGCTGATTTCTTTGGTGTTTCTCTGGACTATTTGTTAAATGGAGAAGAATCTCCTACTACTCAGGATATTAATTTCACAACACATAACGAAATGAATGTAGTTCAATTATTCAGTGGCATTAATTCAATACTCGAAGATATGCTCGAAGAACAGAAACTGAACGAATTCAATCAAAAGTTAAAAGAAACTTTGCCAGATCAATTTGGAAAACCACAAATTACTATTGCAGCACATTTAGAAGGAGACGAATTTACGGAAGACGAAGTAAACGACATCCTCAACTATATTGAATTCGTAAAAAGCAGAAAAAACAAAAAATAGATGTGCAGATTTCTGCACACCCAAATAGAATATACTAGAGCGGGAGGTGTTTGATGTGAATACATTAGAACGTTTAGAAGACGAAGCCTGCAGGGACGGTATAGATATCGTACATTATGATTTTGTAAGCGATAGAATAAAGGGTCTTTATATTGATGGGGTAATTGGAATCAACTCTAATCTGACAAGTAGAGCTGAAGAATCTTGTATCCTGGCCGAAGAACTCGGACACCACTATACATCATATGGAAATATTTTAGATCAGTCAGATTCTGTTAACCGTAAACAGGAACTTCTTGCCAGAACTTGGGCTTATGATAAGATGATTGGACTTCCTGGAATAATTTCATGCTTCGAGCATGGCTGCCAGAATAAATATGAAATGGCAGAATATCTGGAAGTAACAGAAGAATTCTTAGATGTGACTATAGAACGTTACAGAAGCAAATATGGCGCTTACGTGTGCGTAAAGAAGTATATTATCTACTTCGAACCAAATCTTACTGTTTGCAAGATGATTCGCTAATGATATAGGAGGTGCATCTTTGAAGTATTTATTCGAAAATGAAAATGCATTGGAACTATGGTTCTATATTACTAAAGAATTAGGTATTAAAATGTACCCTTCCAGCCAAGATGATGTTATTTATATATCTGAAAAATCAATGACAGATACTCTTATTGAAATGAATCAAAAATTTGAATTTGATGCTGAAAGAAAGCGATTCTTTCGTAAACCTTAAAGTCAATACCTTTATGGTAATGATTTATAAATGTACTTGGGTAAAAAACAAACAAAAGAAAAGAGGGAAATAATGAAAAACAGAATAATAGCCAGTTTATTAATGATTTCATTAGTATTATCGTTAACTGCATGTGGGAATAAGACAGAGTCAGCACCTGAACAGCAAATCTCTGAGACAGTCGAAGGAACTGACGACTTTGAAAAAGAGATAGACGAAACAACTGACACACTTGAAGCCATAGGCGATATTGAAATCGAAGAAAACTTGTTTTCAGTGGAACTTACAATTCCAGCAGAATATGTAGGCGAAATGACACAAGAAGAACTCAATCAAACAGCAGAAGAAAAGGGATACAAATCAGTAACTTTAAACGAAGATGGAAGTGCAACTTATGTTATGACAAAAGCACAACATGAGGAAATGATGGCTGAAACAGTTGCAGAGTTCAAAGCAGCATTGGATGAAATGGTAGGTTCTGAAGATTATCCAAACATAACAGATATCTCTGTTAATTCAGATTTTACAGAGTTTACAATAACAACTTCTTCTACGGAATTAGATATGAATGAATCGTTATCAGTAATAGTTTTCTATATGTATGGTGCAATGTATCATATCTTTAATGGAACGACTGCGGACAATATTCATGTGGATTTTGTAAATGCTGATTCTGGAGAAGTAATCAATTCTGCTGATTCATCTGATATGGAATAATATAAAATAAAAAACCGCCCCTGCTGCAACAGGAACGGCTTTTAGATACATATCCGAAGATATACACCAATAAAATTTTCAAACATATTGTATCATCTTCGGACAGCCTTTGCAATCGAACATAGTGTTCGGAGGCTGTTATTTTTGTACCCTTTTTTACATAAAATGTACAAGGAGATGATGCTTATGTATGAAAAACAGAAAACTGCTGCCATTTACATCAGAGTATCTACCCACGACCAGGACGAAATATCGCCGGATACTCAACGTAAACTAGGTCTGGAATTCGCAAAAAAGAATAATCTATACGTTCCATCAGAATTCATTTTCACAGAAAGTGTATCTGGTCGAGATGCCAGCAAACGAAAAGAATTCCAGAAAATGATTGCCCTGGCTAAAAATCCTTCTCATCCAATCGACGTGATTATTGTTTGGAAATTCTCTCGTTTCGCACGTAACCAGGAAGAATCCATTGTATATAAAAGTATGCTGCGAAAAGATAATGTGGAAGTATTAAGCATATCAGAACCATTAATAGACGGTCCTTTTGGAACTCTAATCGAACGTATCATAGAATGGATGGACGAATACTACTCCATAAGACTTTCTGGTGAAGTAATGCGTGGAATGAAAGAAAAAGCACTTCGCAATGGTTACCAGTCTACACCTTGCCTTGGTTATAATGCAGTGGGCGGTGGTCAGCCTTTTGTCATAAACGAAGAAGAAATGAAAATAGTGGACTTTATCATCCAATCATACGACAGCGGGAAAGATAGCACACATATAGCCAGAATGTGCAATGATCGCGGATATAGAACAAAGCGCGGAAACCGATTTGAACGCAGAAATGTCGACTACATTCTTCGAAATCCGTTCTATATTGGCATTGTTTCGTGGAATGGTATACAGTTCCAGGGTACACATGAAACGCGCTTTTCTGCCAAGGAATTCGAAGCCAGAGTTGCGCTTATGAATGCACGAAAGCGACCACAAAAATCACGTAATGTATCAACATGCAAACATTGGCTCTCTGGTCTTGTTAAATGTTCTGTATGTGGTGCAACAATGGCATACAACGGTTCTGCAGCCTGCAAAACTTTCGTATGTTGGAAATATTCCAAAGGGATGCACAGAGATCCGTCAACCATTTCTGTCAAAAAAATGGAAGCAGCCTTTTTCTCTGCATTAGACCAAATATTGTCCAGCGGTGATATGTTTATCAAATACAAAGGGGAAATAATAGACGAAACGTCTGCAGAAATAGAATCATTATTAAAAGAATTAGAAAAATTGTCCGTTCGTGAACAACGTATAAAAGATGCTTATGAAGCTGAAATTGATACCTTGGATGAATACAAAGAAAATAAACAACGTTTAAATAAGATTAAACAAAATTTACTTTCCGAATTGCAGACACTCCAAAATAAATCAAAGCATACTACTGCACCATCCAAGGAAATCATTATGGAAAGAATCAGGAATGTAAAAAGCCTTCTGAAAAGTCCAGATATCGGTTATGAAGAAAAAGGAACCTTCGTCAGATCCATTATTGATGAAATAATTTTTGACAGAAAGACAAACTCCATAAAAGTTTACATAATATCTTCTTAACCATTTAGTTTACATAATACAGACCAAAAAAGTTCAGTAAAATCAAGGCTTTTAGCAACATTATAGGGTACTGCAGTCGGGTGGACCGGATTGTAATACCCTATAATTTTTTTGCCTTCACAAGATATAGTGTTTCTTCTTATTTATATGTATTTTGTTGTATTTGTACTTGGTTAATAGTTACGAAATTAATGATACAAACGTATTGTATCCTGCGATGCAATCTGCTGCAAGACCATTATTATCCTGGTATGATTCCAAAACTGCTTCCAGGCCATTACCGAATACACCTGGATATTCTACTCCGTTAGGATCATAGCCATTTAATAACAGCAAAATCTCAAGAGCAGTTACCATATACTGGGTTTCGCCTTTGCGGACAGTATGCCCTCTAAGTGCTTCCAATGTCTTAGGTCCTGCAATACCATCTTCTTTCAGTTCTGCCTCATAGTCCAGGTTCATTGCATGCTGCAGAACCTTTACTTTTGCTTCCTGGGTAATAGGACCAGCAATACCATCCACAGCCAAACGTGCTTCGCAAAATTCATTTGCCTTAGCCTGGCCAGTTTTGATATTCTGACGTTTTGATGCATCAGATATATCTTCTGATACAGACCCTTCTTTTTTCTTGATCACATAGAATACTTTAACATCACCGTCAAAATGACTCCATGGATGCCATCCATCACGCGCAGAAGTTGCCGGATCATGTACATAGGCTCTGGATCCGTCCCACTGTGTAATACAGATATAGTGGCCCCCTTTGGTAAAGTTCCCTTTTCCCATTAAAAGAATACCCCAGTAATCACCTGTGGCCATGAGTTCTTTCCAACGTTTTTCGTAACTGGATCCACGCTTACCATACTGACTCGCACTGTTCAGCTGTGTTGCATCAAGTCCGTATGCATCGATACATACACCGATACCATACCAGCTGGTACCATTGTGGGCAATGGCATATCCGTGATCTGTCAGCCAGTTAGCTGTAGATACCGGCGTGATGTTTCCATTGATAGACCCAATAACATCGGCGCAGGCTGTAGGCCCACATCCAGCACCGGCCATAGTATTAGCAGCATAAGGATTGTTTCTCCATCTGGAATCACCCTGTTTGAAGTTCTTACATCCCATTGGTTTCTCTCCTTTCCTAGAAATTATAAAAAGGACGCTTTTACACGTCCTTCTTACCATCTTTATCTAATAAATTTCGCATCATTTCATATAATCCAGTAGATGCAAGACCACTTATCATACCGCCAAGAACCACCTGGGCATTAATACCTGGATAATTAATCAAGACATTAATAATTGTTCCCATGATAAGTGCAGATAATGGTATATACTGATTTCCAAACCAGTCAAAAATTTTTGCATACTTCAATGCAAATCCAATACACAGACAAATGCCTAATGTAATTAAGTTAATATAATCTAATAAAAAGCTAATATCCATATTATTCCTCCTGATCGTGAGCACGTTTATTAATATATTTCTCAAATTTATCAATTGCTTCTGTCACTGGACCATTACATCCTTTTTCTTGAAGACCTTTTAAACATGCTAAAATACCATATGTATGTAGACAGGCTTCTTCTTCAATTTTTTTAATATCTTCGTTGTGTTTGTCTTCTAAGGACTTCATCTTCTCGTTCAAATTACTTTGTTTCAGATACCATTTATAAATACTAAAAATTGATCCGAAAATAGCAAGAACTGCTCCAAGAAGTGCTCCAGCTGTAATAATTGTATTGATATCTATGTACAATGGTTTTTGCTCCTTTTACAATTATTTTCATTCAAAAAAGACACACCGATTAAAGTGTGCCTTGATTGATATTATTTTAGATTCAAAACATACGGAAGCAGACTAGGTATTTTTCTTGCAATTTACCCATATAACCACATCCTTATGTGAATATAAAACCATCACGGTGTTTTCACCGCAATGGTCAAGGTCAATTATTTTGTTACTGTTTAATCATTTGACGCAAACCAGAAACTTTCTGCGACTGATAAAATTGTACTTGCCACAAAATCAGTTGCTTGAATTTGTGTAAGATCAGTTCCGTCAGTTTTACTCATAGTTGCATCTTTTTGTGCAGTTGTGTTATCTGTTGGCAATACATACCTACCAAATGCTTCATTTTCGTATGCAAACATATTAAATGTGTCACGGAAATATCTGAAACATTGACCATTTACGGTGCTTGCTGTTGTACCTACATAATTCCCACCATATTTTTCCACAAGTCTTTTTGATGATTTATTAATTGCATTTGCCTGTTCTGTTGACATATCGACATCTGCAACATAAGTCTGGAATCTATTAAGTAATCTGTCTGTCTTACCTCTTGAATGACCTTCTAGCATAAACACCGCATCTGAATGATTATCCCTAATATAATCTCTTATGTTTTGACTTTCTTGTTCACAAAAAGCACTTGCACCACTTTTAATAGTAGCACCATTGAACGTTGCTTGATTAGCTTCACTTGGTGATGTTTGATTTGCAACAAAACCAACTGAAAAGTTTCTGTTAAGGTCAATATTTCTACCATTACCCCTACTGTTATTTTGATAACCCCACGGATTAAGAACAGGCATAACAACAACCGTACAATATTCTCTGAGATATTTCATTGTAGGATGTTTAAGATAATTATTAAGTAAATCCTTAACAAAATATGCAAGACCAATTACACCTTCGATAGCATCCCCACCAGGTCCATTTCCGTGAATACCATAGGCAAGAATAATCTTATTCTTTGCATATTTTAAAGGTGCAATAGTATAAGCACACATAGGATATGTGCTGGAATCTGCTTCTGCACATACTCCTTCGGGCGTTTGTGTTGTTCCGTACTGTGTTTTTGTCATTGACGAACTAAACGCAATCGCTAACTCATCATACCAATCATACAAATCTTGAAGTCTTGTTGCTGAATTTTCATCAAAGTCTTTACATTTTGTGTTCAAAATACCCTTTACATATTCTGGAACTTGGTAGGTTTCATAGTTTTCTTCAAGATTACCAAGTATACCACTACCACTACCAATGCGTGTTAATTCAAAGAATGTTCCTATTTCTTCTACACTTGCAGGATTACCACTTAATTGTTTAGCACGAACATAATACGTTCTATCTGCATCTGCATAAAAACGTGTTAAAACAGCATTCAACACAACCTGTTGAATTACTCCATCCAGATCATAAAAAACTCTTATCTCCCCTTTGGAAGTGTCCGTATTTGCAATAGAATCGCCAACACTCAATGCAAGTTCAGCGATACCTGTTGATGATTGGTTGCTTGTGATTAATTCACCATTGCTTAAAATATACTGTTTACCTAATGTCCATCCAATAGGGTTTTCAGCACCTTTTCCATCAATTGCTGTCATTCTTTCTTTTAATTCTTCAACATCTACACTTAACTTCTCAAAGTCTTGATTCTGGATATTATTAGAACCTTCATCTTCGCTACCATTATCAGTGTTATTATTCCCACCTGTACCTGTGCCGCTATTAGTGCCACTATTAGTGCCACTATTATTGTCGCTACCTGTACCACTACCACTAGCCTTTGTTAGTTCAAAACATGCTGCAATATCAGCATCAGTAGGAAGTGCACCGTCCAAGCGTTTTAGTCTTATCTTGTATTCCGTACCGATATTTGCTGTGAATTTCAGTGTAGCTGGATTGAGTACAATCTGCGTTGCAATTTCATTACTATAGTAAAAGATACGGATTTCGTACGTTCCAGTATCTTTGTTTTTAATTTCATCGCCGACACCTAAAACAATACTCGTACAGGCATGAGAGCCATGACTTGACGGTCCTAAAATTTCGTTGTTTTGTAAGTAATACCACTGTCCATAATTCCAAACAATTCCTGTTGGTTCTGTGGTGTTTCCACCGTCACTTCCACTATCAGTTCCACCACCAGTGCCGCTATTATTTCCACCACCAGTATTTGTACCAAGTGCGTCAATTCTAGCATTTAAGGCTTTTACGTCTGCATCAAACTTGACTTCTAATTCATCAATTTTATTTCTAACTCCATCAATAACACCATCAACTTGAACAAGAATAAATGTTATATCATCCGCACTTGCAGCAAGATTTCCGTCAACTCGTCTTAAACTGATAAAATAATCACCGTCTTCGGTAACTTCATAAGGTGCTTTATAGACATCTTGTGGTACATAGTTATATGTGCCATCTGCTGAGAACCAATATAAACTAAACTGATAATCTGTAGTACCTGTCACATAAGGCAATTCAAATTTATCGCCTTTTTTTAACGGAATAGGATTACTTTCAGGTGTATGAAGTCTATTAGCATTATTAACAATACTTGGTGGGTATGTTTCCGAAGCGTTAAAGCTACCACTTTCCCATACAGGATTTTTAAAATCTCTATCACCGCCAATAATTTTTCTGATTTGGCTGCGAACAGCTTCACCTGCATTCTTATAAACAGTGCCATCACATCCTACACGAATATCCATAAGTTCAGCATCGCCAGTTGTGCTTCCCTCTTTTAATGCCACAAAATTATCAATTCTAGCACGTTCTGCAACAATTAAAGTTTCAGCATTTAAACCACTTTCTTTTAAGTCACCAATCTCTTCCGATAACTGACTAAGTTTTTCGTCTACAACTTTATTTTGCACGGGATTTGTTGATTCTGGTGAAAGTTCTGTGTCTATTTTAATATCTGCATTTGTCGATTCTGCTAACTGCCATGAGCCATCTACAACTCGCAGAATACATCCGTTGTTCTCAGCAGTAACCTCTGGAAGTCCATCTATTTTCGGCAAGAACTTAGGGTCTATTGTTTTGATGTTTCCGTACATAAGTGATTTGACCCAGGCAGCATTACCACTATCGCCTTCTATACGAAGAACATAAATTCCTCTTGTCCCGGTCATTCCATCCATTTCGATAGTGTCTTCATTTACTGCGATTACAAGCATCATACCAAGATCAGCATATGTATAAACTACAGCACCTTCTGTTGGTTCGCTTAGTTCTGTTTCGCTGACGATTAGTGTCATTTCATCTTCACCACCAGCAAAGGTAACAGAAGCACCTATCAGTTCTTCTAATTCAGCGCCTGTATCACTTATCTTCACATAGTACAGCCCCGTTGCAACTTCTATAGATTCACGTCCATCTACGTTCCCATCATATGTTATCGTTTTTCGGTCATCGCTAAATGGTTTACCCTTGATTTTGTCCCATGTTACTGAATTAATATAAGTTTCAATGAATTCTATACGCCATTGCTCCAAAATATCCGCATATGCATCAGCGATATATTCAGTAGAATACTGGCCTTCACCAATCTGTACTTCATCCATACATAATTCAGTATGCCATGCATAATCAACAACGGCGTCTGTCATACAGGAGAAACGGACAATAAAACCAGTAATGCCTTTTAAACTGGTAGCATTGATAGATACCAGCCATGAGAATGTAATATTATTCCCATCCACAGTTACATCATTTACTGGATAAAAATCTTCATTTTTCTTAATTTTGTCTTCCTGTATATTAATGTAATGTACTTCAATCTTTGTACTTTCAGACATATCATGTCCATTGATCACTTTCGGACACTGGAAGGCATATCGTGTACTGTTGTGATCATACTGAATAAGTTTTTTAACTTCTCCAGATGTTACTTTTCTTGTTACAGGATCAATTACAAACGGAGAACCTGCAATCCCTATGTCATGCAAATGAGACATATTATGCTCCTCCCTTCTTCCACAATCCATTGATATTTATCCAAGGAATACCTTTTCTTCTACCAGCCCATGGATTGCCTTTTTTGAACTGGTCATTTTCATCTCTGATATACAAGCTGGATTCTGACTGCCACACTGCATATAATGCATCACTCCATGATAACACTATGGAATCACCAGCGAAGAAACTCGCTACAGTTGCTTTAGGAGATATAGCCCACCCCAAGAATACATAATTCTCACGTGTAGGAATATTACTAGTTACTTTGAATCTACAGTATGATTCATCGTTATATATTTTTCCTTCTTCGGACATATCCGCCCATCCGATACCACCATTTGCATCATAAGTCAATGTAATAACAGAGTACGTCTGTATATTAGGAACCGTACATGTTCCTGAAGCTGTCGATTTATATACCGTTCCAGATACCCCTGTATAATATGCATTACAGTCATATGATACAGCATTTCCACATTTTACCCATCCGATATCCTGCCAATCCTGTACAGCATAGGCACCAACAACCGACAATGCATATCTTGAGGTATCCCAGCTGACTTTTAAATTATTTGTAAAGTTTTCATCTCCACCAATAACAACTTCAACATAATGCCTTCTCTGCAGATAGACCCCCTTGGATGGATCCGTATTGGTATACTGAAACTGTGTCACTACCCTGAACTTCTTATGAGGTCCAGCCTGATTACCGTAATATGTACCTATTAACGTTGCCATATTACATCACCTCACTATTCGGAAATCTGGATATAAACATCTCCAGACATACCACCTGAAGGCTCACTTGTTCCAGATGTGATCTGATTCTGCTTACCAGATAATGGTGACAATAGTTCTACCAGAACCTCAACACTTTCGACATCAAGACCGTTTAGTGTTATCTTTATCAACGGACAATCATCTGTTGAATCGCCATTCTGCATATTTCCAACTTCATATGCTGGCAGTTCCGGACTACTGCTCGCTGGGGTTCCCTGAAGAACGATTAGCGCTGCTGATTCCAAGCCTTCAGAATCTTTAGTGTATCTGGCTACAATCAGGTCCGTTCGTTTCATACCTTGAGTACCATTCTGGTATGTTACCTCTTCCTCTTCCGGAATATAAAATAAACCACCATGATGAACTAACATCAATGGCGGTACCTTGATAATATTTCCAGAACCTACAGCAATGTTGATATCCTCAGTCCCAAGGATATAACTGTCAGGCCCTATAAAAGACTGGATAAAAGCTCTGAACTGAGGTGCCGTAAAATGAGCATATCCTTTTCGTCCTGTTAAAAACTCCATATTAAGCTCCTTCCAAACTGTATTCTTTTACAATTTTCCCATCTTCTATTTTTATGATTATGTTTTCCAATGGTTTCGCCATATACATTCCGGTCTCATAGTCCCTTCCGCCTATGATGTCTCCAATGGCAACGTCTATTCCCAATGTTTCCACATCCATTTCAAATGATTTATAATTCATCCGGTCTTGCAGTTCTTTTATACCTTCACTCTCTAATTCATCCGAGGATGTATTTTCATAAACTTCTGTGATTTCATACAAACCAGTATAATACGGCTCAGTTCCAATACTTCCATCTTCCTGAACATAAAGATGCAATACTTCACGTTCCTGAAGTTCCCCTTTCCCAAGAACTATCAGATGATTTACTCCATCTCGTTTGTCGTCTATAACATAATGAAGTCTGCTGTCTTTGGACAGTTCGATTTCTTCTGAATAATCAGTAATAGGCAGTGAGGATACTTCTACCCCCCCACTGCCATTCGGTTCGCCTTCGTTATAAACAATTTCCAATCGCCTATCTACAGCCTTCAGCATCTTTGTAAATCCATCAAGTAGTGTACAGTATCTGTCAAACTTAAAACGCTCAATAGAAACTCCACTATCAGTTTCTGGAACTACTATCACACCATCATACAATGGATCCAGTATGCTCCGCATGATTTCATGGATTTCTCCCGTCACTTCCATATGATCAGAACCATCTGGCGGGCAAATAATTTTCTTTTCCATCAGCCCTCTCCAGGTATGGCCATAATAAAACATTTCGTTATTGGATGTATCTTTGTAAATTCTTCCAATAACACCACCGATTTCAGTTCCTGGTATGAATATCCTGCTGCCATAATCTATTTGAGAATTATCTTCCGTAGATGGTACCCTGAGTTCAAAATCACGATTCCCAGAATTCAGCTCCACATCCAGACCAACGTTTTTAAGGCATTTTATCTGTCTTCCCTTAGGATCAGTAAGCTGTATTACCATTCTGGTTCACTCCTTTCCTGAAATAAGGTCAGATCAAAACCAAATGCTCCGCTCCAGTTGATTGTCAGATTTCCATTTGGTATCTTCTCAAAAACCGAATACTCAAAATTTCTAGAATTATATATATTCTCCGATTTTCCGTTTACCAAGAATTTCTCTACACTGTTGTTCCTGCTATCAATAACGAGATATTCCCCATCCTGCAATTCGGTAAAAATCTGATATGGATAATCGTTTATGTATACAACAGGGTCTTCGCATGCACCAAATATACGCAACATAAAATGACTCTTTGTATAATGGCCGACATTCCACGATTCATGTCCTGTTTCAGTCTCCTTAAAATCAAATGGAAAATCCGATGGAAAATCTAATCCATCCTGGCTTTCACTTGCAAGCTGTGGAAGGAATTGTCTAGTATTCTCCTTTATCCAAAATGGATATTCAGATATTAAGGTAAGCTCACTAGACATGCTCCCAAGTCCAGGAACAAAATATTTTGGTTTACCCGCTGTGATATAACACCTAAGATAATAATCATTGATAAATAACATTCCAGGTTTCATTTCCAGAATATCTAATTCAATAATATCCAAAAATTCTTTATAAGCCTGTTCACATGTTTTCAAACCAGCAGATGTTACGTGAATATCAAATGATTTGTCTTGTATGCCTTTTTTAAACTGTACAATAGCACCGCCATAATCTTTATTCTCTGATGATTCCTCGTAATCCCAGGAATGTTCGAAGAAAGAAGAATCTTCAACACTGAAACATTCATTCATGAAATCAATTTTTTGATTTTTATGATTGATATAATATATATCCATTGTTTTATCCCCTTTCTTGCTGAATATCTGTAATCAAACGGCCTATTTCTCTTTTATTTACAAAAATGCCCATGCCATGTTTTTTGAATGCATCGTACACTGCATTACCCAATTCTTTATAATCAATAGGTTCTCCAGATGTTTCTACAATAATAGAACTAGACGATGTATCGTCCATCATCGATACAATACCGTCTATACCACCAAGAGATCTAAGCGTAGAAGCTTCCTCTTTTGTAAGAACCCATTCACCCTCGTCCAGGAATGCCGGATACATATCATTTGGAACATAATCAAGACCTACTTTCAACCTTGAAAATCTCGGTAAACTATATGAATTCCCACCAACGATAGGTACCCATGCTGGGATACTTACAGTTCCGATACTGGAAGCCAAACTATTCCATGCATCAACAATCGCATTTAATGGGGCTTTAAATATAGACGCAAGATTACTAACTGCTTCAGAAAAGATTTCTTTTACATTTTCCCATGCACCACTCCAGTTTCCTGTAAATACATTTTCAATAAAATCTAATAAGCTCTGAAGAAATGCCTTTGCATTATCTATAGTTTCGCTAAATGGTTCTATAAATGCACCTGCAATTTCCTTTATATTTTCCCACGCGCCTTCCCAGTCACCTGAAAAAACATTATTGACAAACTCCATTAGCGTTTCGAATAGACCTCTGATATTATCAAATTTTTCTGAAGCAAATGTAAACATTTCCTCTAAGCAACCAGAAAAAATAGGTACTAAGACACCTTCTACGACTTCTATCAAAGGCTGTATTGCACCCGTGATCAAAAATGATAAAACATCAATCAGAGGCTGTATTGCTAAACTAATCAAGGATAGAATTGGTTCCAGCAATGCCCCCAGCAGATCGGCCAATGGTCCCAAAAGACCATTTAATACTGGAAGGCATGCCTCTATCAACGTCGATAACAGCGGTATTAAAGCCTCTCCGATCGGAATTAACAATAATTCTACATTTCGAGTCAAACCTTCTAGCATAGAGTTCAGATCATCATATTTTACATCTTTAATCTGACCCATTGCATCGGCAGTATCATATGCACCATCTTCAATATTAGCTAATGCTTCAACAACCTCTGGGCCGAGATCCTCCCACATGGTTCCAAGCAAGTCTACACCAGCTGTATTTTGTGCAAGAGGATCCTCAAGAGACGATAATGCTTCTAATGTTTCTTCAAAAGCTTCTTTAGCAGTCTCTCCACCTGCAGAAAACTTAGCCGCCATCTCATCTGCATTTAAACCAATCAGTTCAAAACCTTCTTTTGTGGTCTCTGATCCATCTATTACTCGGATAGACATTTCTTTAACAGCATCGCCGATTTTATCAAGATTCCAGGCTCCAGATTCAGCACCTTTTTGAAAAATCTTGAACATATCATCAGCATCCAGCCCCATCTTACCAAACTGAACAGAGTATTCTGAAATACTATCTAGTAATTCTCCAGAATAATCCAATCCATTCTGAGCACCGGCTGCTATCATACCCATTGCTTCAGCACCTGATATACCGAAATTATCCATCAAGGCTTTGGCTGCTCTTGTGGATTCCGACACATCATATTCAAATGTATCACGAAGTGCAAACGCTGATTCAGTAACGTCTTGTAATGAAGAATCATCCATATCCCCAAGACTCTTCACTACCTGTTCCATAGCATCAGATATATCCTGGAAGTCTTCACCGTAGTTATTCGCATAGATATTTTCAAGAACTGCCTGATAACGATCTGTTTCATCTGCAGCTTTTCCGGTTGATGCGATAAAATCATTCATTGCTGCATCCATATCTGTTGCTACTTCAACACCAGCTATCGCTATTCCTACAAATGCAGCACCAATACCTACTGCTGCCACCTGGGCCCCTGTAAGACCAGCTGTTAATGCATCTACCTGCCCAAGAAGAGGTATTGCTCCATCTGCAGCATTCGAAAAAGCGTCTTTTATACTGGTACCAATGTTATCAAACAAGTTACCTAATCCATCTGTTTCTTCTTTTGCCTTATCTGCAGAGTCTTTAAATGAATCTTCTATCTGCTCTGCAGATTCTTTCCACGCATCCTCGACTTTATTCGATGCATCTTTTGCAGCATCTTCTACCTTATTTATTTCTTTTTTTACATCTTTTGTCTTTTCTTTTTCGATACTGACTGTTTTATCAGCAGTTTTCTTGGCCGATTTCTCAACCTTTTCATTCGCCTGATCAAGATCTTTTTCTATCTGACTATCATCAGCACGTATTAGATATTCGACATCACCTTTTTTGCCCATTGTCCCACCTGCCTTATTTCATCGCCGGCACATAGGCACAATTGGCTGTTAGATTCTTATCTCAAATTCTCTTCTGCAAGTCTTATTCTTGCACTTAAAAAAGAGCCCTTTACAATAGGCTCCATCTGTATAAAAAATATTCTGTTTATGCCCGCAAAACGGACATTTTACCTTTTTGATGTTCATTCCGTCTGCTTTCATTGTTTTGCCATTCCTTCCAATGTCGCAAACAGCTGATCAAGTCCAGCACTTCCACCTCCACCTTTTACAGGAAGAGCATAATGCGATTTCAAATTCATAATTTCTTGTATATATCTGCTGTTTTTCCCATTCGGTTCTGGAATCTCCATATCCCTAATTCTCATCACTTGCTTAATCTTCGTATCAGAAGACAGTCCGTTAAATAAGTATAAGAATTTTTTCCATGGAAGCTTACCCTGCATATCTATCAGATCAATCTTATACTCCTGCATAAAAGATGCATAGATATAATCCCCATCTTCTTCGAAATCCAAAATTGGTATAGGTGATTGCTTTATTGCAGGCCTTTTTTTAACAGATATATATCTTTTGGTAATTTCATTTAATAGTTTTACTTTTTCTGCTGGAGTAAAAAGCCGGATATTCCTGTTATTCTTTACTAACATCATCAGTGCCTGATTTGTTTTATCATACTCACTTAGTTCTTCCTCTTTGTACATTCTCTGTACATCTAGTACGATATCAAAAGCCGGATTCACTATGATCTTACTCTTTGGAGTTAATATAACATTGGAACTCATTTCTGTTAGGAATCCCATCTCTTTCCTTTCTTAATCGCTTTTCTTGTCTTTCGATTATATTTCTGGAGTATCTCTTTTCTTTTCTCCTGTGAAATTTTACGAACATCAGGAATCACAACCTCAGTGATAAATGGTAAAACTTCTAAAACGATATCATTATATCGATTATTGTAGAACTCTATAATGATATTTGTCTGCTCCTCTCCAAACACAGAATTGACAATCGCAATAACGGCATGTCCTAATTTTTCATATGCCTCTCTCAAAATCATATGATCTTTGATGCCTGCAGCAATCTCTGCGGTTTCTTTCTGGGCTCGTATTAGATCTGTGTACTGTCTGCTCAATTTTTCGACTACATCACCAGGTGTCAGTGATACTTTCATGGAGTGAGCTACAGTCCCATCCTCTTCTACCAACTCAAATTCCTGTACATATTCTTTTGCTCTCTTTGCCTGGTAAGCCATATTGTTCCTCCTAAAAAAGAAGGGCCTTTAAGCCCCTCTTACGCATTTGCATTCGTAGCTGTAGTTGTTCCAATGGAAGGTCTGCCATTTCCATGGATTGTTACAGTAATAGTATTGACTGCCCCAGCATCACCATATGAAGGTGTAATATTTACTAATGTAACAGGCCAGATAATAACTTTAGTTCCCTTTACAAGTTTTAAATGGCTCTTTCTTGCGTTTCCGATCTCATACATCACTTTATCCGATAACAGATAATCACAAGCAGCATCTCCCGGTTTAACATCGCCAGTTAATGTAAGTGTTAACTGTGCACCTGTTACTTCAGATGATCCCCAGCCTTTGTCTGCATAATACTTCGCCTGATAGATGACTTCATTCAGTGACTGTGCCATATTCTTACAAAGATTAGCAACAGAAGCCCATGTTGGATTATCTCCATCAGGTGTTGTATTAATAAATGCTTCTGTTTCAAAGTTCATTTCCGGAGTAATCGTATTTTCAGGTAATGCAGGTTCTGCAAATAACTGTAAATTCACTTTTTCCATTTGTTTCTCCCTTCTAAAAATATACTAGACAGTTGATGATACATGAGCAATTGTATTTTCCATCTTCATCCCTGCCGATTTTATTTGGTTCCTTTACCGTGGTAGCATTTAACCATCCCACTAATTTCCCCTGTGGGTATTGTTTTAAACTCTGCAAGTAATTGCATATGTTTGACAGCTGATCCAGACATCTTTCCTGACTCTTTCCACGGATTAAAATAAGCACAGGCATAGTTCTGACTGCACTTTTATCATAATACTGACTATCTCCGAAACCTTCTCCTATCTCAGCATAAATCCCACCTTTCGGATCCAGTTCTATCGGAGATATCTTATGATCAAGACTGCAGTTTTTTTCTGCAGTCTCGCATACTAATTTTAATAATTCTGTCTGAGGTGTCATGCTTTCTGGATTCCTTTCTTAAATGCTGCTTCAAATACTTTACTCCACTCTTCACCATGTACTTTCTGTGCATATTTTGCCCATTCTTCTCTAGCCAGAGCTTCTGTAAATTTAAGTTTTTCCGGACCATAAGTTCTCGATGCCGGATTTCCATGCATAACATCACCATGCCAAAGATACTGAGCATATGGCGTAGACCACCGCAACATATACTTTCCTTTTTCAGCACGCTGATCAGAATTAGTAAGACCACTGTTTTCTAGTGTTCTCTGATCTTTAGGAACGTACTGTGAAACATCCTGAAGAGCCTGGTTCCCCATAATAGTGAGTGCATCATCACTTGCTCCTTTAATCTGCATCACAGCCTTAACTTTATCAAAATTCACTTTTGCTGTAACCCTAGGCATGTTTTATCAACCCCAGTTCATAGTGGTGCAAGTGTTTGTTATCATATAACGGTTCAATAATCTGAATCTTATGGGATTCTCCATTAAACACAATAACATCATCTGTTTCGAACTTTATCCCTTTAGGTCTGCTGTTCTTACAATCGTAAAACAAAACAGCTGATAACTGCACTTCTGCACGATTCTTATCCCGTATGACTTTGGTCATAGGCTCCATTCTTACAAATGAAATAGGGGTACCTGGATCCAAAGTACTTTCTTCATAAAAATCCTGGGCTTTTATCTGCCTATGATACATCACATCATGTATCAGTAATTTCTTTGGAATCGGTTTCATAAAGGACCTCCCCGGTATAATAACCCTGTAGGCCATAACAGTCTTTGCGCCCTTGGAGAATATATATCCTGTCTGGAATTT
This sequence comes from Agathobacter sp., assembly GCA_045612245.1. Classification (GTDB taxonomy): domain Bacteria; phylum Bacillota; class Clostridia; order Lachnospirales; family Lachnospiraceae; genus Roseburia. Next base: position 21,647 of record JAZKYR010000046.1, read on the forward strand.
TCATTAGCTCCAGATACTTTTGAATAATTAAATCTGCCAAGAGCTACGCTCTGCAGATTGTTTCCGTTATCTACCTCTGAGCCACCATTAGCATCAAGATATTCAATCTGTGCACAGACAGCCTTTTTGACACGTTCCTGCACTTCTGCAGGCATCAATTTATACGATTCTTCTGATAACCGGTACATGGTCATTTCTTCTACGATTTCACCAGCACGTTCGCATAAAGAAGGAAAGTCAGCATTATCTACTGACTCTCCTTTAAATGTATCACTGTAATATTCAGGTGTTACATATAACATCTGACCGCCTCCTTATCAGGCATGCTTTTTAACTCTTACTGTGTTCTTACGTGAGATCTTTCTGCCATATACACGACGGCCCTGGACTGCTGATGCACCGATATGTTTTGCATCTTTTAGATCGTTCACAGCAACTGGTACTTTCCATTCATCTACGAAATGACAGAATACTCTGTTACCGATTACAAAATCTACTTTTGCTGCATCAGGAATGTTGTTAGTTTCATAAACATCCAGACCAGCAATTCGGCCAACCTGACCATTTTTAACAACATCATCACCCATCTGTGTTGCACGTACAAATTCTGGACATTTCAAAAGTGTTGCATATGTATCATTTGTTACTGCCAACCACATTTCTTCCACCTTAAGTCCGAGCTTTTTAAGTGGTGTGATTTCATCTACAATTGCGTCATAGATAGTATTTTTTGTAAGTGCATTTGTATTTTCAGAAATTGTACCATCTTCTACTAAAAGATTCACAAGTTCAGTATCTAATGTGATACCGATAGAATAACCTGCAGAATCCAGACGATCTGCCACGAGATTATCTGGTACGGATGCTGCATCATAACCGTCAATAAGTTCATTAACATATTTATCCTTGTCAATAACAAGAGTTTCATATGTTGTTGTACCTTCTGACAGTTCACCGCCTTGAGTTTTGTCATAATCTCCTACAGCAACTTCTGTATCTCTTACAGGAATCTTAACAGCACCAGCTGTTGGTGAGCCTTCATATCTGTTGTTAAACAGATTTAAGAAGATTGCTGTTTTTCTTAATTTTGCAAGAACCATGCTGGAATATCTTTCCTGCGCTGCATGTGCAAATAACTGTAAATCCATTAATTTCTTTTTATGCATATTCTATTTACTCCCTTCTATGCTTTCGGTTTTAAGTCCGGATTCATTTCATAGAATCTTCTTTCCACTCCGGACATCTTCTTAGCGGAGCCTTTTTGTCTCTGCCCCCATGATTTCTTTTCACCTTCATCCTCTTCTTCAGAATCTGCAGTTTTCTTGAACTGAGGATATTTTTTTACAACTTTTTCGATTGCTTCTTCCAAATCCATGTCTTCATCTGCGGCCATATAGGATCTAGCCAATGCTACAACGTCATCCACAGAATCTTTCGAAACACCAACCTCATAGCATGCATTCTTCGCTTCGGCCTTAGAAGCTCTCTCTTCTGCTGCCTTTCTGGCCTTGGAATCTTCCGATTCCTCTTCATCCTTCTTGCCACCTTTTTCTCCGCCTTTTTCAGCGTCCTTCTTCTGCTGTTCTCGCTGCCATTTACGTTTTTCTCTGGCTAATCGTCTTTTTACAGCTGAGTCCATATCCTTCTGAGAATACTTTTTCTCATCTGGATCTTCTCCGTCTTCGTCCTCTTCATCATCCTGGTCGTCACCATCTTCTCCGGATTCTTCTCCGTCTTCGCCACCATCTTCCCCAGCAAATAACTGCAGGTTCATCAGTGTATATTTTTTCTTAGCATTCATGTACTTCATAACAAGTACCTCCTTCAATATAATCCGTTTAACGCCCGTTCGGCACCGTGCTAAATTATCTGCACGTATTCTTCTCCATAAGCTCTTCTTATCTCACTTATGCCAATAAAAAAAGAATCCACCAGAAGACGTCCTTTTTCTGATAGATCCTTATATACGATTTTTATATGCCCGTCATCAATCTCATAATCAATAGAATCTGTTGTCAATGATTCTATAGAATTGATAAGGTTCTGTGTTAATACGGATACTGCAGCACATACAATATCTTTCCCTGATCTGTCATATCCAGCGTGGCCATCCACAGTTATACCCGTTGTGGATACGTTTACGACAATCAATTCACATCACTCCTCTCAAAAATGTGCATAAAAATACCACAGACCATTACGACCTGTGGTTGTTAATTCATTACCTTTACTGTACCATCTTTTAAATTAACTTTTGCTTTGAGTAACACTTCTGGAAAATATTTTTCTTCGACATAAATTCCTCCATCTCTTTCAACAGAAATATTATCCAAATTCTTATGCAAAGTAAATGTTACTGTCAGCACATCTCCATCTACATTTTCAATAAATGACAATTTTTCTTTATTTTCGATCAAATAATCTCGACCATATTTATCAATCAGTTTCTGGCCAGCTATATCTCTTCCTGTCTCCCTGTTTATCATAATCGACTACTCCTAACATTTTATTAAACCAAGCTTGTCTATCGGAAGTAAATTCATGAGTCTTTCCTTCTAAATCTATTATAACACTTTTCTTTTGCCAGGTAAACAGACTTAAGGTTTTTATATCTTCATCCGATTCTTCTAGTTTTGTAAAAGTAGGGTGCGAATGCGCAGTCCATTCGTACTGGTTTTCTTTAATAATATCCCAAGCATCATGAGGAATATGCCAAGATTTAGAAGTTCCGTGCACAAGAATTTTCGAAGAGTTCCCTGTAAATATGGCAAATTCATGTCCTGTAGCTGCAGTTAGTGCCGCAAGATCTTTGACATCTATTTGTTTTTTTCTAAGTTCAGTCCATGTTCCTGGTTCCGGAATCTTATCCAATATTTTCTGCTGATTACTTCTAAGAGTAACTTTCCCTTCTTTTAGCGATTTCAAATAATCTCTATACTGGCTTTGTTCGGAAGCGATACGAATACTGTTTTTATTTGTAATACCAGCTTTTGTAGATGCCTGCCGATCATATCCAACAACCTGTTCTCTGTCTTCTCTTCGATGCAGATCCTTATGACTATCTACATATTTCTTTAATTTTGCTTCTTTTGCCTTTAATTTGACTGCTGCCTCTTCATAAGCATCTTTATCACCTAATTCATCAAACATCATGCATTCGCGCTTCTGCTTACGTACATCGCGTTCCAATGCTCTCTGAACCTGTGTCTGTTTATATAATCTGTTATTTGCATCCATATCATCTGTTGGAAAATATCTCTGAACATTCACACCTGGAATAAACGGATATTTATGATGTCTGCAGTTTACTCCCAGCAGTCCATCTGGCTCTCCATAGCTGGATGTGTTCCATGGATAATATTTAATCTTCTTCCCATTCAGGTCTTCTGTTGTTCCGCTTTTATTATTCAGGTCGAATATCTTTCCCTGATCCTTGGCGCATTTAGGCCGTGCACCAGCATGTGCATCTATAGATATGAGATTTATACCATAATCTCTGCATCTGGCCGTCTGGATCTCATTGGCAGTTGTTCCTGCTGTTGTCCTCATACACATGTTAATATAAGCTTCAGGTGTCCAGTTACGTCCTCTCTGATCTACAAATCCTGTTATACCTTTTTCTGCAAATTGTTTTATCGCACGTTCTAATGCCTGCTGCCGTGATTTGATACCTGTAATCATTGCTGCCGTATTATTATTCATGATTTCCATAGCATTTCTGGCGATATCAGATGCAAGCCCTCTGAATGCCTCCTGGGCTTTATGGAGCATTGTTGTATTTGTTATATTCATTTTTTCTTTTGCCTGGTCCATCATGGTATCCATGACCTGTTCCATATTCTTACTCTTTGGAGGCTTGAATGTTTCATCTATGTAGCCAGCTTTTGCAAGGTGTTCGAATCCAGGCTCCAACTGATTAAGAGTCTCTTCTGCAAGGTCCTCCAGCATGCGCTGTGCGGCTGTTTCACTAATCAGTGCTGCTTTGGCAATAAATCTTATATTTTCTTTATTCAGAGCTCCGATTTCGGCCATTTTGCGCATCAGCCACTTATCTGTATCAATCGTCTGTTCCCAATCACTAAGATGACGTGCAATATTCAGCATCAACTGATCTTCCAGGTCTAAATATATCCTGTCTATGATTTCAGCTCTCTGCTGATTCTTCAGAAGATTCATCTACATCATCCTTTTCTGTTGACTCTTCAGTCTTGTCGTCTTCATCGTCCATATTTGTCCAGTCTATACTCTGTCCTGTTATCTGATTATCCTTGGCAATCAGCTCCAGCTCTTTCTGCGCATCCACCTCTGAACACTTATTTATTTCCATAATTGCAGTTAACTTAGAACGCAGCCCTCCATTTACAAGTTTTATGTTTTTATCAATGATCGTATTTGTATCCTCAATAATGGAATCATCGAAATCAACTGTGGCTTCTATCATTTTCCCTTTATCCAGGAATGACACAGCTGCTGCCATATTTTCAATTGCTGTATTTATGATAATCGCATTTTTCTGTCTGTTCTGATAAAGCTCTGACTTGTCACTTATTACTTCTGTTGCAGTTTTAACACCGCCATTTTCATATTTGTACCGGCCATTACCCATACCAACTTTAAAACTTAAGATATCCAGGCTTCTTTGAATTCCCAATTCATGCTCATTAGCCCGTATAGTCATATCTACTTCTGTTAGCTGCAGGTCATTCTGTCTATCACCAGGAAGCATAAAATAAACTGTATCATTTGGATCAAATGTAGGTACTGCACTTCCTGCTTTCTGCATTTCGAGTTTAGCCGCTGATGTTGGTACCAAAACTCGTTTTCTTCCTAAAACGAATTCATTCATATATGAATCATATACCAGATCACAGCCCTTTAATGCATATAAAGCATTTGCATATACTGAAATACCTAAAGGACTATCCAGATCAATGTTGTTACAGATATTTGGTGTTACGATCTGGAATAACGGTATGGATGAACCCGTAGCTATACATTCTGCAAGTTCTTCTGGAAGATCTACCTCTTTTACAGATTTAACATCAACATATTTGTTTTCGATATAGTATTCATCCTGGTTTTCCTGTTCTCCTCTGCCTAGTCTATGGATCTGCAGATAAATCGTTTCTTTACCATCTACTACTTTTGTTGTACCAAAAGCACATTCTGTCACATCCCCATTATCCCAGGATAATGGATATATCATATCTGCTCGGATATAATCTATGATCACATTATCATCTGCATCTTTGTATTCTACAAACGCACCCGTTCCTAATGCATATGTGAGTTCTATCAGCTGCGGTGCACGTACCAGGAAGTTATTTCTACTTAATATCTCATTCAGTCTCTTCGTGTACTTTCCTGCCTTTATTGCAACCTTCTCATTTAAGAGAAGATTTGCCCAGTCTTCACATACTCGTTTGGCCATGCCCAAACGATACCGTTCATGGCTGGTCGTAGTGATACCATTAAATATTTTATATTTATGAAATTTTTCCACATCATCCTGATACCATTCAAGCCATTCATTGATATGGCTATATGTCTCATCAGATGCAGTATTGTATTTCTGATCTACCAAGTATTTTCTGATTGCATTTCCCATTTTTATACCTCTATGCTGCTATATAAAGAATGTCATCCATGATACTTTCTGTTGAATATTCTGTTGAGTCTAGTGAGTCCACATTCATCAATCCATCATCCAGTCGGACATCCATATTCTTTTTCTTATCATCATATACAGCCTGTTCAAAGGCCTCTATGATATGTACGCAGTGTTCCATAACTTTCCATCTATTCTGTGCGATCAAACTGTTGTAGAAGGCAATACGGTCATTGATCGGTCCCTTTAATGCATTCTTGATATCAATCATTACATGTTCTTCCATGCACGCCATTTCTAATCCTGCAATCAATGTTTGTTCTGCGCTATCACAATAAGCTTCATAAACCTTATATTTTATCTGAGCCCTTTTTACAAAATCGATAAACTCTCTCTGTAGCTGCTTTGGATTTAACCTTTTCTTCGAATAGAATTCATCCAGCACAACAACCTGTTTATATCCTTTTGTAAATCCAGTCAAAGTAAAAGAATGAGCCGACTTGGTACCACCAAAATCGACTCCTACTACTGCATATATAATTTCATGTTTTATTCTGTCACGATCATCACGTTCTTCTAACCATTTTTCCGTAATAACATAATTCTTTACATTATCTGCAAACTGCTGATAAATCAGCCCATCTGTCGCAACCCAAAGACCCAGTATAAAACGTTTGTAGAATACACTACCATGTGCCCAAGCATTCTTATATTCTTCCTTACGTTTGCGTGAGATAGATAAGTTATCATCCATCGTAAAATGAAGATGGTATACTTTCTTTTTCTTCATCTCTTCTGGATTTAGATATTCTTCACAGATAAAGTGATGCGGTCCTTCTGGATTACAGTTCATCCAGAATTTCCAACCATCTACCGAGCATCTCGCTACTGCTTGGTCTACAAAAGATTTTGGGAACAGTGCAGCTTCATCCAGATAAGCACCTGCTGCCGTTAACCCCTGCAGAGCATCCTGTGCAGCTTCCGTATTAGCTCCGAATAAATAATATGTATTGCTTCCAATCTCCAGTCTTGGTTCTGATCCTGAACGGATATATGTATATGGCCAACCCCATGCTTCCATAATCTGCAGCATTGGTTTAACTACGTTCTTCTTCAACGCACCCATGGTCTTTCCCGCCAGGATAAACGATTGTCCTTCGAACATTTCCTGGGACCATGTTAAAAATCCAATGATGCACGCGATGGTCTTTCCTGATCTGATTGAACCATCTGCTACAACATAATTATTTTCAGATGCTTTTACTACCGGGCGCCACCAGTGCATCAGCTGTTTCTGTTTTATCGAGAAAGGTTTGAAATTAAACTTCGCCGGTTTCTTCTGTCGTTTCGGCATCGTTTATAACCTCCTCTTCCGCAAATAATGCATCTAAATCTTCTTTTGTCGGATTCATGGCTTTTAAGAAATCTTTAATATTATCATCACTGGCTTCTTTATCTCCAACCTCAACATCTCTGGCACGTTTTGCTCTTTCAGTTCTGATACTCTGTTCTTTATCATCTGCTTCCGTCTGTGCTGACTGACCAGCATATTGAGCTACAAAATATGCTGCTTTTGTATTTCCCATCATAGCCTCTTTGATTTGTGCCATGAGCATTGCAGATTCCAGTGTGGATTCTATCCCCAATGCTTCCAAAATTGGTGTCATATCACTTTCTATTTTCGTTGTTAACAGCTGATTTAGTGTTTTTCTAAAATCTGCTTTTCTTCTTCTCGTTTCACCGGACTTTTTTCCACCATTTTTACCACGTTCTCTTGCTTCGCTCTTGGTTCGCACTGGTTTTAGGTTTTCATTATTGGCCAATTCACCACCTTCATTCTGGTCATAATTCTAATCATGTAAATGGATCCTGATGGGCTCGAACCATCGACCTGCCGGTTATGAGCCGGTTGCTCTCCCAGCTGAGCTAAGAATCCAAGGGCTGCGGTTTTTATGGCTTATTTATCAATATGAGGAAGTAAAAGGCTAAAACATCTGTAATAACAAACATCGGTATATATGCTGAACCGCAAAAACAGCATGAAAAAAGCACCTAAGCTGTAACACTCAGGCGCTCTTTGTTAAAAGGGGAATTAATTACGTGAAGTATCTCTCTACTCTTCGCAATATAATTATAGCATACTATTTTGGTTAATTTGGTTAATCTTTCAGTATTCCGGAAATAATTTGAGTGATTCGGCTTCTGCTATAACCTACTTCATCAGCTGCTTCCCAGTGTCTTTTCCCCTGAATAAAAATCATTTCAAAAATCTGTCTATCCGTGCTATTCTGGATACTTCCAATAAATTCTTCGATAATAGTTTTCTCTATTTCTGCATCTTCCAGACGTTTTTCGTTAATTATTATTTGCTTTTTAATTTCTGTTGCCGTCCTAGGTTCTTCTGCTTCGATTTTTAAATGTTCTACCAAATAAGGAAAACTATCGCTGGACTTCATAACTTTATCAGCAACAACCGGCACTCTAGACAATCGTTCTTCCAGATTCTTTATTTTATTTTGCAATTTAGGAATTTCTTTCTGTAGTGACCTGTATTGGTCCAATGTTTTCCGGTCCATATTAATCACCCTCTTTTACTATATCAAACATCTTGCATTGTGGAAATCATCCCAAAACATCGTTTCTGTATAACATTTGTTAATTTCAATAACTACGAATTTGTTATATACATCAACTACTTTTACTTTTAAAATTGATTTTTTCGGTTTTGTATAAATAGCATCTCCTCTCATAACAGAAATTTTATACATTTTACCGATTACCACATTATGTTTTTTACATAAACGATTATGTCTTTCTATTCTGGAGACAGCCTGTTCTGCTGTTGGATCCAAATATCCACTTGCGTTCATTAAGCAACCCTCCCCATTTTTTTAGCCAGGAAGTATGCTGCATCAGAATAACCATTCTCATTTAGTAATTCAAGAACAGTATCTACTTTTGCTCGTTGTGTATATTCCTTACGTTCATCTAGCGCATCTTGTGAAGCTGCGACTCTGATTACATCAATAGGTAACTTACACTTTTCACATAGTTCTACAGCATAGTCCTCAAGTTTCACATAATGTTCGCCCATCCAATCCAGATCCATTGCATCAAGAGCTAAAGAATCGTATGACTTTTTGAGACGATTTAAACGGATGCTCCCAAATCCAAATGTGGTTCTAAGAGCATAGAACATACAGGTCATCATATTTGCATACATATCCTGGCATACAGTATCCCATGTGGTTTTTAATTGATTTGTTGTTACAGAAAACTGCATTCGCGTAATACCACGTCTTTTTATTTCTTTATAAAGACCCTCAATGCCCTCTTTTTTCACTATGTCATAGGCATATAACATACCTTGCATACGCCATTCAAAGGTTTTATCCTTCGCCATTATAAGGACCTCCAGGTAAATCGTTTAATTCCGGTTTATTAACATCTTGCTCAACCGCCCATGCTATATTCCAAAGAGCTGCAACCAAATGATTTTCGTCTTTGTCTCCTCTAACATATTTAGCTAAATGTCTCAAACCACTATTAATCAAACTGTGCTGCGGAATACCTTTGTCTACGTTTCGCTCTCCATATTTCACAGCACCAGCTTCGCAATGTTTACTAAGCTCCATGATTGCAGTAAATGGTAAAAGGTCCATTCTTCCTTTACCTGCTGACATATCTCTTACTGCACCTGTTTCAAATTGTGTTCTATCTCCACTGTCTTTTATGATCATTGTTTTCCCTCCTTATATGCTTCTGGAAGTGGTTGCCAGGCAATAACCTTTGTTCCTAAACCATATTCTTTTTCACACCTCCACTTACCATCCGTTGTATGGCTTGTATCTGTCGTTCTTTTTCCGTTTTCAAATTCGATGGTAACATTTACTTTATTTGAAATAGTTTCAAACATTGCATCGTTCCATTTGTTAGTTCCTTTAAACTTCTTGAACATACTATCATGTTCTTCTGGCAACCTCTCACTGCAAGGAATCCATTTGTTTCCGACATTTGTGTCGGTAACATCGACTTTTGGTTGATTTGCTATAACATCTTCTAACTCTTGAAACGTCATGTATATTTTGGGTTCTTCTTGGTAAATATCAAAATTATCATATTCTATAAATTCTTCTAGGTCTTCTAACAGTAAACATTCATCAATCACAACTTCCACCTGCCTTTATTGTTGATATATCAAGATAGAAATCTTCCCATATTGGAATTGTGGCAACGACCCTTCCATGCGGTTTTTCGTTGTATGATATTGAATACAACTCTGACATCGGATTTCCGTCAAATAATTTTGATACTTTTTGCACAAGTCTTTCAAATGCTGCTGCCGATTCAGTCCAAGGCATTGCCATAATATCCATGTCGGATGCAAGACTTCCATGAAGTGCGACCGCCCAACCGCAATCAATGGCACATTTGCGAATATCTTCGTACATTGATGCAAAGAAAGCTGGTCTACCATTGCAAGTTATTGCTTGTCTGTTTTTAGCCATTCAATCCACCTTCTTTCGCAATGCTTCTTCAGCTTCTTCTTTGGTTAGGAAGACATATTTTCCAATATCTTCTAACATATATGGATGAAATTTTTCTTCGTATATACAATAATAATTTGAGTTAGAATCATACATTTCTTCGAATTCTTCTACTATCACATATACAATATCCCCCACTTTACAAGGCAACTTCAGAAGCAAGCCTTGTTCTTCTAGGTCTTCGTATTCTGCAAGTTTTTTATAATATGGCAAATCATCAATATCTTTTATCGGATGTACATTCCACATATAACCAGCACATTTGTTTTTCCAATCTCTTTCTGTTAGTCTTCCCATCGCTTTTCACCTCGCATATCAGCACCACAGTTTGGGCAGAAGTTTGTTGCGTATTGATGATAAGTCCCAAGATAATGTTCATAGCTACAATTTTTACAAGTTGCAATGTTTTCTTTGCGACAATATTTCCATTCCCCACGCACAACTGCATCAGGTATATTTTCAACCTTATTACGAATCATCAATAATACAACTTCTGCAGCATCATCCATTGTGTAGCTGTCAGCCGTTCTTTTAAGCTGGTCATCTATTAACTGAAGAACGTCTTCCTTTTTGATCATTACTCCAACCCTCCTCGAGTAATTTCAACATCATATTTCTGCAATCCAGCATTATTTCTCCATCCACAATACTTGCATCTAAACTCACGTCGCATTCTTGGTACTGGGTTCCCACACTGCTCGCAGACGTTTTCCTGGCGTTTCTTTTTTGTTTTCTTAATCTGTTTTCCCATTTAGATCATCCAAACCTCCGGACATTCCTCAAATTGTTCATTACAAAGTTCTTCAAAAACACACTTGTCGCATCTTAGTTTTCGGGTATAATCTTGAATCACTTTCATTGCAGACTTTGCCAGTTCATCCGTAATCTCTGGCTTATTTGGAATAACCTCAATCATTTCTTCTTTCCTCTTTTCTTTTTTCCGTACACAAACGCATTCATGTTCCCTTTTTTGTTGTTGCTGGAGACTTTTACCACACCAGTTGAATGACTATATTTTGGCATTTTTCATCCTCTTTCTTTCGTCTTCCAGATAATCGACGTAGGCCAGGATGAGTTTTAAGGCTAATGGATGATTGTTATGCTTTGCATACAGCTCATTTCCCAAAACATCAACCCTGTGCCAATATTCGTCGTTATCTGTGATATCTATTGTTGTTTTTATGTATTTCCAAAAATCAGTTATAAAACTATGTATTAATAATAAATCCATACACTATTATTCCTTTTAAAATGGATTTTCTGCTTTTTCATCATCAGTTAATGGAGCAAATCCATCGGTCCAGCTATATGCAATAGTTTCAACAGGAGTATTTTTTAATCGCTTTGTTTCTTTTTCGTAGTACAAAGGAATAAAAACATCTTGATTTCCATTCTCACGATCTTTACAAATCTCAATTACATTTGTTACATTATCCTGATATACTTCATGAGATTCTTTCCATCCAAACATCTGCTTTGTAAGTCTTACAAAGTCATTATTTTTTCGATGAACTATAAACGCATTATCAACATAGTTAGATATATTTCCACTTCCGGAAATATCGTCTAGACGTAAGAAGCCCATTGCTTTTCTTGGATGCGCTACAAAGATAATATGCACTTCACAAAGTTCAGCTATATTTTTAAGTGTCTGCACAAACTTTGTTTGAGCTTCATACTTGTCTTTGTCATAAGACTCAAGATTTAGAGCCATAAGATTATCAAGTATAACCAGGTCAGCTTCATGTTTTTTTATTTCATCTACAAGCTTGAAACTAATTTGGCTGAAATCATTTCCATATTTATTGTTATATAGCCAAAATTTATTCCCCATCCAGTTAGCTATCTCAGATTTTACTTTATTGGGGATGGTGTAATAATTTTCAAACTTTTTAGAAGGAACCACCTGGTGTTTTCCTGCTGCTTGTAACAACATCCAATTGGCAAATTTCTTATCCGATAACTCTCCTGAATAACAAATAACTGTATGACCTTTATTAATAGCATTTAAAGATATATTAGAAATCCACGTACTCTTTGCAGATCCACGTAAACCAGATACTACTGATATTGCCCCTTTTTGTAGACCTCTCATTTTTTTATCAAGAACTGTATAACCTGTCGGTATATAATCAGCTTCTTTATCTGGCTTTCCCAGAATCATCTGCATATTTTCAAACATTGGTTCTGAATCAATTTCAACTTCAATTGGTTTATAAAGGACTTCACCATCGGCTTTATCTCTGTTATGCATTCTCCAGCCTGCTTCTATTCGCTCATCACCGATGTTACGGTTATAAGCATCTGGCTCGTACATCAATCTAAAATCCTGCCATGTCTTACCCTGACATGAATTATGTAAGCACTTAAAACCGATAGCACCGTTAGCCTGTACCAACACCATAGAATCAGGAGCCTTATGTTGATGATTAAAAGGACAGTTGTCAAGAATTAACTTTTTACACCCATCTCTCCAAGAATCTTCTCTGTATCCGATGTTATATTTTCGCAACCAATCTTCTACATTAAACTCAGATGGATTATAATTGTTATATCTTGCAGGCTTTGGCTTTTCTTCTTCTGGATACTCATTAGCTAGTTTTTCAAGATATAATCTATCTGTGACTCTCAGCTCACTTGGACAATCAATAATCCGGCTCATTCGATGAGGGCGCTCTTCTGTATTGGCACCCTTTTGTGCCAAGGTTCCATATAGCTTACAAATTCTACTTGGATTGAAATTTGCCGTATCAATTTTTATCATTTCATCATCAAAGAACAGAGCCAATGCCTTTAAACATCTTTCAACTAATCGTTGATTTTCTTCTGAATTCTCTAATTTAATTCTATAAAGCAAATGTGCACCATTTCCACTTATAGCCTTAATCGGCTTTTCAAACCCAAGGTTCGCCATGTATTCGCACACTTTTTTTGCCTTATTACACGCTGCCTTATATTCAACTTCAGACGACGATATTCCTGCTGGGCGTTCCGGATCAATATCTATGAACAAAAATGTATATCCGTCTATTTCTTTATCATTTGTAGATGTTGTACCTTTTAAAAATCGTTCTGACTGCATCTTTGAAAAACACGCAGTATTGACTTGGTTAATGGTGATATACACATTTGCATTACGAACATCCACAGTTTCAAGTGCCTTAATAAGAGTATCTGCATCCTTAAAATATCCACTTAATGGCTTTTGCTGATGTGCAATGATACGAATTTCAAACAACTGATTATTAGGTTTTAGAATCTGAATTGCCTTTCTTAATTCTAATTCATTAATCAATCCATTTTGTCTCATTGCCAATCACCACCTTCGCACGGCGGAGCCGGAATTATTTCTTTTTTTATTAAATCATTATTTACATTATATATTTCTTGTTTGTGCTCCGTCGGTAGCTTCGAGACATGTCCGATAGTAGCTTCGTTGGTAGCTCCACTGGTAGCTTCGTTGGTAGCTCCCGAACCTTGGTAAATCCCATAATTTACAATGGTTAGAAGTGT
>JAZKYR010000047.1:0-50489 GCA_045612245.1 Agathobacter sp.
TCAGACCCAGACCTTATTAAATTTGGCGTTACAAAAAAAGTATTAGATGTTCTTGAAGGCGCAGGTCTTCCATACGAAATCTATTCAAATATTAAAGCAAACCCAACAATTGAAAACGTACAGACTGGTGTAAAAGCTCTCGCAGAATCAGGTGCAGATTATATTATCGCAATCGGTGGCGGTTCTTCTATGGACACAGCAAAAGCTATCGGTATTATTACAACTAACCCAGAATTTTCTGATGTTAAGAGTCTTGAAGGAGTTGCACCTACAAAGAACCCTTGTACACCAATCTTCGCAGTACCTACAACAGCTGGTACTGCAGCAGAAGTTACAATCAACTATGTTATCACAGATCCAGAAAGAAACTGCAAGATGGTATGTGTTGACCCACATGATATCCCAGTGGTAGCATTCGTTGACCCAGATATGATGGCTACAATGCCAGCAAGCCTTACAGCAGCTACAGGTATGGATGCCCTTACACATGCAATCGAAGGATATATCACAGGCGGTGCTTGGGAACTTTCAGATATGTTCCATATCAAAGCAATCGAAATCATCGCTAAGAATCTTCGCGCAGCAGTAAAAGGCGATGCAGCTGGTATGGAAGGCATGGCACTTGGACAGTATGTAGCTGGTATGGGCTTCTCAAATGTAGGTCTTGGTATCGTACACTCAATGGCTCATCCACTTGGTGCTGTATATGACACACCACATGGCGTAGCAAACGCAATCATCCTTCCAACAGTTATGGAATACAATGCAGAATGCACAGGCGAAAAATATCGTGAAATCGCACGTGTTATGGGCGTTGAAGGTGTAGACGCTATGTCACAGGAAGAATATAGAAAGGCTGCAATCGACGCTGTTAAGAAACTTTCAGCAGACGTTGGTATCCCAGCAGACCTTAAAGATATCGTAAAACCAGAAGATATCCCATTCCTTGCACAGTCAGCGTTTGATGATGCTTGCCGTCCAGGAAATCCAAAGGCTACAAGTGTAGAAGATATCACAAAATTATATGAATCGCTCATCTAATACGATAGATGTATATAAAGCGGACTCCATAGTGGGTCCGCTTTTTTAGGTTACAAAAAGATGTGTCTATGATAGAATAAAGACAATTAAGATAAGTATTTGGAGGAGCTATGGAATCAAAATACAATTACCGCAGTCTGCACCTTGACTGTGCACGCCATTTCTTTTCAGTGGAAACTGTTAAGAAGGTCATAGAAGGAATTTCATATGGAAATTTAAATGTCTTACACTGGCATCTTTCCGATGACCATGCTTGGAGAATTGAAAGCAAGAAATTTCCAAAGTTGCATGAGAGTAGCGGAGAATATTATACACAAAAAGAGATCCGAGAAATAATAGATTTTGCCAAAGAACGTGGTATCAACGTGATTCCCGAAATCGATATGCCAGGACATAACCTTGCTCTTTTATCAGTATTTCCAGAGTATAGCTGCAAGGGGGGACCAGTGACTCCAGCAAAAGCACGTGGTGTGTATAAAACTATTCTTTGTGCAGGAAAGGAAGAAACCTATACCTTTGTAGAAGAATTATTGGATGAAATGATTCCGCTTTTCGATTCAGAGTATTTTCATATCGGTGGGGATGAAGCACCAAAGGATGAATGGAAGGAATGTCCACACTGCAATGCTAAAATGAAGGAATTAGGACTTACCAGTTATGAAGATTTACAGGGATATTTTACCTCTCGTGTGTGTGAAGTATTAAAGAAACATGGCAAGACACCAATCGTTTGGAATGATGCCTTATTAGCATCCAATTTGCCGGAAGATGTGGTGGTTCAGTATTGGACAATCGACCATGCAAAAGCAATGGTGCCATTTGTAAAAAAACAGGGCAAATGGATTTATTCGGATATGTTTGAATTGTATCTGGATTATCCGCATAGCATGATTCCATTGAAAAAAGTGTATGAGTTCAAGCCGCATCTTTATAAATACGATGTGCCTAGAATGGATGGGCTGATTGGTTTCGAGGCTTGCACATGGACAGAACATATCGATAATGAACAGAAACTCTGTGAGCATATTTTCCCTAGAGTGTATGCATTGGCAGAACGAGCAAATAGGGAAGAATATGCAGACTATGAATCTTTCAAAGAACGTGTGAGAGAAAAGACAAAACTTTTAGATAAAGCAGGCATTCCTTATACCAAAGAAGACTGGTGGGATCCAAAAGGGAAGGCTCGTCGTGATGATGCAATCCAATTTTATTTTAATATGGGTGATGGAGTGGATGAAGAAGAGGCAAAGAAACAGGCAGCTTTTGCAGCTCCGAAACTGGAATTTGTATTGCACTTTATTAAGGAATTCTATAAAATAAAAGATATCCCAGCGTTTTTAAAAGCGCTATTGTTTTAAAGAAAAGGAGAAGTAGTACTATGGGAGAATTTGTAAAATTAAGTAGCAACCTCGATAAGATTCGTGACGTAAACCCACGTCTTGTTTCTTACAATGTGGAAATGACAGAGGTTACAGGGGGAACTTTCTGGAAAGCGTATACAGACGCTCAGATTGATGGAACTGAAGCAGTACCACCACCAGATTTTTCAAAAGGTATGGGAGCAATGCATCAGTGGTATGATCCAATCGATACAACCAATCCTCGTCTACGTAAATTGGCAAAAGAATTAGGTAGTTGTTGGGTACGTGTTTCAGGTACTTGGGCTACAAGAACATATTATGATTTCGCAGATGAATATCCAGCTGGAACAGCTCCAGAAGGATACCAGAACGTTTTGAAAAAAGATCAGTGGCTTAACCTTCTTGATTTTGTAAAAGCAGTAGATGGTAAACTTAAAATCTCAGTGGCGAACTGTGATGGTTTACATACACATGATGAACCATGGAATCCAAGCCAGGCAGAATTAATCTTTGGTTTAAGTAAAGAATATGGTGTTCCAGTAGAAGCGGTAGAATTCGTAAACGAACCAAATATGCTTGCAAATACTGGTTTCCCTAAGGATTATACAGCGGCTGATTTCCGTCGTGATCAGGATATTTTCCATAAATGGGTACGCGAAAATTATCCAGAATGTTTAATCGTAGGACCTTCTGATACAGATCCTATGGCTATGCAGGTAGATCCAGATGGAAAACCATACAATGAAAATGCTGACGCTGGTGCATCTGCAGGTATCGCAGAAGCACTTCCATATTGTACAACAGCAGATCTTATGGATGGATGTACAGAACCCTTGGATGTATTCAGTTATCATTATTACAATGGTGTTTCTGAACGTATGGCAGCTATGATGCCATCAGCATTTACTCCAGCAGAAGGTGCGATGAGTGAAGAATACTTAGGTATGGCAGGTTTCTGTGCAAGTTGTTTCGCTTTATATAGAGACAAATATTGTCCAGGCGGAGAAATGTGGGTAACAGAATCTGGTGATGCAGGTGCTGGTGGACATACATGGGCATCTACATATTTAGAAGTACCACGTACATTAAATGAAATTGGACATTTTGCAACTGTTACAAATGGTGTAATCTTCCACAATACATTGGCTTCATCTGACTATGGATGGCTTAAACACGGTACATTTGTACCACGTCCAAGCTATTTTGCAGTTCTTCTTTGGAAGAAACTTATGGGTGATACAGTACTTGCGACTGGCGAAGCAATTCGTCCAGGTGCACATGTATTTGCACATTCTCGTAAAGATGGCAAAGAAGGTATTGCATATCTCGTAATCAACTCTTCTTGGGATGAAACTACAACAGTGGAATTACCAAAAGCAGCAGAGGTTTATGCACTTACAGGAAATGGCAAGATGCGTTCTCGCACAATGCTTCTTAACGGCAAAGAGTTAGTGCTTGGTGAAGAAGATGCTCTTCCAGAATTAACTGGAGTAACAATGGAAGGAACTGTAGAAGTGGCTCCTGGTGGATGCACCTTCTTTGTATTGTAGTATGTTAGGAAATAAAAAGTTTTCGGGCTATCATTTAAAGATGATAGCCCTTGTTACAATGTTAATTGACCATATCGCAGCAGTTGTGATTTGGCGAATATATTTGGCTTCTTATCAGATTACAGCAAGTATGCAGCTGTCGGATAATTTGGCAGACAAGCTCATTGTATGGGTGGCGGAAAACCAGGACATGGTTTATACCGTGTATGAATACATGCGTTATATTGGACGTATGGCATTCCCGATTTACTGTTTCCTTTTGGTAGAAGGATTTTTGCATACCAGAAACGTAGCAAAATATGCAGGCAGATTAGCCATATTTGCGCTTATTTCGGAGATTCCATTTGATTTATCTATTGAAGGAAAGTGGTATGATCCAGAATATAGTAATGTGTTTTTTTCGTTGGTATTAGGATTACTTGTAATTTGGGCTTTGTCTTATATTGAGAAATTTGCAGAGTTTTGGATTGAAAAACAGTGGGAGCCGATTCTTGGAAGAGTTCTAATATTATCAGCAGGACTTATTGTAATTGTGGGCTTTGGAGCTTTTGCGGAAATGGTACTATATACGGATTATGGATTAGGTGGTATTGTGGCAATTGCAGTGCTGTATCTGTTCCGAGGACAAAAGACTATCGCATTTGCGGCAGCAGTTTTAGCTCTTACGATTATCACTGGAGATATAGAAATTCTCGCGATGTTTATGTTATATCCAATTATGCGATATGATGGTAGCCGCGGAAAAAATATGAAAATGATTTTTTATGTTTTCTATCCAGCGCATTTGCTGATATTGGCACTTATGTGTATGGCGATAGGTGTATAAAATTTAGTGTTTGCTATTCACTTCAAAGAAAACATTTGATACAATATAAGTAACTCGTAAACAAGTATATAGGGGGGACAAACCAATGGGAAAATTTGTTACACTTACAACTGAATTAAACGAACTTCGTCAGATTGATCCACGTCTTGTATCTTACAACGTAGAAATGACAGAAGTTACAGGTGGTACTTTCTGGAAAGCTTATTCAGAAGCTCAGGTAGATGGTACAGAAGAATTTCCAGTAATTAAAGACTGGACAAATATGGGGAATTTACAGCAGTGGTATGATCCAATCGATACAACAAATCCTAGACTTATCAAACTTGCAAAAGAACTTGGTACAGCTTGGGTACGTGTATCTGGTACATGGGCAAACAAGACATATTATGATTTCGAAGGAAAATATGCGGACGGTACAGTTCCAGAAGGCTATCAGAACGTTCTTACAAAAGAACAGTGGACCAACTTGCTTGACTTCGTAAAAGCAGTAGATGGTAAATTGTTAGTATCTTTCGCAAACTGCCCAGGTAACCACAGCAAGGATGAACCATGGGATACTACACAGGCTCAGATGCTTATGGATTACAGTATTGAACATGGTGTTCCAGTGGCAGCAGCAGAATTTACAAATGAACCAAACCTTATCGCACTTTCTGGTTTACCAGTAGGTTATACAGCAGCAGATCATGCTCGTGACCATGATGCATTTGGTGCTTGGTTAAGAGAAAACTACCCAGATTGCTTATTCGTAGGACCTTGTACAGTAGGTGATATCGATATGATGGGACTTGGTAATGACGGTGCTGGTGGCGGTATGGCTGCTGGATTTGATATCGTAACTACAGAGCAGTTATTAGGAGATTACAAGTGTCCAATGGACGTATTCAGTTACCATTACTACAATGGTGTATCTGAACGTGGTGCTGCTATGGGCGGACACTGGCCATATGAAGCAATCCTTACAGAACAGTATTTAGGTGTAGCTGCAAACTGTGCTAGACAGTACGTAGCAAGACGTGATAAATATGTTCCAGGCGGACAGATGTGGGTAACAGAATCTGGTGATGCTGGTTGCGGTGGAAATACATGGGCTTCTACATATGCTGATGTTCCACGTACATTAAATGAATTAGGTGAATTCGCTACTGTTACAGATGGTGTAATTTTCCACAATACATTAGCTTCTTCGGACTATGGTTTCTTAAAACATGGTACATTCGTTCCAAGACCAAACTACTTTGCAGTATTACTTTGGAACCGTATCATGGGTACTACAGCACTTGATGCTAGCGCAGTTGCTGATGGAGCAAGAATCTATGCTCATTCTCGTAAGGATGGCAAAGATGGTGTGGCTTACCTCGTAGTAAACAATTCAAATGAAGCTATCTCAGTAGAACTTCCAAAAGAAGCAGACGTTTACGTGCTTGCTGGTGAAACAGGACTTCGTGCACGTAACATGACTTTAAACGGAAAAGTATTAGCACTTGGAGACGGAGATGAACTTCCAGCTCTTGAACCAGTAAAAGCTACAGGAACAGTAGAAATTCCTGCCACAAACTGTGCATTTATCGTATTATAATTGATGCAGACAGACTCCTCGGCATTTAGATGTGCCGGGGAGTTTTTTTGTTGTGAGAATACATGTTTTAGTGTAAAATAGATAGGAGAAAAATGGGGGATTTGTAAATGAACAGGAGAGAAAAAGAAATCGCAAAATGGGAGAGAGAAAAAGCCAAACCAAAGGGAAGTCATTATCTTGCTTTTCTTATTTTTGTGATTACATTGATCTATGCTAGAGATGAAATTGCATCACAGATAGGTACACTCATGAAGACGGAAATAGCCAATGACTTATTGGCGAACTTTGGCGAAAGTTCGGTAGGGGTGATGGATATTTTATCTATGGTTGTGATACCGTTCCAGATTTTGGCTATGTTTTATAAACCGTTGGCGGATAGATGGGGACGAAAGAAGTTTTTGGTGATTAATACCTTTGGTATGAGTTTTGCGCTTCTTATCATCTTTTTGTCAAACAATCTATGGTTGTATTTTTTAGGTGCATGCTTGGTGCAGTTTTTTATCCCACACGATATGCATGTGGTTTATATTATGGAAACCGCTCCATCGAAGCACAGAGGAAGAATGTATTCTTGTATCAAGTTTGTGGCGAATATGGGGGTTATGTTAGTACCACTGCTTCGTAGAATTTTGATGACAGAGACTTCGCAATGGAGAAATGTATTTTTTATTCCAGCATTAATAGGATTAGGAAGTAGTTTCGTAGCATTGATATCAGCAAGAGAAACAGATGCTTTCATAGATGCAAGACTTCGTTATCTTCGCATGACGGATGAGGAAAGAGAAATAGAGAAGAATCAGAAAAAAACAGACAATGCACAAGGCGGATTTTTAAATGCGCTTCGATTTGCTTTTTCGCATAAACAACTGAAGTGGATTTATATTGCGGCGGCATTTGCGAATATTGGATTCTTATTGATTATAGAGTATCAGGTTATTATGACTTATGGATATGCCCAGAATTTTTTGAGTAATGGTTTGTATCCGACAATTGAAGCTGCGGTTAATGCAGCTGGTGTAGGAGTAATCACTACAGCCTTATTTACATTTACGATTGGAAGTGCCTGCGCACAGGTGGTTATGGGATTTGTCTCAGATGGTATCGGCAGAAAGGCTGCGGCTATTACGACAGCGACTATGTGTATCCTTTCATTGATTGGTTTCTATGTAGGGGCAAATATGGCGTGGAGTCCTTATATCGTAGGATTTTTATGTGGAGCATGCATCGGAAGCTATTATGCTACAAATGATGTGCTTATTATGATGATTGGAGAATCTTCTCCAACCAACCTTCGTTCATCTACCATTTCGGCACAGTATATTGTCGCAGGAATCGGAGTTATTATTTCGTATGCAGTAGGGTTACCACTTTTAACAACATGGGGAAATGGTGCTGCGGGGATTATTATTTTAGGTCTTACCGTTCCAGGATTTATTATTGCTTTGATATTGCTTGGTGCAAAAACACATGATACCAAAGGATTGGATTTGGATAAGGTTACAGGTTGCGAATGGGATTAGAGGATAAAGATATGAGTAGATTTTCTTTTGATGTGAATACAACGTTGAAAAATATTGTATATGAAGATTCAGGTGTGAGAGTGGCGTTGTTGACTTCGCGACTCCTTCGCGTAGAGTCTGGAACTTTTACGGATATGCCGACGCAGACGGTATGGAATCGAAATTTGGGCGAGGTAGAGTATCAGCTTGAAACGAGCGGTACAAGACTTCTAGTTAAAACAGATGCAGTGACATTTTTTGTAAATAAAAGTGCAGGTAAAGTAGAGCAGGTAGAGTTTTCGGATGGAACCGTAGTTTCAGATTTTAGAAGTGGAAACCTTCTTGGAACTGCTAGAACTCTTGATATGGTAAATGGCTCTACCAAACTTCAGCCAGGGATTTTATCCCGCAATGGTGCAAGTGTAATGGAAGATAGCAAATCGCTGTTGTTAGAACAGGATGGAACAATTTTGCCACGTCCAAAATGCAGCGATTTATATTATTTTGCATATGGGCATGACTACATGGAACAGCTTAGAGATTTCTTTCGTTTAACAGGACCAGTTCCGCTTATTCCTATATATGCACTGGGAAACTGGTGGAGTCGATATAAAGCATACACACAGGAAGAATATCGTGCTCTTATGCAGGAATTTATAGATAGAGAGATTCCAGTTACTGTAGCAACTATTGATATGGACTGGCATTGGGTAGATGTAATGGATCGCTTCGGAAAAGAAGCAAAACCAGAACCCCCAAAAGCTTTTGAAGAGATTTTATACAGCCTTTTCTTGCCTGGGTGGACGGGATATACCTGGAATACAGAGCTTTTCCCAGATCACAAAGAACTTTTAAACTGGCTCCATGACAATGGTTTTTATGTGCCACTTAACGTGCATCCATCTCAGGGAATTCGTTTCTTTGAGGAGTGCTACGAAGCGGTATGCAAACGAGTAGGACAGGATCCTGAAAAAGGGGAAGTAGTTGCTTTCGATATTACAGACAAGAATTTTTTAGAAGCGTATTTTGATGAAGTGCATCATCCATTGGAAGAAGAAGGTGTTGATTTCTGGTGGTTAGATTGGCAGCAGGGCAAACTTACCAATGTGCCAGGCCTGGACCCATTATGGGCGTTAAATCATTATCATACATTAGACCATGCAAGAGGAGAGAAACGTCCGCTTATTTTATCTAGATATGCAGGACTTGGCAGCCATAGATATCCGCTTGGATTTTCAGGGGATACATTTAGTACTTGGGAAAGTCTTGATTTCCAACCATATTTTACGAATACAGCGGCAAATGCAGGCTATACCTGGTGGAGTCATGATATTGGCGGGCACCAGCAGGGGAAACAGGATGATGAGTTGTATTTACGTTGGTTACAGTACGGTGTATTTAGTCCTATCAACCGTTTGCATTCGTCCAACTCCGAGTTTATGGGGAAAGAACCATGGCAGAGAAGCTGGGCGGTAGAGAAGATATCAGAAGAGTTTTTAAGACTTCGTCATAAATTGATACCATATCTCTATACAGCAAATTATAAGACTTATACGGCAGGCGAACCTATTTGTATGCCTATGTATTATGTATACGATTGTAAAGAGGCGTATGAAGTAAAAAACCAGTACATTTTTGGCGGACAGCTCTTGGTATGTCCGATTACAAAACCAATGGATAAGAGATTGAACTTATCGTCAGTTCGAGTGTGGCTTCCAGAGGGACGTTGGACAGATATATTTAACGGACGAATTTATGAGGGCGGTAGATGGATTACAATGTATCGTGACTTGGATTCGATTCCAGTATTGGCACCAGCTGGTGCTGTTGTACCTATGTATCGAGATGACCGTACGAATGACTTGTCTTTGGAACAGCCGATGGAAATCCATGTATGGCGTGGAAATGGAAAGTATGACTGGTATGAAGATGATGGAAGAACTTTCCGTTTTGAAAAAGGTGCATATGTCATTACAAAACTCGAAGCCAAATTGGAAAATGATGTGCAAAGATTTATTCTTTCTCCAGGAAAGGATGAATCTCATATCTTACCAGAGCGCAGAGAGATTTATGTGAAATTCCGTGATATTCAAATGGCGGATGCCTTTGTAGATGGACAGCAGGTGCAATTTACCAAGGATGGCATCTTGATCGAGCTCGCAGATAAAGAGGTTGTCATAGAGCTTAAAAATATCACAATTATGAAGAATAAACCTATAGAAGAAAGCAGAATCTCTATTTTAACCCGAGTTCAGGCTGGAAACAACTGGAAGTCTTCACATTTTAGTGCAAAAAGGAATCGAATTCCAGAATATGTACAAAATGCATTGGATGAATTAGATGCACTTTTATGATATAATAACTCCATGTGAATTGTTATGCTCACATAGGAGAAAGTAGAAAGGAGCCACCTATGGCTTTTGTACACTTACATACTCATACGGAGTATAGTTTGTTAGATGGTTCAAATAAAATAAAGAATTACGTTAACCGAGTAAAAGAACTTGGTATGAATGCTGCAGCGATTACAGACCATGGTGTAATGTATGGCGTCGTAGATTTTTATAAGGCAGCAAAAGATGCAGGGATTAACCCTATCATTGGATGCGAAATCTATGTAGCACCAAACAGTCGCTTTGACAGAGAAATCAGTCATGGAGATGATAAATACTACCATTTGGTATTGCTTGCAGAAAATAATAAGGGATACGAAAACCTTATGAAAATTGTATCCATCGGATTTACGGATGGATATTATTATAGACCTCGTGTGGACTTTGAAACTTTGGAGAAGTACCATGAAGGTCTTATTGCGCTGTCTGCTTGTTTGGCGGGAGAGATTCCACGATACTTGGTTCGTGGATTTTACGAGGAAGCGAAAAAGACTGCCCTTAAATACAGAGACTGTTTTGGTCCGGATAATTTCTTCTTGGAACTACAGGATCATGGAATCGCGGATCAGAAGCGCGTAAATAACGATTTGCTTCGTATGAGTCAGGAGACTGGTATTGAACTCGTATGTACCAATGATATTCATTATACTTATGAGGAAGACGTGGAGTCTCATGACGTACTTCTTTGTATCCAGACGGGCAAAAAAGTATCCGATGAAGACCGTATGCGCTATGATGGCGGCCAGTATTTCGTAAAGAGCGAACAGGACATGATGTGTCTTTTTCCATATGCTTTGGAAGCGGTTTATAACACACAGAAAATTGCAGACCGTTGTCATGTAGAACTTGAATTTGGTAATTATAAAATTCCAAAATATGAAGTTCCAGAAGGCTTTCATAGTGCGAAAGAATTCCTCGCACATATTTGTGAGGAAGGTTTTGTAGAAAAATATGTAAATAATCCTGAATATACAGATGAAGACCGCGTGCAGATTCATAAAGATATGGAATATGAACTTGGAATCATCGAAAAGATGGGATTTATTGAATATATTCTTATCGTTTGGGACTATATCAACTGGTGTAGAAATAATGATTGCTGGGTTGGGCCAGGTCGAGGTTCTGCGGCAGGTAGCCGAGTATGCTATTGTACCGGTATTACCAACGTAGACCCAGTGAAATACAATCTGCTGTTCGAACGTTTCTTAAATCCAGAACGTGTATCCATGCCTGATATCGACGTGGATTTTGAATATGCAGAACGTTATCGTGCGATTGAATACGTAACCGAAAAGTATGGAAAAGATTCCGTAACGCAGATTACTACTTTCGGTACAATGGCTGCACGAGGGGTTATCAAGGCAGTAGGTAAGGCTTTGGATTTCCCATATGCAGATATGGATAAGTTAGCGAAGATGGTTCCAATGGAACTAAATATTACCATTGATAAAGCCATTCAAATGAATCCTGAACTGCGTTCAGTTTATGAAGGTGACCGTGGAATGCACGATTTAATCGACATGGCGAAGAAATTAGAAGGTCTTCCTAACCATGTTTCGGTGCATGCAGCAGGTGTCGTAATTTATCCTGGTGTGGCAAGTGATTATGTGCCATTAGGACGTGCGAGTGACGGTACCCCTACAGCAGAGTACAACATGGTGCAGTTGGAAGAGCTCGGTCTGCTTAAGATGGACTTCCTTGGTCTTCGCACGCTTACGGTGTTAAAGGATGCGGTAAAGAATGTTAAGAAATCAAAGGGAATAGATATCGATATTGACCATATCGATTTTAATGATAAGGCAGTGCTTGATTTTATCGGAACAGGAAAGACAGAAGGGGTATTCCAGCTAGAATCTGGTGGTATGCAAAACTTCATGCGTGAATTAAAACCACAGAGTTTTGAAGATATCGTAGCGGGTATTTCGCTTTACCGTCCAGGTCCTATGGACTTTATTCCAGATTATATTCGAGGTAAAAATAATCAGGAGTCGATTACTTATGTAACACCTGAGCTAGAAAGTATATTAGAGCCAACCTACGGCTGTATCGTATATCAGGAACAGGTAATGCAGATTGTTCAGAAGCTGGCTGGATATACGATGGGACAGGCGGATAATATTCGTCGTGCCATGAGTAAAAAGAAACAGTATGTCATCGATGCGGAACGAAAGAATTTCGTATACGGTAATGAAGAGCAGGGAATCAAAGGCTGTGTAGCAAATGGAATTTCCGAACAAGCCGCAAACAGTATTTATGATTCCATGGTTGACTTTGCGAAATATGCATTTAATAAATCACATGCTGCAGCATATGCGGTAATCAGCGTGCAGACAGCGTGGTTGAAATACTATTACCCAGTAGAATTTATGGCAGCACTTATGACTTCCGTAATTGATAATTCGGCGAAAGCGGCAGAATATTTGTCACATTGTAAAGAGATGAATATCGAGGTGCTTCCTCCAGATATCAATGCTGGCTGGGGTGAGTTTACAGCGGAAGGTTCTAATGTGCGCTATGGTCTCTATGCAATAAAGAGCCTTGGTAGACCGGTCATCGATAAGATTGTGGAAGAACGCAAAATAGGTGGTCCATATCGTACATTACAGGATTTCATCGAGCGAGTTGCGGAACGAGAAGTAAATAAGCGTGCTGTAGAAAACTTAATCAAGGCAGGGGCCTGCGATAGTTTAGACGGTACCCGTAAGCAGATGACGTTTGTCTACGCTGCGATGATTGATCAGGTAATGTCTAAGAAAAAGTCTTCTGTGGCAGGGCAGATGACGCTCTTTGATTTTGCATCAGAAGAAGAAAAATCAGATTATGAAATTCAGTATCCTGATGTGGGAGAATTTCCAAAGGAGATGCTCTTAGGTTTTGAGAAAGAAGTTTTGGGCATTTATCTGAGTGGACATCCGCTTGAGGAATATACAGAAAAGATTCGCAAAAATATCAATGCTGTGGCTTCTGATTTTGCATTGAGAGAAGCAGAAGAAGGAAATCTCGATGCAATGAAATCCGGCGTAGAGAATCAAGTGAAAATCAAAGACAATCAGCATGTAATCGTTGGTGGTTTGATTTCTGAAAAGAAGGTAACCTTTACTCGTAATAATAAAGCAATGGCATATATTACAATAGAGGATTTGACAGGAACCGTGGAGGTTATTATTTTCCCACGTGACTACGAAAAATATCAGCGTTACTTGAATGCGGATGAAAAGGTATTCGTAGTAGGCCGTGCTTCGGTAGAAGACGAGAAGGATGGTAAAATTATCTGTGAACGCATTGTGCCATTTGATGAGACGGGCTGTGAACTTTGGTTCCAGTTTGCGACAATGGATGAGTACAAGGAAAAAGAAAACGTGCTCATGGATATTTTATATGATTCCGATGGAAATGATGAAGTCGTGATTTATGTAGCAAATCCAAAGGCAATTAAGCGTTTGGGTAAGAATAGAACGGTAGGCGTAAATGAGGAACTTCTACAGACATTGACGAATTTCCTGGGCGAGAAAAATGTTCGTGTTGTAGAAAAAAGTATTGAATCATAATCAATGGACTAGGAGGCATGAATATGGGTAAACAAGTAGAAACAATTGGGGTTCTTACAAGTGGTGGAGATTCTCCTGGAATGAATGCGGCCATGCGTGCGGTTGTGCGTGAAGCGTTGTTCAAAGGGAAAAAAGTAAAAGGTATTTCCAGAGGTTTTGCAGGAATCCTGAATGAAGATATTTTTGATATGAATGCTGCTGATGTATCAGAAACCATTGCACGAGGCGGTACAAAATTGCAGACTGCCCGTTGTACAGAGTTTGTGGATCCAGATATCCAGAAAATGGCGGCAGAAATATGCCACAAGCATGGAATTGATGCACTCGTAGTAATCGGAGGAGATGGTTCGTTCCGTGGAGCGCAGGCTTTGGCGAAGCATGGTATCAATACCGTGGGTGTACCAGGTACCATTGATTTGGATATTGCTTGTACCGATTATACGATTGGCTTTGATACTGCGATTAATACAGCAATGGAAGCGATTGATAAAATCCGTGATACTTCTAAATCGCATGATAGATGTACTATTATCGAAGTTATGGGACGTCATGCTGGATATATTGCATTGTGGTGTGGCATTGCCTGTGGTGCAGAAGATGTGCTTTTGCCAGAGAAATACACACATAATGAACAGGATATTATCAATCATGTCATTGAAAATCGTAAAAAAGGAAAAATGCATCATATTATTATCAATGCAGAAGGAATTGGGCATTCTGCATCTATGGCAAAACGTATTGAAGCAGCAACAGGTATGGAAACCCGTGCATCTATTTTAGGATACATGCAGCGTGGTGGTGTGCCTACTTGTAAAGATCGTGTATACGCTTCTGTTATGGGAGCAATGGCGGTGGATTTGCTCTGTGAAGGAAAGTCCAATCGTGTGGTAGCATATAAGAATGGTGAATTCTGTGACTTTGACATTGATGAAGCATTGGCAATGACTAAAGAAATTCCGGATTATATGCATTATATTTCTAAGAGTCTCGTATAGTGAAAGGACCTATTTAATGATAACTAGTACAAGTAATCAGCAGATGAAAAATGTATCTGCATTATTGAAAAAAAGTAAAGAACGTAAGAATACAAAAAATTTTGTGGTGGAAGGACCTAGAATGGTCGTAGAAGCTCCAGAGGGTTCTTTGAAGGCGGTGTATGTTTCCGAGAGTTTTGAAAATAATGCAGAGAACAAAGTTCTTTTGGAAGAATTAAAAGATAAATGTTCCAAAGCGAATGCAGTCTATGAAACTGTAGCAGATAACGTGTTTAAGAGTGTTTCTGACACACAGACACCACAGGGAATTATGGCAGTTGTAGATATGCCTTCGTACGATTTGGGAGACCTTTTAAAAGGAGAGAAGACACATCTTCTGATTTTGGAAAGCATTCAGGACCCAGGAAATTTGGGGACTATGGTGCGTACTGGTGAAGGTGCTGGCGTAACAGGCATTATCATGAACAAAACGACAGTAGATTTGTTTAATCCTAAGACGATTCGTTCTACGATGGGAAGTATTTATCGTGTGCCATTTTTCGTGACGGAAGATTTAGGAAATACTTTGCAGGAGCTTCAGTCAAAAGGCATTTCTTTGTACGCAGCACACCTGAAGGGCGAGCATGCATATGATGAAGAAGATTATACGAAAGCTTGTGGATTCCTTATTGGAAATGAAGGCAATGGATTAAGTGATGAAATCGCGAATATAGCAGATACTTATATTAAGATTCCGATGGAAGGTCAGGTGGAATCTTTGAATGCTGCAATTTCCGCAACACTTCTTATGTATGAGGCGAACCGTCAGAGGAGGAAGAACTAATGCGAATTTGGGTTAAGGTATTTGATGATAACGCCCATATGTTGAATTCAGAAACAATAGAAGATTATAGTGAGGAAACTCGTACGCATAAGGTATTTAATGCATTGCAGGAAGCATGTAACCGATTGGATTTGGGAAAGCCTATCTGGCTAGATTCCAATATCAAAGAGTTTAGGCGGTTGGCAAAAACCAGATTTTATCAGGATAATTTTGTAGAAGAAATTGAGTTTCAGTACTTGGAGTTGCACGTAATAGAGGAAGATTAATTTTATAAAATTTATATGAAAATTAACCCAAATGAAACTATTTATGATATACTGATTTCATAAGAGATAAGCCTGGGGAGGTTTTTAGATGGATACATCGTTGATTTTTAATGAAGACGTCGAGAGCTGGGAAACTCTGATGTTTTTATACAACTCTGCTTTGAAGGAAGTGACTACAAAGCTAGAGATTTTAAATGATGAGTTTAAGCATATTCACAAGTATGATCCAATTGAATATATTAAGTCGCGTATTAAGACTCCAGAAAGTATTGTGAAAAAGTTGAAACGCCACAGCCTTGATATCAATGTGGACAATATGATTAATCATATTAATGATATCGCAGGTGTTCGTATTGTTTGTTCGTTTACATCCGACATTTATCGTGTGGCGGAGATGATTGGAAAGCAGAATGACTTGACTGTTATTTCTGTAAAGGACTATATTCGCAATCCGAAACAAAGCGGCTATCAGAGTTTTCATATGTTGGTATCCGTGCCTATTTTCATCGGAGAAAAGGTAGTAGATACGAAGGTGGAAATTCAGATTCGTACCATTGGTATGGATTTTTGGGCAAGTCTTGAACACAAGATTTATTATAAGTTCGAAGGGCATGCTCCAGCGCATATTAGCCGTGAACTTCGTGATTGTGCGACTATCGTGTCTATGATGGATGCGAAGATGCTTCAGCTTAACGAAGAAATTATTAAGGCGAAAAAAGAACAGGAAGAAGAGAAAAACAGTTAGATGAATATCATTAACGTTGAAAATATTACAAAGGTATATACAGAGAGGGAGCTTTTTTCAAAAGCTTCCTTTTATGTGCAGGAAAGAGAAAAAATAGGAATTGTAGGTATCAATGGTACAGGCAAGTCGACACTTCTTAAGATTGCTGCTGGTTTAGAAGAACCAGATGAGGGATCTGTGATACGTGCAAATCATGTGGTAATCAACTTCCTGCCACAGAATCCAGAATTTGACGGGGATAAGTCGGTTTTAGAGAATGTGATGAATAAGATTATCACTACGGATATGGATGAAACCCATAGATGGAGTCTGGAGAGTGAAGCGAAGTCATTGATGCTGAAATTAGGTATTTATGATTTTGAACAGGCCTGTGGAGAGTTATCGGGTGGACAGAAGAAACGTCTTGCCTTAGTGGCGGCGGTGTTAAAACCATGCGATGTGCTTGTTATGGACGAGCCTACTAACCACTTAGACTATGATATGGTCGAGTGGCTGGAAGAGTTCCTTCGCAATTGGCGTGGTGCACTTCTTATGGTTACTCATGACCGATATTTCTTGGACAGTGTGTGCAATCGTATTGTAGAGGTAGATCGTGGTCAGATATATAGTTATGAGACGAACTATTCCGGTTTCCTGGCATTAAAAGCGCAGAGAGAAGAATATGCACGTGCAAGTGAGAGAAAGCGTCAGTCCATTCTCAGAAAAGAGATAGAGTGGATGCAAAGAGGTGCAAGAGCCCGTTCTACAAAGCAAAAAGCGCATATCCAAAGATATGAAGCTCTAAGAGATCAGGAAGGTATCAAAGAAACTCAGAAAATGGAGATGAGTTCTCTTTCTACTCGTCTTGGACGAAGTACCATTGAGATTAACAATGTGTCTAAGGCTTTTGGCGATATTGTATGTGTAAAAGATTTTACCTATATTTTGTTAAAGGGCGATCGAATCGGTTTTGTTGGTAAAAACGGCTGTGGTAAAACTACTTTGATGAAAATGGTGGCAGGCTTTTTGGAACCAGACAGTGGTACGATTGAGGTTGGTCAGACGGTTAAAATAGGCTATTATTGTCAGGAAATTGAGTTCTTAAATCCAGACCAACGTGTAATTGATTATATTAAAGATACAGCGGAATATGTGCGTACAGAAGATGGTTTGGTATCGGCTTCATCTATGCTGGAAAGATTCCTTTTCCCAGCAGAACAACAGTATAGTCCGATTGGAAAACTTTCGGGTGGAGAAAAACGTCGTCTGAATTTGCTTCGCGTTCTAATGGAAGCACCAAATGTTATGATTTTGGACGAACCAACCAATGATTTGGATACAGAGACGCTGACCATTTTAGAGGATTATTTGGATAATTATGATGGAATTGTGGTAACGGTTTCGCATGATAGATATTTCTTGGATCGTATTGTGAGACGCGTGTTTGCATTCGAAGGAAATGGCAAGATTACTCAGTATGAGGGTGGATATACAGATTATATGAATAAACGCCCAGAACCAGTGGAGTATGCAGAAGTTAAAAATACGAGTGATACGGAACCAAAGCAGGATTCGCGTGAGACCTGGGGACATCAGAAGAAATTGAAGTTCTCGTTTAAAGAACAGAAGGAATATGAAACCATCGAAGCAGATATCGAAAAACTTGAAAATGAGATTGCAAGCTTAGATGCGGAAATTATAAAAAATGCAACAAATTTTGGTAAGTTAAATGCATTGTCTCAGGAGAAAGAAGAAAAAGAAACGCTTCTTATGGAGAAGATGGAACGCTGGGAATATTTAGAAGATTTGGCAGCTCAGATTGCTGCACAAGGTTAAAAGAAAAGGCTGTCTACTTTTGGGTAGACAGCCTATTTTTTAGCTTTCTTCATTCATATTGACTTTCTTTGGAGATAATTTATGGAACCAACCTTGTGGAATACCAAAACCAAAGATAATACCAAATACAATCGCACCTGCGATTTCAAGGGTTTCTAAGCCTTTAAAACCTGACATTTCAGTATTGCCAATGAAAAGGTAGTAAGCGGTGTAGTAAATACCTGCTCCAGGTACCAAAGGGAAGATACCAGGTAAAAGGTATACGGTAACCGGACTTTTTCTTATTACTGCAAAGGCACGTGCGAGAACGGTTAAGCAGAAGGTTGCTACTAAAGATGCAAGCACAGGGCTAAGTCCTTGAGAGGTCATGCTATAATATACAACCCAACCTAATGCTCCAGTAAGTCCACAGTAAATAACTTCCTTTTTAGGAGCGGTAAAGAGTACTGCGAAGGATATGGTGGCAAACATCGCCACGATAAATTCTAAAATAATCATGGTAATAAAGCACCTCCTCCCATAGTTCCGAAAATCGCCATAGGAATGATGATACCTACTGCGATACATAAAGCAGTGAGTAAGGCATCGATTAAGTGAATGGTGCCTGATAAATAGTCCCCATTATGGAAATCACGGATAGAAGTAGTAAATGTGATTCCAGGTACTAATGGCATAATTGCACCGATAATGATTTTATCCTGCAAAAGAGGAAGACCTGTTTTTATAGCAAGTATACTACAAGTAGATACAAAGGCACTGGCAAATACATTTTTTAAGAAACGTGAAAACTTATGGTCAGACAGATGATTTAACACAATCTGTTCCAATAAGCCAATGATGAAGGAAAAACCAAAATCCAAGACGCTACCACCAAAAATAAAGGTGTAGCAGGCGCTACCAAGACCGCAGAAGAAGTTCTGAATCTTACGAGAATAGGTTGGTAGGTTTTTCGCTTCTTTTACACGTTCCCAGCCTTCGCTTACGGAAACTTTATGTGTACATAAATCACGAGTTAACTGATTTAAATACGCAATTTTTGATAAATTTACACTTCCAAGAGGAACATGACGAATCATACTGCAGGCATCTTCCTTGTCTTCATTTGCACTGGCAAAGATACCATTGGATAAAACGTATACGTCAAAGTTCTCTACATCATATGCTTTTAAAATATGAATTACCGTATCTTCAATACGGTAAATTTCTCCCCCATTTCGCAGCATTACATCTGCAATTTCAACGGCAAGAGATAGGATCTCTTTCGTGGTTGCCATGAAGCTTCTCCTTTATAATTAACATATATTCAATGTAATTCGAAATGCATGCGGTGTCAATCTTTTTTACCCCTAAAATGATAAATTTACAGAAATGGTACATACTATCAAAAATGGAGGTTGGAAGGATGAAAATATATCGTTGTTTTGTTGGAGTGTTGTTTGTGTTTTTTATTGCGCTTGCCATAGCTTTTATCATTTCTCATGTAAATGAACAGGGTTCAGAGGGCAAAGGGACCTTAATCTGGCAGAAAAACATAGAGCTTATAGAATGTATGAGAGGAGAAGGGGGAGATGTCACAGATTACAGTGTATGTTAAGGCTGCGGGAAACTGTATTGTATATGATAAAAATCTATGTCTGGGAGACGTGCTTAAAATAGAATGTACGAACATTGGAATACTTAGAAGCATTAAACAGATGAAGTTGTATCAATTTAATCATGAACATTCGGTGGTGTTTTCAATTTTAAAAGTAATAGAAATCATCCACCAGGATTATCCAAATGCAGAGGTTGTAAGCTGTGGTGAAAATGATTTTATTGTGGAGTATCAAAAAAGTACAGTCACATCGAAACTTTGGGAAAAGATGAAATTGTTTTTGATAGCGGTCGTGGTGTTTTTTGGCTCAGCTTTTACGATTATGACTTTTCATATAGATATTGGTATACAGAAAACATTTAACCGTTTTTATGAACAGTTGATGGGTACTATCAAGCCGACGGTTACAGAATTGGAGATTTCTTATAGCATCGGATTAGCGGTTGGGATAATCGTCTTTTTTAATCATTTTAGCAAAAAGAAACTGACATCAGATCCTACACCGATTGAGGTTGAGATGAAGAAATACAATCAGGATTTGATCAAAGCGAAGGTGGCAGAGTCTGATGAGAAAGGACATACGATAGATGTTTCTTAAATCTTTTATCATGATTCTAGTAGGATTTTGTGCAGGGATAGGGATTGCAGCAGGGACCTTCGCTTTTCTTTTAGTGCTTCGTGTCATTCCGCGCATGCTTCAAAAAACCAAGCTGGAACATAAGGTTATCTATATCGAAAACATAGTTTTTCGAGGTATCCTGTTTGGAAGCGTTCTGTCTTTGTTTTCCTGGAGGAAGAAATGGTTGTTTTCGCTTCTGGGGAAGACGTTATTAAGCATATTTGGACTGTCTGCAGGGATATTTGTCGGATGTTTATCGGTCGCATTGGCTGAGATTTTGGATGTGTTTCCAATATTTTTTCGTAGACTTAATCTAAAAGAGACAAATGGAGCGATATTTATATTTTTGATGGCGATTGGGAAAATGCTAGGAAGTCTGTTCTATTTTCTTGCAGGGTATGATACAATCATTC
The DNA here is from genome assembly GCA_045612245.1 of Agathobacter sp. Taxonomy (GTDB): domain Bacteria; phylum Bacillota; class Clostridia; order Lachnospirales; family Lachnospiraceae; genus Roseburia. Next base: position 21,068 of record JAZKYR010000047.1, read on the forward strand.
CATAGGAAATGGAGGATGACAAATGGTACCATCAATTGCAAGACAAAGTGTAATTATTAAATGTAATCAGCAAACCTCTGTGCTATTAGGAAACTACGAGTTTTTCTACCTGGCAGGGCTTATGAAGAAACTATTTGATTTAGATATAAATGAAGAAATGCAACCATTTGAGCTTTTAGAAGGCCTACAGTCAAAATTGGAGGAACTAACACCTTCTAATCCACAGGAAGAGCATTTAATCAAAATGGCCAGAAATTTTAAGCCAGATGAAAAGGTAGATGAGCAGATGATTGAACTATTCCGCTGGGGTGCGACAGAAGAGCATTTGTGGAAGGTGCAGATATAGGAATATATTTCTGATAATCGGACATACCTAAGAAAAAGGAGGTATGTCATGAACAATGAAAAAATATCGCCCCAAGAACAACAGCGAAATGAAGCCTATAATGAATACGTAAAGCAGGTAACCCCTACTCATAACTTATGGGCAAACATGTTTAAGGCATTTGTGTTAGGTGGTTTTATATGTACAGTCGGGCAGTTTATTGTAAATACAGGAATCAATAATTTTGGATTAGAGCAAAAAGAGGCGTCGACTTGGTGTAGTTTGATATTGATTTTGATTAGTGTAATTCTTACAAGTTTAAACCTTTACCCATCTCTTGCGAACTGGGGTGGTGCCGGTGCGCTGGTGCCGATTACAGGATTTGCAAATGGTGTATGCGCCTCAGCAATAGAGTTTAAAAAAGAAGGGCAGGTCTTTGGTATCGGGTGTCAGATTTTTAGAATTGCAGGTCCAGTAATTTTGTATGGGATATTTAGTAGCTGGGTGTTGGGGCTTGGATATTGGATATTGAAAGTTATGAATATAGTGTAATTGATTAGGAGTAGCAAATGCTGCTCCTTTTTTATTGTAGTAATAGTTTCCTACTGGTTGATAAAAAATCATGGCAGTTAACTGCAAATCCATTGTCAAGAAAAGGAGGATAGCGTATAGTAGAGCTATAGAAGTGTTAGAAAGGACAAAGTTATGTTAAAAATTCAAGGCTTAACAAAGCATTATAAAGGAAGTAATAAAGGGGTGACGAACCTAAGTCTAAATGTAAAGAAAGGTGATATATTTGCATTTATTGGACATAATGGTGCGGGTAAAACCACGACCTTAAAATGTGTGGTTGGTATTCATGATTTTGAAGAGGGAGAGATACATATCAATGGCTTATCTGTGAAAGAAGAGCCGTATGCTTGCAAAAAAGAGTTTGCTTATATTCCAGATAATCCAGACCTTTATGATTATCTGACAGGAATTCAGTATTTAAACTTTATTGCAGATGTATTTGAGGTATCTGCAGCAGATAGACAGGATCGAATCGAGAAATATGCAAAAGATTTTGGAATTATGGAATCTTTAGGGGATTTGATTTCTTCTTATTCGCATGGTATGAAGCAGAAGTTAGCCATCATTTCAGCACTGGTTCACGAACCAAAACTTTTGATTTTGGATGAACCTTTTGTAGGTCTTGATCCACAGGCTGCGGTAGTATTAAAAAATAAAATGAGAGAAATCTGTGAAAAGGGTGGAGCGATTTTCTTCTCGACTCATGTGCTTGATGTAGCAGAAAAACTATGTAATAAAGTAGCGATTATAAAAGACGGTGTTTTGATTAAGACAGGAGATATGGAAGAAATTGTAAAAGATGGAATTTCGTTAGAGGATATCTTTATGGAGGTAGTCTGCAATGAATAGAGGCTCAACGCTAAAACAGCTCATAGCGTTGACGAAATTACAGACGGTCAATCTCTATGGGAAAAATGTATACCGTAATTTAAAAGATCCGAAAGAAAAAGCAAAGAAGTTCTGGCTTGGAGTAGCTTACGTCGTAGTAGCTATTATGATGATGTCTTATGTAGGCGGAATGAGTTATGGATATTTGTATATAGGGCTTGCAGATATTTTGCCTGCATACCTTATCATGCTTACCAGTCTTATCATTTTAATGTTCTCGGTATTTAAGGCGGGAGAGGTTATCTTTCAAAAGAATTTTTATGATATACTGTGCTCTTTGCCACTACGAAATAGCACTATCGTTATAAGTAGATTTGTGCGACTTTATGTAGAGAATATTTTGTTGGCGTTTGGAGTGATGCTTCCTGCCATTGTGGTTTTTGGTGTATTGGTAAAACCAGACTGGTCATTTTATGTGATTGGACTGATAGTTGCGCTATTTATTCCTCTTTTGCCGATAACGATTTCGGTATTTGTAGGAGCACTGATTGTAGCGATTTCTTCTAGATCAAAACATAAAAACCTTGTGAGCGTTTTTCTTTCAATGATGTTAGTTGTAGCGATTATGGTTGGAAGTATGGGATTATCGACCATGGCAGAAGAGGTTGATATTCAGGAATTGCAGAACTTGCTAAATGCTATTTTGAAATTGATTGGAAGTGTATATCCACCAGCAATCTGGCTTGGAAATGCAATGCTTACGGGTGACTTCCTTTTGTGCTTTGCTTGTGTCTGTGGTGGATTTGTGGTGCTAGCCATTGTAATCTGGCTCGTATCAGCAAATTACACATGGATTAGTGAAGGGATTCATAGTACCAGTGCAAAACACAATTATAAAATGGAAAACTTAGAATCTACACACATGCTTGGTGCGTTATATCAAAGAGAATTTAAACGTTACTTCGCATCTAGTGTGTATGTTACCAATACGATTGTAAGTCCGATTATGGGAATGCTTTTTGCGGTGGCGATGATTTTTGTTTCGCCAGATCAATTAGCGAGTATGGCGCCTGAATTCTATGCTGAAACAGGGGTAATGCTTGAAATGCGCAATATGTTTCCGCTTGCTTTAGCAATGACCTTCTCTATGATGCCAATTACAGCAGTTTCCATCTCTATGGAAGGAAAGCAGTGGTGGATTGTAAAGACTTTGCCAATCAGAGCCAAAGAGTTACTGGATAGCAAATTGCTTATGAATCTTACGATCACAGGTCCTTTCTGTTTGATTGCTTCTATGATAGTAATCATTGGTCAAAAGGCAAACTTTATGGAAGCAGTATGGATATTGCTTGTGCCAGTTATAACAATGCTCTTTTCTCTTGTATATGGCCAGTTTGTAAACTTAAAACTACATGTCTTTGATTGGGAAAATGAAGTGACTATTGTAAAGCAAAGTGCTTCTGCTTTTGTAGGTGGTATCGTACCATTTTTCATATTAATGCCAGCGACCATGGGTGTGATGGCACTTCCGGCAGAGTATATGAATATATGTATGCTGGTATACTGTGTGATAATTGGAATGGTGACAGCTGTATTATATCGAGTGAATAGTAGAGTGAATTTACTAAATATCTAGAGCCAAAGAGGATATTATGTCAGAAACTACGTGGGATAAACTATTACAAATAAAAACAAGTGGACGAGATGATTCGAATTCAAATCAATACTGTTATCCCTATGAACCTACTCCGTATTGTGTATTGGAACGACTGGCGAATAGCGGTTTGATTCGTAAGAAGGATGTTGTTTTAGATTACGGATGTGGAAAAGGTAGAGTGGATTTCTTCCTATCTTATCAGACGAGGGCAATGACGATTGGAATAGAATATGACGAGCGAATTTATCAGGGGGCTATAGAAAATCAAAACACTGCTGTTTCTGCTGGAAGGACGAAGTTCGAGATGACCAAGGCAGAGCGGTATGTGGTGCCTAAGGAAGTGAATCGTTGTTATTTCTTTAATCCGTTTTCAGTGGAATTGTTACATAAGGTAATCGCAAGAATTCTGGAATCCTATTATGAGAATCCGAGAGAGATGTATTTATTTTTTTACTATCCTTCGGAGGAATACATTTCTTATTTAATGACGGTGGATGAGCTGGAGTTTTATGATGAAATTTCGTGCCAAGATTTGTTTGATGGAAGCGATATGCGAGAGCAGGTTATGATTTTTCAAATAGGAGATATAAATTAGGAGTGGTATATTACCACTCCTTTTAAATTTAACCATATAAGATTGTAAGAATGCCATAGATGACTGGCTGATGTAGCATGTATATGATTAAGGAATTGCGTCCTACCCAGCCACATGGAGGACAAAGGGATTTTGAAAGAAGCGCAATCGCTTTTTCTCTATGATAATTATAAAGAAAGCTATAGGTAAAATAACCTACTATATACATAAAAATCCAAGGGAAAATAGGGAAGTAGTCCGTGGACCAAAAGGTTGGTTCGGTAAAACCTAGATAACTTCCGAGTAAGCTTTGATACCATTCGGATGGTAACTTTATCATTTCGATTCCCGCAAATCCTAAGTATCCGTCATTGACAGGATATACGAATAGGAAGAGAAGGAAACTTATAGTAGCCCCTAAGAGAGGATGGATTTTTTGGAAAAGCCTGCTACATGGAATAAGAAGTAACATACAAGAGCCGAGTAGGGTAAGTACTCCAAATAGTACTCTTGAACTTGGCATAAAAATTAGAGTTGCAGCAGTGATGATAAGTCCAGCTCCAAAAACCTGAAGCCCACGTTTTAAATTGTGTTTACTCATTTGCCAGCAAAAGCCTGAGATAAAGATAAAACTAGAACAGCCTACTTGCTGCCAAACATGCGTCCAGTTCTGCTGGAATAAATCCCAGTTTGCCCCGAAGATATATACAAGATCCCAGATGCCGTGATAGATAATCATATTTATAATCCAGAACCCACGATATTCATCCACTAGATGAAGGCGAGGTTTCTTTTCTGTTATTGTTTTTTCCATAGTCGTACTTCCTTTTTATTACTATGCATTATCTTATCAACTAATTGTGACTTTGTCACATTCTTTTTAAAAATTTATGATATACTATATTTTGTAAAGAAGATATGAAATAAAGGAGAATCAATATGGCAGAAGTTATTTTAACAAAGGAAAATTTTGAACAAGAAGTATTAAAAAGTGATATTCCAGTTTTAGTAGATTTTTGGGCTAGTTGGTGTGGTCCATGCATGATGCTTTCACCAGTGATTGCAGAAATTGCAGAAGAATTAGAAGGCAAAGTAAAGGTTGCTAAAGTAAATGTAGATGAACAGAATGAACTTGCAATGCAGTATCGTATCGCAAGCATTCCAAGCCTTTTAATGTTTAAGGATGGACAGTTAGAAAAATCATCATTAGGCTTCAAGCCAAAGGCTGCTATCTTGGAGGAATTCGGCCTCTAATTTAATTAAAAAGTGCTTGATTTTCCAAATGAGGATGATATAATGGTCTAGGATTGTTATTTTTTTAACAAAAAAAGAAGTATTCTCAGGAGGAATTTTAAAATGGGACATTTAACAGGTAAAACTGCCATTATCACAGGTGGCGGACGTGCAGTACTTTCAGATGGACGTTGTGGTTCAATCGGATATGGTATTGCTACAGCATATGCGAAAGAAGGATGTAACTTAGTTCTTACAGGACGTAATATGCAGAAATTAGAAGACGCAAAAGAAGAATTAGAAAAACTTTACGGCGTTGAAGTATTAGCAGTTCAGGCTGACGTAAGTGCTGGTGCTGATAATACAGCAGTAGTAAACAACGTTGTAAAACAGGCTATTGATAAATTTGGTCGTATCGATGTTCTTATCAACAATGCACAGGCTTCAGCTTCTGGTGTAACTATCGCTGATCACACAGTAGAACAGTTCGACTTAGCTGTATATTCTGGATTATATGCTACATTCCACTATATGCAGGCATGTTACCCATACCTTGCTAAGACACAGGGTTCTGTAATCAACTTTGCTTCAGGTGCTGGTCTTTTCGGTAACTTCGGTCAGTGTGCTTACGCTGCTGCAAAAGAAGGTATCCGTGGCTTAACACGTGTAGCTGCTACAGAATGGGGTAAAGACGGAATCAATGTTAACGTTGTTTGTCCACTTGCTTGGACAGCTCAGTTAGAAGGCTTCGAAAAAGCTTATCCAGAAGCATTCAAGGCAAACGTTCATATGCCTCCAATGGGTCACTATGGTGATTCAGAATTAGAAATCGGACGTGTTTGTGTACAGCTTGCAAATCCAGATTTCAAATACATGACAGGTGAAACCCTTACACTTGAAGGTGGTATGGGACAGAGACCATAATAAGAAAATTTTAACTGCCTACAATTTCGATTGTGGGCAGTTTTTCTTATATTTGAGAAGATATGTCACGATGATAAGGGGATGTAAATTCGAATCATTAGAAGAAAACCGTTCATTTTCAAAAGCACACGGCTTCCTTAAATTTTTGTGTCTGGTAATGCTTTTACTATTTGTATCGATTTGTCCTATGTGCAACAGACACCAATTCCTATTTCAAGTTTCTCTAATGTGGACAGTCTAAAAACGTTATAACATATGCCATGCAAAACTCGCTCAAAAGCAGAGCTCAAACAGTTGCATGGCATATGCGATTATTTATCCTGTCCACATAAGAGAAACTAAGAAATCATCATGATGGTGTCTTTATGCACACGGACAAACCGATACAAATAGTAAAACCTTTGACAGACATAAATTATCAAGAAAGGAAGCCGTGAGCTTTTTAGAAAATTTCGGTTTTCTTATTGTGAAGAATTTACATCCCATTTATCACGTGACATAATTCTCAACAAACAAAATAAAACTGCCCACAATCGAAATTGTAGGCAGTTATAAATTTTTACTCAGTCTTGGCATCACATGTGACATCACACATGAGTTTTTTGAAAGTCTTGTGGTCTACCGCAGGAATCATTACTGTAGAATGTACCTGACAACCACGAAGTTTTGGAAGCTGTTCAAGTGCAAGAGCTGCCTGTTCATTGTTAGCAGCGGTTGCAGAGAGTGCGATAAGCACTTCGTCTGTATGAAGACGAGGGTTCTTGCTTCCAAGATACTGGGTTTTTAATGCTTGAATTGGAGCAATAGATTCTGGTGAAAGAATTAATTCTTCATGAGGAATACCAGCCAAATCTTTGATCGCATTCATAAGAACTGCGGCACTAGAACCTAAGAGTTCGCCTGCCTTACCAGTTACGATTCTTCCATCATGAAGTTCAATAGCAGCGACAGCAGCACCTGAGGCTTCTGCACGGCTTCTTGCAGGTGGAACTACATGACGATCTGTAACGGATAGTTCTTCTTTTTGCATAAGCAATTCTAATTTATTTTATTCTTCTTCAGTACGTGTACCATCGGCTACACCCACTAAAGCCTTATAATATCTACGAATGATTTCTTGACGAGAAGCTTCACGACAGGCTTCATCATCCACGATACAATTTCCAACCATATTTACACCCATGTCAGTAGGTGAGGCATAAGGGCTTGTACCATAGATTTTCATGAAAATGGCATTGAGCACTGGGAAAATCTCTACGTCTCGGTTGTAGTTTACTGTGGTCACACCATATGCTTTCAAATGGTATGGGTCAATCATATTGATGTCATTTAAATCGGCAGTAGCAGCTTCGTATGCAAGGTTTACCGTATGGTCTAATGGAAGGTTCCAAATTGGGAAGGTTTCAAACTTCGCATAACCTGCGCGGATGCCACGTTTGTGTTCGTGGTATAACTGTGAAAGACAGGTTGCCATTTTTCCACTACCAGGACCAGGCGCAGTGATTACTACGAGTGGTCTTGTAGTTTCGATATAATCGTTTCTTCCGAATCCTTCGTCGCTTACGATAGAACTTACGTTAGTTGGGTAACCTGGAATTGTGAAGTGGTGATATACTTTCACTCCAAGAGATTCGAGTCTCTTCTGGAAATGAGATACCGCATGGTGCTCTGTATATCTGGTTAAAACGACACTTCCTACGTAAAGACCTTTTCTGCGGAAGGCATCGATAAGACGTACTACGTCGTCATCATAGGTGATGCCAAGGTCCTCACGGATTTTATTTTTAATGATATCTTCTACGCTTACAACCATTACGATTTCTGCCTGGTCAGAAAGCTGTAAAAGTAATTGTAATTTACTATCTGCAGCAAAGCCTGGAAGAACACGTGCTGCATGGAAGTCGTCAAAAAGTTTTCCACCAAATTCAAGGTAGAGTTTGTTGTCGAACTTAGAAATTCTTTCCATAATGTGTTCGGACTGCATTTTTAAATATTTGTTGTTATCAAAACCTAATTTCATACATTTGCCTCATGTTTTTTATTATTATGAATGAATTTTTGTAAAGTATTCAGGGGTTTTGCTGATGATATCACTGCTGGCACCCACACCATCATAGAGATGATGATTGATACAGGTTTTTAACCCATCCAAATCCTTGGATACGATGCAATCCCAAATCTTTATATGACAATCATACAATTTCTGTAAATCTTCTTTTCCATTGTAGTTTATAAACGTACGAAAACGTTCATACTGAGAATTATAAGAATACAAAAATTTGATGATGTTCTTCTTTCCGGCCGCATCAAAAAGAGCAGTGTGGAATTCGTTGTCACTATGAATGAAAGCTCTGCTTAATTCATCGATTGGCATATCTGATTCCAATAATTCCTTTTGCTGCTGTAAAATCAACTGAATACGTAAATCCTGTGATTTATCATAGATTTGTGCTAAATCCGATAACACAGAATATTCTAAAACCTCACGGATATATAAGATATCAGAAACCGCATTCAAGTCAATAAGGGAAATAAAGGTTCCGATATGAGGACGAATTTCCAAAAGCCCTTCGCGTTCGAGACGTTTAAAAGCATCTCGGACTGGAGTACGGCTGATATTATATTTTTCAGCAGTTTCAATTTCACTAATAGCAGCTCCGGGTGGGAGTTCCAAGTGAAGAATCTGTTCTTTTAATTGATCATAAACGCCATCTGAAGTAGCAGTATGTTTCTTTGCCATTGTATACAACCTTTTTCCTCTGTGTTTATAGTAAAACTATACTACCATTATAGTATTTTGACTAAATAAGTCAATGACTTGCATACAGGAAAATAAAAACTTTTGGTTGAATAGAAACCGTATCAATGATAGAATTTATACAAGCGTGTAATATTAACAAAAAGCACATTTTCAATGAGAGAAAGGATGAAATTATGGGTTATTTTGATTTTGTAAAAAAGAGTGAATTTATTGTATGTATCGATAGTGATGGATGTGCAATGGACACTATGGAAGTAAAGCATAGAGAGTGCTTTGGTCCACAGTGGATATATACTTACGGATTAGAAGAAAAATTTGATGAATGCATGAAATTATGGTTGGATATCAATCTTTATTCAATTACAAGAGGTATCAACCGTTTTAAGGGTCTTGCGATGGCTTTGGTGGAAATGGAAAAAAGAGGCTGTCAGTTTGAAGGTTTAGACGAATTTGTAACATGGACAAATGAAGCAAAAGAATTATCAAATCCAGCTCTTTTAGCATATTCACAGAAAAGCTCTAGCGAATGTGTAGAAAAAGCGTTGCTTTGGAGTGTTCGTACCAATAGAGCGATTAATAATCTTCCAGCAGATGACAAGCCATTTGATAATGTAAAAGTAACCATGGACGAAATGTGTAAGACTGCAGATTTAGTAGCCGTTTCTTCTGCAAATGGTGAAGCAGTAGAGGCAGAGTGGACAAAGCATGAATTAAAGGATGACTGTAGAGTGCTCCTTTGTCAGGAAGCTGGTTCAAAGGCATACTGTATCAACGAAATGATTCGCAAAGGATACGAACCAAGCAAAGTGCTTATGGTAGGAGATGCACCTGGAGATAGAGATGCAGCTGTTAAAAATGGTGTATGGTATTATCCAATTTTAGTTGGAAAAGAAGGATTCAGCTGGGAAAGACTTCTTAATGAAGCATTCCCTAAATTCGTAGAAGGTTCTTTTGATGAAGCTTATCAGGCTCAGATGATTAAAGAATTTGAAACAAACTTGGGTGTATAAGTTTTAGAGGTAGTTATGAACGAAGCAAAGCAGGAAATGAAAAAAATGCTGGGAATTGCCGGTGCACTTGTAATTGTGTTTCTAGTAGTTCGATATTGGGAGAAACTGGAAGGTTTTATCTCTGTGGGCATCAGTGCTGCTACACCGCTCATTATTGGCTGTGTAATGGCATATGTGATTAATATTCTTATGGAATTCTATGAGAAATGGTATACGAAGCTTTTTAAGGTCAAAGTTTCGCCTAAGTTGAGAAGAGTGGTATGCCTTATCCTTGCATTTTTGAGCTTATTTGGAATTGTAGCTTTGATTATAAATCTGGTGCTTCCAGAACTGATTAATTGTATTGCATCTTTTATTCGTTTGATTCCAGGTGCATTACAGATGGTGGTAGATATTGTTGGGGAAGAGCGTATTTTACAGATGTTCCCAGAACTTCAAAATGGAATTGATTTTTCCAATATTTCTACACAGGTTGAACAGCTTGTCAAAACTGTAATTGGTGGAGTTGGCGGGGCTGTGGGTTCTATTATGACAGTACTTAGTTCTGCAGTTTCGATTGTAGTAAATGTAATGATAGGACTTATCTTTTCTCTTTATGTGTTATTGGATAAAGAAGGATTGGGCAGACGTTGTAAGACATTAATTAACACATATCTCTCAAAAGGTTCGGAAAAGATTTTTTATATAGTAGAAGTCTTGGATGAGAGTTTCCATAGTTTTATAGTGGGACAGTGTATTGAAGCTGTCGTATTAGGAACCCTTTGTGTAATCGGAATGTGGATTTTTAGATTCCCATATGCGGTTATGATTGGTGTATTCATTGGCTTTACAGCCTTGATTCCGATTGCTGGTGCCTATATCGGTGCAGCGGTTGGTGCAATCATGATTCTTACTGTGTCACCAATTCAAGCGGTACAGTTTTTGATTTTTGTTGTTGTACTTCAGCAGCTAGAAGGAAACTTGATTTATCCAAAGGTAGTAGGTCAGTCAATCGGGCTTCCTGGTATCTGGGTGCTTACTGCAATCACCATTGGTGGTGGAGTATTAGGTATTGGCGGAATGCTTTTAGCAGTGCCTTTGTTTGCAGCAGGATATCGTTTGATTCGTGAAGATATCGCAAGACGTAATCCGAAAGCCGTGGAAGAGGAAGTGGATGAAAATATTTTCGTAGACGAAGACAAAAAGGAAGAAATACAGGATGATAGTTGTAGCGAAAATTAATACAGAGTTTAAAGACAAATTTGGGATACCAAGACAAAGTGGCTTGGTATCCTCTTTACGTGCTGAGATCGTATTCGAGCCAGAGTTTCGAAGCATGGATGCAATCCGAGGGCTGGAGGAGTTCTCACATATATGGTTGTTATGGGAGTTTAGTGAAGCGAAACGAGATAACTATGCGTTGACAGTTGCGCCTCCTAGACTAGGTGGTAAAGAACGAAAAGGAGTATTTGCAACCAGAGCACCATTTCGTCCCAATAGCATAGGACTATCTTCTGTGAAACTGGAGAAAATTTATATGGATGAAAAAAGAGGGCCTATCCTTGTTGTGTCTGGGGCAGATATATTAGATGGTACTCCGATTTATGATATTAAACCATATTTACCATATACAGATGCACACCCAGATGCACGAGGTGGTTTTGGAGAAGACCATAAAGTAGATGGAATTATGGTCGTGTTTCCGAGAGAACAGAAACTAAAACTACCAGAGGACGTTTTCAATCGTGTGCTTGATGTTTTGAAACAGGATCCTAGAGCTGCTTACAATAAGAAACCGGATTATGTGTATGGTATGAGTTTTGCGGGGTATGACATACGTTTTACCGTACAAGAGGATATACTTTATGTTAATGATGTGGTAAAATTAGAAGAGCAAGGCTATGTAAAAATCAAATAAGATAAAGAGAGGTATCTATTTATGAAAAAAGTAGAAGATTATGTAAGAAGTATTCCAGATTTTCCAGAAGAAGGAATTATCTTCCGTGATGTAACTAGTGTTTTGCAGGATGCAGATGGATTACAGCTTGCAATTAATGAATTATTAAAAAAATTAGAAGGTGTAGACTGTGATGTAATCGCTGGTACAGAATCCAGAGGATTTATCTTTGGTATGCCTTTAGCATATATGTTGAAAAAACCATTTATCTTAGTTCGTAAAGCAGGAAAACTTCCTTGTGAAACTGTTTCTAAGACCTATGATCTTGAGTATGGTTCAGCAACAATTGAAATTCATAAAGATGCAATTAAGCCAGGTCAGAAAGTTGTTTTAATCGATGACTTAATCGCTACAGGCGGAACGATCAAGGCTGCAGCAGAATTAGTAGAAGAATTAGGTGGAGAAGTTGTAAAAATTCTCTTCTTAATGGAATTAGCAGGATTAGAAGGCCGTAAAGTATTAGAAGGCTATGATGTAGATTCGGTAATCGTATATCCAGGAAAATAATGTACATACTATCTCTATATTGAAAAGGAGAGATAGCATGAACCAAATGTTAGGAAATGGGAGTCTTTGTTTTTCAAAGGCTCCCTTTATTGTTAGTACGGCTTCTATCGTTGGGAAAAAAGAGGGCGAAGGACCGTTAAAAGACTGTTTTGATATGATAGGAAATGATGAGAAATTTGGGGAGGAGAACTGGGAGGCCGCAGAGAGTACCTTGCAAAAAGAGGCGCTCGCTTTAACGCTTGGAAAAGTAAACCGAAAGTCGAATGATGTGCGATATTTGTTTGCGGGGGATTTACTGGGGCAGACGATAGCTTCTTCCTTTGGGTTAAAGGAATTTGAGATACCGATGTTTGGCCTATATGGAGCCTGTTCAACCTGTGGAGAATCCTTATCACTGGCTTCTATGACTGTTGCAGCAGGCTATGCAGACTGTGTTGCTGCTGTTACCTCCAGCCATTTTGCAAGTGCAGAAAAACAATTTCGTTTTCCACTGGAATACGCCAATCAAAGGCCAAAATCTGCAACCTGGACCGTAACAGGTAGTGGAGCATTTCTTCTTACGACAGAGGAAAAAGCGAAGAATTGGAAACTGGAACCGATTGCAAAGATTACAGGTGTCACGACAGGTAAAATTGTAGATTTTGGAATCAAAGATTCTATGAACATGGGAGCGGCCATGGCACCAGCAGCTTGTGATTTGATTTATCGTCATTTTCAGGATTTTTCAAGTAAACCAGAAGATTATGACCACATTATTACTGGAGATTTAGGTACGGTAGGTGCAGAAATACTTGTTGATCTACTTAAGGAAAAGGGCTATGACATATCTTCTGTTCATGAAGATTGCGGTATAAAAATTTATGATGGGCAGACTCAGGGGACAGGAGCCGGAGGCTCCGGTTGTGGATGTTCAGCAGTAACTCTGAGTGGGTACTATCTGAAGAAACTACAAAACAAGGAACTTCGTAAGATATTATTTGTTCCAACTGGGGCATTGTTATCAACGGTAAGTTTTAATGAAGGGCAGACGGTTCCTGGTATTGCACATGGTGTAGTGATAGAGGCCGTATAGAAAGGAAGACTATGGATTATATAAAAGCTTTTGTAGTAGGGGGAATTATATGTGCTCTTGCACAGATTTTGATGGAAAAGACCAAGCTACTGCCCGGTAGAATTATGGTGCTTTTGGTTTGTCTTGGGGCAGTTTTGGGTGCGATTGGGATATATCAGCCATTTTCTGAATGGGCAGGAGCAGGGGCCAACGTTCCCTTGTTAGGATTTGGAAACAATCTTTGGAATGGAATGAAGGAAGCAATTGATAAAGAGGGATTTATAGGAATCTTCAAAGGAGGATTTACTTCTTCTGCGGTAGGGATTTCCGCTGCGCTGGTATTTTCCTATATTGCATCCTTACTATGTGATCCAAAGATGAAAAAATAGAAATTTTTGTTAAAATCTTGAAAAAGAAGATGTAAAGTGATACCATGAACTATGTTCAACATTTATTTTAGAGGTGTTTTATGAATCATCGCGTTACATCTACAGATTTAATTTTAGAAAATGCATTACTTATTGCGAAAAGAGAAGGTGTAGACAAGTTAAGTATCCGTAAGCTTGCTTCTGCCTGTGGAATTGCAGTAGGTTCTGTTTATAATTATTATCCAGATAAGGAAGCTCTCGTTACAGCTATGGCAGAAGTGTTCTGGAATAATATTTTTTCGGATCAGGAAAGACTCTATCATCATGGGATGAGTTTTACTCAGTTTTTGGAATGGTATTATAGCTATTTATATGCCAAAATGTCGCCTTATGATGGCAGCTGGGTGCGTGATTTAGAAGGAAAAATTCCAATGGATGCAACCGTTTCACTTTTGATGAAAATTTTAAAAGCTGATGAGAAGGTGAATAATTCCATTTGGAATATGGAATTTCAGCAGGAGAATTTCTGCCGCTATGTATTTACCAATATTATGGCATTATTGCAGTCCGGTGAAGCAAATTGTAGATTTTTTATCTATTTATTGGAAAATCTTTTATACGAATAATTTGAAACCAGGAGCATCATACTAATCTTAAAAAGAAAAGGAGATTTGTATGATGAAAAGAAAATTTTTAACTTTATGTGCGCTTTTACTTGTAGCAACTATGAGTTTTACTGCCTGTGGCAACGGAAATGGTGGGAATAATGGTGGAACAGAGGCGCCATATGAAGATGATACCAATAAGAATGTCAATGATGGCAGAAACGGTACTATGGGTGGAGATTTAAAGGATGCTGGCGACAATCTTATGGATAGTATTAAAGATACAGGAGATGCAATCCGAGACGGTGTAGATAACCTTGGCAATGGAACTGATAACAACAGAACAAATCCATAATTGAGAAAGGTATTCACATATGAAAAAAGAAACATATATTAAAATGACCCAGCCATTTCGAGATAACCCCGAATTGGCTAAGGGGATACATATAGCGAATAAAATTTGTACAGGAGTTATGTATTTGGCTTATCCAGTGCTCCTTGTATATATGTATTTTAATGCACATCGTATTAGCAGCTTCTTTCGTTTTGAAAAGGTGCTTTTAGTACCGGCAATGAGTTTTGTGCTTTTAACGATTTTTAGAAAAATCGTAAACAGACCGAGACCATACGAGGCATTTGAGGTGTCTCCAGTGATTAAGAAGGATACGAAAGGTCATTCCTTCCCAAGTAGACATGTTTTTTCGGCAACGATTATTGCGATGACCTTTATACTGCATTCGCCATTCTTTGTATTAGGGGTAGTTTTCCTTGTGGTATCCGTACTTCTTGCTCTGGTTCGCGTGGTATCTGGTGTGCACTATATCAGTGATGTAGTAGCGGGGATTGTGATAGCTATAGTGGCAGCAGTGTTTGGGTATTTGATAATTTAAAAGAAAAATATAGCACCCCTTTCGGGGTGCTTTTTATTTACCATCGATTCACAGCATGTTCGATAAATGCAAAGACGTCTTTAAATTCTTTTGTTCCATCTTCCGTTTCAATCGTTCCGCTAAAGTGTCCAAACACCTGATGACAGTGAGTGTCTACGACTACAAATTCGTTGAAGGTATAGTTGTCGTAGAATGGTGTAAAAGTAAACTCTAGTTTACCCTCTTCGTCACGGAAGTGTTTTACGGCCATTAAATTGTTATCATCCCATTCTACGTGGAGTTTGCCTACTTTGTAGGCTTTTTTATTATAAAAATACATGTTTTCCGTAGCATAGCTTGTATCGCCAAAACCCCAGCCAATATTGAATCCAAATGGGACTCCGTCAATGTGTGAAGTGAGGCTGCCCCAGTACCATTCGTGAGTATAAGGCCATACGCCACGTCCCCAGTCAAGAAGACCAGTGGAGTCCTTTAGTTCTACGTATTTGTCGCCAAAACGTGCATAACCTTTGGCTTTGTAATAGTTTTCTTTGTAATTTAAATAAAACTGTTTAGGTTTAGCGAAAGGGGTAGCAATGACCATTTTCTCGTTGTTTGGATCGTTTTCTACGACAAGTTTTACTTCGATGTTGTCGAAGTCTTTGCTATGTCCTTTGAGGGCGAGGATACGCTGATGTTCTTTTACTGTAAATTGTAACTGGCATTCGTCATTTTTGTATTTACAGATACTTGGCTTTTCTGGATTTAAATCCAATTCTGGTACAAAAAGTGGTTTCATGGTGCTGTAGGTCCATTTTTCACCAGTTTCTGTATCCATAAGTGTAACTGCCATTTGTCCAATGTAGCTTAGGTGTCCCAAAGTCATCTGAAGGACATATTTATCACATTGGAATTGATAAAAATTCCATTCTTTCAGAGGCATTGGCCCCATTTTTGCACACTCGCGGTTATAAACAAAATTCATACGGGTAGCATACCCTTTTTCCGTAAGCTGTCCGTCTGGTTTTAAGAGTTTTGTAGTCTTTTTTATCTCGTGATTCATATCGAATTTCCTCCCCAAAATATACCGTCACTATTATAACACAAAAACGTATTTTTTGTTCACATTATACCATAAATATGGTATGATAATTGATAGTATAAAGTGGGAGAATTATGAGCAAATGCATACATTAAATTTAAAACTAAAGAAAATTACATACATTGTGTTGCTTACTGGTTTAGCAGTGTTTTTCTGTACTGGTTGCCGCAATGAAAGACAGGAAAAACAGATGGAACATCGCCTCGAAGGGATTACCCTTATGGAGAATGGCAAATATGAACAGGCCTTGGAAGAGTTTCAGGCCGCTTTGGATTTGTCGTTGGGACGAGTAGGCGAAAAGGAAATGGACATCTGTTTTTATAAAGCAGAGGCACAGTACATGCTAAAGGATACAGAAGGAGCACTGGCGACATATACAGCCATTGTAGACTTTAATCAAAATGCGAAAGCATATTTTTTACGTGGGAACTTATACTATAGCTTAGGCGACGAAGAAAATGCTTTAAAGGATTATGCAGCAGCATTAGAGCAGGAAAAGGAAGAATACGAACTCTACATTGGAGTTTATGAAGCACTTGTGGCACATGGCAGAGAAAAAGAAGCGCAGGATTATTTAAACCAGGCATTGGAATTAAAGGGAAATTCTGCATACGACAAAATGCAAAAAGGACGTATCAATTTCCTTTTAGGAGAAAATAATACCGCTCTGACTTTACTCGAAGAGGCTGCAAAAGGAAAAGAAAAGAAGGCATTTTATTATTTGGCAGAAATCTATGCACTTATGGGAGATGAAGACTCTTCAGAAAGCAGTATGAAGTCTTATCTAGAAAGTGCTGCGGTAGATTCGTATACATTGTTTGAGATTGCCAATGATGAGTTAGGCAAACACAATTATGATATGGCGATTGAATGTTTGACCTCTGCCCTTGAATTAGAAAAAGTTCCAAACAAGCAGATTCTTATGAAAACACTTGTGATTGCATACGAGCAGAAATTGGATTTTGAAACAGCAGAAGAACTTATCCGAGAGTATTTAAAGGCTTATCCAGATGATGAGGAAGCCCAAAGAGAATTGACTTTCCTCGAAACCAGAGGCCTTGTTGATCATGCAGTAGAAGAATAAGAAGGAAGATAGAATGGCAGAAACATTTGAAATAAAAGATGTAGAAGAAAAGGTGCTATTGATAGGTGTCAGTGAGCAGGATGGGGATGATGCAGATGACTCCCTTGTAGAACTTGCAGATTTGGTAAAGACGGCTGGTGCAGTAGTAGTAGGCACTTTGATTCAGAAAAGAGAAAAAATTCATCCAGGCACTTATGTGGGCACTGGAAAAGTAAATGAAATTGCAGAATTATTAGAGGAAACTGGTGCAACGGGTATCGTATGTGATGATGAGTTATCACCAGCTCAGCTCAAAAACTTAGAGCAGCTTTTAGATACAAAAGTAATGGATAGAACGCTTATCATTTTGGATATTTTTGCTGCCAGAGCTTCTACAAATGAAGGTAAAATACAGGTAGAATTGGCTCAGCTTAAGTATCGTCTGAGTCGATTAACAGGTCTTGGACGTTCCATGTCCCGTCTTGGTGGTGGTATTGGTACTCGTGGACCAGGTGAAAAGAAGCTGGAAATGGACAGACGTCTCATAAACGATCGTATCGCACAGCTTCGTCGTGAGCTTGCAGAAGTAGTCAAGCATCGTGATATTACCAGAGCAAAACGTGAAAAACAGAATGTTCCCGTGGTAGCGATTGTAGGATATACCAATGCTGGCAAGTCGACACTGCTTAATCATATGACAGATGCAGCCGTTTTGGAGGAAGACAAGTTGTTTGCCACCTTGGATCCGACGACCAGAATGCTGGAACTTACGAATAGACAGGAAGTGCTTTTGACAGATACCGTAGGATTTATCCGTAAGCTTCCACATCATTTGATAGAAGCGTTTAAGAGTACTTTGGAAGAAGCAAAATATGCAGATATTATTTTCCATGTAGTGGATGCGTCAAATCCACAGAGAGATAAGCAGATGCATATAGTATATGAAACACTAGATAATTTAGGGGTTAAAGATAAAAAAATAGTCACCCTTTTTAATAAACAGGATTTAAGAACAGACAATGAGCCGATGCAGGATTTTCGTGCAGATAAGGTGTTGGCCATCTCTGCAGCGAGAAACGAAGGCTTAGAAGATGTAAAAGCAGTATTGGAAGAAATGCTTCGCGAAGACAAAATTTATATCGAGAGAGTGATTTCTTACAATAATGCAGGAATTATACAGTTGATTCGTAAACAGGGGGAACTTATTTCGGAAGAATATGTAGCAGAAGGCATTGCCATCAAGGCATATGTTCCAATGGAGGTTTACGGAAAACTGGACTAGAATATAATGAGTTGGGAATTTTTATGAACAAAGAAGAAAAGCGTTTAGCCAAAAAGGCGAAAAAGCAGGAAATTAAAGATACAAGCAAGAGACAGTTACGTTGGGATAAGCTGGATAATACAGCAATCATCTTTCCTGTAATCGCAGGAGAGGGAATGACCAATACGTATCGTATTAGTGTTGAACTTCATGAGGAAATACAGCCAGAACTTTTGCAACGGGCGTTGGATATTGTTTTGCCTAAGTTTAATGTATTCAACGTACGCCTTCGCATGGGGGTTTTTTGGTATTTCTTTGAAGAGAATAATAAGCCTGCGCCTAGAGTGCGAGAGGAGGAACTATTTCCTTGTCGTTTTATTCAGCCAAATAAGAATAATAGCTATATGTTTAGTGTGACGTATTATAAGCGTCGCATAAATTTAGAGGTTTTCCACGTGTTGACGGATGGTATGGGTGGTATGACATTTGTCAAGGAACTGGTATACCAGTACTTACGTCTGGCACATTCTGAATTAAGAGAAAAGCTTGAAGATAAACTCAGCGATGAGACCTCACTTAATGCAGAAGATAGTTTTGAAAAGAATTATAAGAAAACAACAAAGAAACGCGGATATATTTATGACCGTGCATATTTGATTAAATTAAAGAAATTACAAAAGGGCGAGTTCGGCGTAATGCATGGCTTGATTAATATTCCAGAACTTAAGGCGGTAACCAAGAAATATGGAGTTTCTATTAATGAGTATCTGGTTGCTGTGTTTGCCTGGGCAACCTACGTTCAGTGTTTACATAAGGCGCCATCGAAATATCCAATTCGAATTGCAGTTCCAGTAAACTTAAGACCATATTTCAATTCAAATACAACTAAAAACTTCTTCACAATGGTATCTGCAGAGTTTTTACCAAAAGAAGAGGAATATACGTTTGAACAGGTTTTGGAAATTGTTCAGAAAAGTTTAAAGAGTCAGATTCAAAAAGAAAATTTGGAAGAGATGTTTTCCATTGGTGTTTCAAATCGAAATAACAAGTTTTTACGTATGGTGCCATTGGTGTTAAAAAACCTGGTTATGAGAATTGTGTTCAATAAATCAGCACTTGCTCATACAACAACGATTACGAACGTTGGATTTGTAAAGTTGGATCCAATTTATGAACCATATGTGAAAATGTTCCGTTCGTTTATTGCAATGTCCAAAGGACAGTCTTTAAAGGGAACGGTGAATTCTTATCAGAATACCTTGGTATTTACTTTCAGTTCTATTTTTTCGGATACTTCGGTACAGAAGGAGTTTTTCCGTAAGATTGCAGAAGATGGCGTAACCGTTCAGATTGAAACAAATGGGGTGTATTATGAGTAAATGTAAGATGTGCAAGGTGGAAATCCTTGATAAGACAGATAAATGCCCACTTTGTAATCATGTATTAGAGTGGGATGGAACAGAAAAAGAAAATTTGTATCCAAATGCTCGCGTGCAAAGAAAGAAATATCAGTTTTTAGAAAATGCTTTTTTATTTGGGTCTATTGTGCTGTGGGTTGTAATATTCGCAATTGACTATATTACAGACCCTACAAATTTGTGGAGTTTTACGGTAGGACTAGTTATTTTATATGCAAATGTTTTGCTTAGACTTACGATTTTAGGAAAATCGTCTTATATGGCGAAAATCATATGGACAATCATAATTGGAATGGCATTCTTAATTGAAGCAGATTTTTTGACCGGAAATCGTGGTTGGGGATTAAATTTTGCGATGCCAACAGCGGTGTTGATTTGGGATATTGCAATTATCATTCTTATGTTATTTGTAAACAAAAGGAACTGGCAGAGTTACATAATTGACCAGTTGACAGCGCTTGTAGCATGTGGAGTGATATTGATACTAATGCTTATGAAAATCATCACTTTCCCTTATTATGCATTTGGTGTACAGGTGTTAACCGTTTTGTTATTTGTAGGAACGTTGATTCTCGGGGATCGAAAAGCAAGAGAAGAATTAAAACGTAGATTTCATTGGTGATAGAAAATGGTGGATAGAAAGACTCGAAAACAAGAAATAAAGAAAAAACAGGAAGAAGTACTGCATAATCTTGCACAGTTCATGGAAGACGTGAATCGGACTGTGGAAATCGAAGATGAAGAGATTGATGAAATAGAAGAGTTTTCAGGGTTTGTACAGGAAGAAAGTACATTTGCAGGGCGTGCCATTAGTGATTTGATGTACCGTTTTACCAATGATTTGGAAATCGGAAAGAAAATCCGAATGGGAGAGCTCCGCAAGCAGTATGATAAAGTAGAACCAGAGTGGAGGGTTCCGGATAAATATAATATGACACACTTTGATTTGGAAAACTTTTCTATGAAGCTTTTATCTCGTAGGGAAAATCCAAATTTTAGTAAAGTTATTTTACAGTTGCATGGTGGTGGTTATATTGGTGCGATTTATAACACGTATTATAATGTCGCAACTTACTACTGTGATGCAGGAGAAGGAATCTGTGTACTTAGTCCAGATTATCGTGTGGCGCCAGAACATCCATATCCAGCCGCTTTAGAGGATGCAATAGCAAGTTATCAGTGGCTATTAGATCATGGCTGGAAGGGAGAGCAGATTATTATCGCTGGTGATTCTGCAGGCGGTGGTCTTGCAATGGCACTTACCATGTATCTTCGTGACCATGACATGCCAATGCCATGCGGTTTAGTTGCGATGTCGCCTTGGACGGATTTAACCGCCAGTGGCGAGTCATACACTCTAAACTATGAACTGGACCCATTATTTGGGAATACCAAGGAAAGCATGATTTATATCAATGATTATCCGGGTGGTCATGATAAAAAAGATCCATACATTTCGCCAATCTACGGAAACTTCCGTAAGTTTCCGCCAATGCTGATTCAGGTAGGGTCGACGGAAATGCTTTTAAGTGACTCGGTGACAGTTGCAGGCATGGCGGATATTGTAGGCGTAGAAGTACGTCTTAGTATTTATGACGATATGTTTCATGTTTTCCAGCTTTCAGGTCAGATTTTGCCTGAGCAGAAGAAGGCATGGGATGAAGTAGAACAGTTTTTACATTTATTATTAAATGATGAATAGAGAAAAGGGAAAGAAGGGAAGAGACAGACATGAACATGATTAAGACTTTAGCCTCTCACATTAAAGAGTATAAAAAGCCTTCGATCATTACTCCAATTCTTATGATTGGTGAAGTGTTGATGGAAACAATCATTCCATTACTTATGGCGTCAATCGTAAATGAGGGTATCAATAAGGGTGATACGAAGCATATTTTCGTGACAGGTATTCTCATGGTAGTAATGGCACTTTGTTCTTTGGCTTTTGGTGTAGGGGGAGCAAAGTATGGTTCCATTGCAGCAATGGGATTTGGTAAAAATTTAAAGAAGGCTATGTTTGAGAACATTCAGACTTTCTCGTTTGCAAATATCGATAAGTTTAGTACAGCCAGTCTGATTACTCGAATTACAACAGACGTAGGAAATATCCAGATGGCATATATGGCATTGCTCCGTATTTGTATGAGAGCTCCAGCCAGCTTAATTTGTGCGATGGCTATGAGTTTCTTTATTAGTCCTAAGCTTGCGACTATTTATCTGGTTGCAGTTATTTTTTTAGGAATCGCTATTGTTTCTATCGCAACAAAAGCTATGAAGTATTTCCAGGCTTCTTTTAAGAAATATGATAAATTAAATGAAAGTGTACAGGAAAATGTCTCCGCCATCCGAGTGGTAAAAGCCTTTGTACGTGGGGACTATGAAAAGGGACGTTTCCACAAGGCGTCACAGGATATTTACGATACTTTTGTAAGTGCAGAAAAGATTATTCTTTGGAACAATCCGCTGATGCAGTTTACTGTATATAGCTGTATTCTTTTGATTAGCTGGTTTGGTGCCCAGTTTATCGTGGCAGGAAACCTTGAAACTGGTGATCTTATGGCACTTCTTACATATTGTATGAATATCCTTATGAACCTCATGATGCTTGCAATGATTTGTGTAATGGCTAGTATGAGTGTGGCAAGTGCGCAGCGTATTTGTGAAGTGTTAGATGAAAAAGCGACGATTACAAATCCAGAAAATCCAGTAATGGAAGTGGCGGATGGAAGTATTCGTTTTGAAAATGTAACATTCCGTTATTCAGAGCATTCAGAGGCTCCTGTACTTGATAATATCAATTTGGATATTCAGTCAGGACAAACGATAGGTATCATCGG
Source organism: Agathobacter sp. (assembly GCA_045612245.1). Lineage (GTDB taxonomy): Bacteria > Bacillota > Clostridia > Lachnospirales > Lachnospiraceae > Roseburia. The sequence continues at coordinate 43,970 of JAZKYR010000047.1, forward strand.
TGGAACAGGTAGTTCAAAATCTACCCTTGTAAACATGATTAGCCGACTTTATGACGTAAATGACGGTGCTGTTTATGTTGGTGGCAGGGATGTAAGAGAATACGACCTTGAAACTCTTCGAAATGAAGTAGCAGTAGTATTGCAGCAGAATGTATTGTTCTCGGGTTCTATTTTAGACAATCTTCGCTGGGGGAATGCAGATGCTACTGAGGAAGAATGTATTGAAGCTTGTAAAATGGCATGTGCAGATGAGTTTATTGAAACCTTCCCAGATAAGTACAATACACATATCGAGCAGGGCGGAACCAACGTTTCTGGTGGACAGAAACAAAGACTTTGTATTGCAAGAGCTCTGCTTAAAAAACCAAAAGTACTTATCCTTGATGATAGTACCAGTGCGGTAGATACTGCAACCGATGCAAAGATTCGTTCTGCATTTAAGACAGTTATTCCAGGTACTACAAAACTTATCATTGCACAACGTATTTCTTCGGTACAGGATGCAGATAAGATTATCGTTTTAAATGATGGAAAATTAGATGCCTTTGGCACTCATGAAGAATTGTTAGAAACCAATGCTATTTATCGTGATGTATATGAGGCACAGGTAAATGGTAGCGGTGACTTCGACGAAGGAGGTGACAACTAATGGCACCAGGAAGAGGACCTAGAGGACCAGTTCCTAAAATTAAGAATCCAGGTAAACTTTTGAGCCGTTTAATGAAGTTTATCTTCTCTCGTTATTTGATACATTATGTTGTCGTTCTCATTTGTATTTTAGCATCTGTATTCTGCAGTGTGCAGGGAACGCTCTTCATGCAGACCTTAATCGACGATTATATTGCGCCTATGATTGGAGTTGCGAATCCAGATTATGGGCCACTGATTGGAGCTATGAGCCGTGTAGCAATATTTTATGCTTTGGGTGTAGTAGCATCCTTTGTTCAGCAAAAGATTCTTATTTATGTTGCACAGGGAACTATTCGTGACATGAGAAATGAAGTGTTTGCGCATATGCAGGATTTACCAATCCGTTATTTCGATACACATGCGCACGGAGATATCATGTCTGTTTATACCAATGACATTGATACGCTTCGTCAGTTGGTAAGCCAGAGTTTACCACAGATTTTTAACTCTGTGATTACAATTGTGACTGTATTTATCAATATGTGTATTTTAAGCATTCCACTTACAATTGTTTCTCTTTTGGTAGTTTTTGTAAGTATGATTGTGTCAAAACATTTTGCGGGTTATTCAAGTCGCTACTTCTTAGCACGCCAGAAGGACTTAGGTGCATTAAATGGCTTTGTAGAAGAAATGCTTTCTGGACAGAAAGTTGTTAAAGTGTTTACACATGAAGATGAAAATATAGAAGAGTTTAGTAAGTTGAACGAACAGTTATTTGACAGTTCTGTAAATGCGAACTTCTATTCTGGCTGTATGGGACCAATCAATAATAACATCGGTCATGTAGGATATGTACTTTGTACCATGATTGGTGGTCTTTTGGCACTTGCAGGCTTTAACGGCTTTACACTTGGTAAATTGGCAAGTTTCTTGACTTTTAATAAGAGCTTTAATATGCCTATCAATCAGGTAGTTCAGCAGATGAACAGTATCATCATGGCGCTTGCTGGCTGTGAGCGTATTTTCTCTTTATTAGATGAAGTGCCAGAAGCAGATGAAGGCTATGTAACTTTAGTAAATGTGAAAAAAGAAGGCGAAGAGCTTGTAGAGACAGAAGAACGTACTGGACATTGGGCTTGGAAGCATCCACATAAAGAAGATGGTACCGTTACTTACCACGAATTATTAGGTGATGTCGTATTTGATGGTGTAGACTTTGGATATGTGCCAGAAAAAATCGTTTTACACGATATCAAGATGTTTGCAACACCTGGACAGAAAATCGCCTTTGTAGGTTCTACCGGAGCTGGTAAGACAACGATTACCAACTTGATTAATCGTTTTTATGATATTCAGGATGGTAAAATCCGTTATGATGGAATTAATATTAATAAGATTAAAAAAGCGGATTTAAGACGTTCGCTTGGTATCGTTTTACAGGACACCCATTTGTTTACGGATACTGTTGCAAACAATATTCGCTATGGTAAATTAGATGCGACAGATGAAGAAGTTGTAGCTGCAGCAAAACTTGCGAATGCGGATACCTTTATTCGTCAGTTGCCAGATGGCTATGATACTGTGCTTACTGGAGATGGGGCAAACTTAAGTCAGGGGCAGAGACAGCTTCTTGCAATTGCCAGAGCGGCTATTGCGGATCCACCAGTGCTTATCCTTGATGAAGCGACCAGCTCTATCGATACTCGTACAGAACGAATTGTACAGGATGGTATGGATAAGCTGATGCATGGACGTACTACCTTTGTTATTGCGCACAGACTTTCTACTATTAGAAATAGTGATTGTATTATGGTTTTGGAGCAGGGACGTATTATTGAACGTGGTAACCATGAAGAGCTTATTGCAGAACAGGGCAAGTACTATCAGCTCTATACTGGCATGAAGGCTGGTGATATAGATGCAGAATAGTGATTTGATGCAGAGTGTTGGAAGTAAGATTCGAATTGCGAATAATTACATTGATAAATATTTTCATACCTCTTGGGAAAAATCGGGGATAGAACCAACACGCATGCAGAGTGCGACCCTTTCTTATCTTCGCCGTCGTCAGGGTGAGGATGTGTTCCAGAAGGATTTAGAGGCTGCATTTTCTATCTCTGGTGCTACGGCTACCAATATCCTAAAGATTATGGAAAAAGAAGGCTTGATTACCCGTATTCCATTGGAAAAGGATGCTCGTTTAAAGAAACTCCAAATGACGGACAAAGGACGCCAATATAATGAAGCAGCACGTGAAAATTTGGTTCGTTTAGAGGAAGGAATTAATAAAGGCTTTACAGAGGAGGAAATCACTATATTTCGTGAGTATCTTGATAGACTAACACAAAATATAGTGGATTTAGTGGAAGAAAACACAAAATAAAACTACACAAATTTTAATGGTAAAATTTGTTAATATTGATGAAGAGACGCCGAAAACCTTGATTTTTCGGCGTTTTTTCATGCTTTCGCACATTAAAGCAAACCACAAATTCTAGTTTTTGTAAGTTGACAAAACCACTATATCTTGTATAATAAAGAAGCACACTACAAATGACAATGGCGGTAGATGCCGAATATATACAGGTATTTGAAGAAAGTGGAGGAAAGACGAATGAAAATTATTAAAAGAAGTGGTAGCGAAGTTGTATTTGACGTAGAGAAAATCGTAGCTGCTATTATCAAAGCCAATGAATCTGTTTTAGATTATGAAAAATTATCTGATCAGACGATTGAAGAGATTGCCAGAAACGTAGAAAATGCATGTGAAAATATGAAACGTTCTCCAAGCGTAGAAGAAATTCAGGATATGGTAGAAAACCAGTTAATGAATCACCGCGCATTTAACGTAGCACGTAACTATATCACATATCGTTATAAAAGAGCATTGGTTCGTAAGTCTAACTCTACAGATGAACAGATTCTCAGCTTGTTGGAATGTAACAACGAAGAAGTAAAACAGGAAAACTCAAACAAGAATCCTACGGTGAACAGTGTTCAGCGTGACTATATGGCTGGCGAAGTAAGTAAGGATATCACAAAGAGATTCCTCCTTCCAGAAGATGTAGTAGAAGCACATGAAAAAGGTCTTATTCACTTCCATGATGCAGATTACTTTGCACAGCATATGCACAACTGTTGTCTTGTAAACTTAGAAGATATGCTTCAGAATGGTACAGTTATTAGTGAAACTATGATTGACCCACCAAAGAGCTTCTCTACAGCATGTAATATTGCAACACAGGCAATTGCTCAGATCGCTAGTTCGCAGTATGGTGGACAGAGTATTTCACTTACACACCTTGCGCCATTTGTACAGATTAGCCGTGAAAAATTCCGTCAGGCAGTTCGTAGAGAATTTGAAGCTGTAGGTGTTGAATTTACAGAACAGATGGTAAATGACGTAGCAGAACTTCGTGTAAAAGAAGAAATCAACCGTGGTGTACAGATGATTCAGTATCAGGTCATCACACTTATGACTACAAATGGTCAGGCGCCATTTATCACAGTATTTATGTACTTAAACGAAGCAAAAGATGAACAGACAAAGGCTGACCTTGCTGCAATCATCGAAGAAATGCTTCATCAGAGAATTCAGGGTGTTAAGAATGAAAAGGGTGTTTATATTACACCTGCATTCCCTAAACTCATCTATGTATTAGAAGAAGATAACATCCGTGAAGGTTCTAAATACTTTGAACTTACAAAGCTTGCTGCAAAATGTACAGCAAAACGTATGGTTCCAGACTACATTTCAGAAAAGAAAATGTTAGAACTCAAAGTGGACAAAAACGGCGAAGGTCATTGCTATACATGTATGGGATGCCGAAGCTTCCTTACTCCATATGTGGATCCAGAAACAAACAAGCCAAAATACTATGGCCGTTTCAACCAGGGTGTAGTTACACTTAACCTCGTGGATATTGCTTGTTCATCTGAAGGAAACGAAAAGAAATTCTGGGAAATCATGGATGAAAGACTTGAAATTTGTTATCGTGCTCTTATGTGCAGACATAAACGTCTCCTTGGCACACCATCCGATGTTGCTCCAATCCTTTGGCAGAACGGTGCCCTTGCTCGTTTAGAAAAAGGCGAAAAACTTGACAAATTATTATTTGGTGGATATTCAACCATCTCACTTGGCTATGCAGGTTTGCACGAATGTGTAAAATATATGAAAGGTGTATCACACACAGAACCAGAAGTAGGTACTCCATTTGCTCTTGAAGTTATGAAGAAACTCAATGCAGCATGTAAACAGTGGAAAGCAGAAAACAATATGGACTTCAGTTTATACGGAACTCCACTTGAATCTACTACCTACAAATTCGCAAAATGCTTACAGAAACGTTTCGGCATGATTGAAGGTGTTACAGATCGTAACTACATTACAAACAGCTACCACGTACATGTAACAGAAGAAATGAATGCATTCGATAAACTTAAATTCGAAGCTCAGTTCCAGGAATTATCACCAGGTGGAGCTATCAGCTACGTAGAAGTTCCAAATATGCAGAACAATATTGAAGCAGTTATTTCAGTAATGCAGTACATTTATGACAACATTATGTATGCAGAGCTTAATACAAAGAGTGACTACTGCCAGAAATGTGGATATGACGGAGAAATCCAGATCGTATCAGAAGAAGGTTCTGGAAAACTCGTTTGGGAATGTCCAAACTGTGGAAACCGTGATCAGGATCAGATGAGTGTTGCTCGTCGTACTTGCGGATATATCGGAACACAGTTCTGGAATCAGGGACGTACACAGGAAATTAAGGAACGTGTATTACATCTGTAATTTAAAAATTTAAAGACTACGAAATGGGCCTTTTATGAGGTCCATTTCTTTTAGGAGATAAAATTATGAACTATGCTGGTATAAAATATACCGATATTGCCAATGGCCTAGGCTGTAGAACGGTGCTGTTCGTATCGGGTTGCCGCAATCATTGCAAAGACTGTTTTCAGCCTCATACCTGGGATTTTAATTATGGAGAAGCTTTTGATGAGAAGGTCCAGCAGGATATTCTGGATTCTTTGAAACCGGATTATGTGCAGGGTCTCACACTTCTTGGAGGAGAGCCTTTTGAACCAGAAAATCAGGTAGAACTTGTAAAATTTGTTCGAAAAGTAAGAGAGCAGTATCCAAAGAAAGATATCTGGGCGTTTACCGGATATATTTATGATCAGGACCTTGTGGAAGGTGGAAGAAAGTACTGTGAGGCAACAGATGAGTTTCTTTCTATGTTGGATGTGCTTGTAGATGGTCCGTTTATTGCAGAGCAGAAGAACTTGATGTTAAAATTCCGTGGAAGCAGCAACCAGAGAGTGTTGGATATGAAAGAAACCCTTAAGACAGGCAAAATAGTGCTGTTTATGGATTAAAAAGTATATATTAACAAAGAAAAGATGGTGCGCACGTGGCTCACCATCTTTTCTTATAAAGGAGTACATATAAATGAAAAGTTTACTTATCTAAAAGATCTGTGTAGAAGTTTGTGTAATCCGTTCTTTCTTCTTTCATGTAATCAATAGCAGAAGAAGGATGCTGATTTAATCTTCCGGTTAAAAGGTATGGGATGTCATATCCCCATACAAGACCTGATTCTTTCAGTGGAATCATGTACTCTTCGATAAATTTCATAACTGGGAAAATATTGTACTTTGGGTTCTTAAGGAAACTGATGAGAAGCTCCAATGCACAATTGCCAGCGCCACGTCCGATGGACATCATAGTAGCATCCAGATAACTTACACCGCGTGCAACAGCTTCAATTGTGTTTGCAAAAGCAAGCTGCTGATTGTTGTGGGCATGCATACCTACATATTTACCATGTTTTTCTGCAAGTTCGGTATATTTATCAGCGATGACACGAATCTGTTCTGG
>JAZKYR010000048.1:0-27384 GCA_045612245.1 Agathobacter sp.
CTCGTTAAGAAAATGGAAGAAAACGGTTCTAAAGCATACTTAGTAAACACAGGATGGAATGGTACTGGAAAACGTATCTCTATCAAAGATACTCGTGGTATCATCGATGGTATCCTTAGCGGAGATATCGAAAAAGCTGAAACAAAGACAATCCCATACTTCAACTTCGAAGTTCCAACAGAACTTGCTGGCGTACACACAGGCATCCTTGATCCTCGTGATACATATGCAAACGCTTCTGAATGGGAAGAAAAAGCAAAAGACCTTGCTGGACGTTTCATTAAGAACTTCGCAAAATACGAAGGAAACGAAGCTGGTAAAGCACTTGTAGCTGCAGGTCCACAGCTTTAATATTTGAAAACTATATTGATTTTTACACCAGATGCTTGTAGAGAGTATCTGGTGTTTTTTTATAATTTTTACCAATTGAATTTGTAATAGCAATCAAGTATAATCAAATTAACAAAAGAGAATAATTGCCTGGGATGTACGATAATCCTATATATTTAGAACCTACATCACTTTGAACGGGATTCCTATATGAACTGCCAGATGTCAGGCCGCCTCGTATCAGTGGAAGGCAGAAAGCAGACTGCGGTTACCCACCTAGCATTTGCTAGGCGTCTAAATTGTAGGAACCGGCATTTCGGGTAATTATATATACAAAAGATAAATTACATATTTACTTAAGAGAAGGAGTTGCTGAATGCAACTCCTTTTTGTGATTTTGAGTAAAGGAATTTGATATTATGAAAGGATTATTAAAAAAGAAGATTACAGTTATAATTTTACTGGTAGTGCTGATAAGCCTTGTGTTTACGGGGATTATTTTAGCGAAAATGCTAAAAGATACTAGAGGGAAAGAAACTAGAGCATGGTTTTTTGAGGAATCAATTCAAACCGGACAACCTGTTGTTTTAAATAATTCGTATATTATTTCTAATACAGATGGAAAAATAAAATTTTTGTATGATTATAAAACTTATGAAGTAAAAGGTAAGATGTCGCAGGAGTATCAAGGGATTGGAGATATACATATCAATGGAGAGAAGGTCTCTAGGATTTCGATAAAACCAGATTATGTAAATGGGATATTACAGTCTTATACAGAGGGAGAAATTGTATTAAAAGAACATGGAGCAGAACAAAAAAACACAGCTATTCCGATATATCAGGTGGTAAATGGAGAAGTAAAACAGAGAGAATGGACACAATTAATTTTAGGTGTATCAAATGTTCAGTGTGTTCTGGAAAAAGGTGTGGTATGTGGTATTGTTTTGCAGGATGAAGTAGTGCCAGCAGATATCCGTGTTTTAATGAAAAATGGGAATGAAATATTTTACCCACAAATATACATAAAGAAACAATCAGATGGTTCAATAATAAATGTGAATTCGTATATGTTGGATTCTGGTATTACAGCCTATACTTTAGAAGACGAAAATGGATTATATATGTGTGACAGTGAAGGGAATACCGTAGGCGAGGTGTTTGAAGGGAAACTTCATTTTATAATGGAACCACAAGGGATTGCTATGGTAAATGAATTGCCAATGGAATTATATTTAAAATATGTATTGCCGTCTGAAATGCCAGTTAATTTTGGAGAGGAAGCTTTAAAGGCACAGGCGGTATGTGCAAGAACGTATGCTTATACTCATATGACAAATCAGTCTTATGCAAAGTATGGGGCAAATATAGACAATACAACAAGTTTTCAAGCATATCATAACACAAAGCGTACCCAGCAAACGGATGCGGCGGTTGAAAACACATCGGGTGAAGTCGCAACCTGTAATGGAGAGCTGATTTCCTGTTATTATTATTCTACTAGTCCAGGAGTGACAAATGATTTGTCTTCATGGGGGAATGGCGACAGTGAATATATTGAGTGTGCAGGACTTGAATTTACAGAAGGGTTAGATTTAAAGAAAGATACGGATTTTTCTAGGTTTATGGGACAGCAAGTTATGTCCTACGATGCAATTTCAAATTTTTATAGATGGAAAGCAGTGCTAGATGTTTCGGTTGTAAAGGATGTAGAAAAAGGAAGGTTGCAATCGATTTCTGTAAAAGAAAGAAATGAGGCAGGTTATATTACGGAATTGGAGTTGGTATATGAAAATACAACTCAAGTATTAAAAAAGGAAAATGAAATAAGAAGGATTTTAGGGAAATATCTTCGAGAAGTGATTTTGCAGAATGAACAAATTAGAACGGATATGTCTTTAGTTCCAAGTGCTTGTTTTGAGGTTTTAGATATATCCGAAGGGCAGATTGTGCTTAGAGGCGGCGGTTCTGGACATGGTATAGGAATGAGTCAATACGGTGCACGTGGAATGGCTGAAAAAGGATATAACTATAAGGAAATTATTGATTATTATTTTGATAATGTTGTTGTAAAGAAAATGTAAAAATGCTTGAAGTATAAGGAGAATTGTGTTAGAATATCAAAAGATTTTGAAAAGAAAAAGGCTATGAATGTGTTCAGTAAGTGATAATTATCTTTCAGAGAGAGAAGACCATCGGCTGTAAGTTTTCTTAAGCAATGATTATTCACCGAATTTCCCACAGGAGCTGCTTGGATGAAGTTTAGTAGTTCAAGACGAGTCGTGCACGTTACGCATTAAGTGAGAGTCTGGAATTTCCAGGAATCAGGGTGGTATCGCGGATACAATAGTTAAGAATATTGGTTCGTCCCTTATAGTTTTAAGGGACGAACTTTTTTTGTGCCTAAAAACAAATCTTAAGAAAAATATTTATAGAAAAGGAGCACATGCAATGAACGCAAATTTAGAAGCAATTAAGCAGGAAATTATTGCAGGAGCAGAAGGGCTTAGCTCTTCCAAGGAAGTGTATGAATTCAAGAAATTATTCTTGGATGGAAAGACTGGAAAAATCGGTCTTTTAATGAGAGAGATGAAAAACATCCCTAACGAAGAAAAAGCAGCATATGGTAAAGGGGTAAACGACCTTAAAGCTTGGGCTTTGGAATATCTCGGTCAGATTGATGAACAGATGAAAGCAAAAGAATTACAGGCTCGTTATGAAGCAGAAAAGATTGATATTACATTACCGGCAGAAGAAACAGTAGAAGGAAATTTACATCCAATTACATTAGTTCGTAATGAAATTATCGACATTTTCGCAGGTATGGGATTCGAAATCTTTGAAGGACCTGAAATTGAAACAGATTATTATAACTTTACAGCGTTAAATACTCCTCAGGATCATCCAGCAAGAGATATGCAGGATACTTTCTACTTATCTCCAGAGTTTTTACTTAGAACCCAGACATCTGCTGGTCAGATTCATGTAATGGAAAAGAAACAGCCACCTATCAAGATTTTATCACCAGGTAAAGTGTTCCGTTCTGACGATGATGCTACTCATTCACCAATGTTTACACAGATGGAAGGTCTTGTAGTAGACAAAGGCATTACACTTTGCGACTTGCAGGGTATGCTTGATGAGTTTGTCCAGAAGATTTATGGTGAAGGTACAAAGACACGACTTCGTCCTTCATACTTCCCATTTACAGAACCATCTGTAGAAGTAGACTGTAGCTGTTTCGAATGTGGTGGCAAAGGATGTAAACTTTGTAAAGGTACAGGCTGGATAGAAATCCTTGGTGCTGGTATCGTAAACAACCACGTATTAGAAAACTGTGGCGTTGATCCTAATGAATACAGCGGACTTGCATTTGGTATTGGTATTGAACGTACAGCAATGCTTAAATACGGCATCAATAACATTAAGATGTTATTCGAATCAGATGTAAAAGTACTTGGTCAGTTAAATGACAAATAAGACAGAAAGGTTTGGTAAATAGATATGATAGCACCATTAAGTTGGTTAAAAGATTATGTAGATATCGATATCACTCCACAGGAATTAGAAGAAAAATTATTCTCTTGTGGTTTTGAAGTAGAAGAATTATATGAAGTAGGAAAAGATATTAGCAAAGTGGTAGTAGGTCATGTTTTAGAATGTGAACCTATTCCAGATACACATCTTCACGTATGTCAGGTTGACTGTGGCGAACATGGAACATTCCAGATTTGTTGTGGGGCTGACAATGTACAGAAAGGTGGAAAATATCCTGCTGCTTTAGTTGGAGCAACTGTTTATGCAACAGCAAAAGATCATAAGACTGTAGAAGGCGTTATGACAATCGGAAAAGGCAAACTCCGTGGCGTAGAATCACATGGTATGCTTTGTTCAGGTGTAGAACTTGGTGTAAACGAAAATATGTATCCAGGCGCAGAATACAACGGACTATTGGTATTCCCAGAAGATACACCAGTAGGCGCTGATGTAAAACCAATTCTTGGTTTAGATGACTGGATTTTTGATATTGGGATTACAGCTAACCGTCCAGACTGTCAGAGTATCGTAGGTATTGCGAGAGAAATCGCAGCTGTACTTGAAAAACCATTTAAAGCACCAGCTTTAGACTTCACAACTGATGAAGAAACTATTGCAAACTTCAAAGTAACAGTAGATTGTCCTGAACTTTGCCACAGATATAGCGCTCGTTACATCCATGACGTTAAGATTGAAGAATCTCCACTTTGGATGAAGAGAAGACTTAACCTTGTAGGAATCGGTGCAATTTCAAATGTAGTAGATATCACAAACTATATCTTAAAAGAGCTTGGACAGCCAATGCATGCATTTGATTACACAACATTAGAAGGTGATGCAATCAATGTTCGTCGTGCGACAGAAGGTGAAAAAATTGTTACATTAGATGAAGATGAACTTACCCTTACAACAGAAAATATGCTTATTTGTGATGGTGTAAAACCAGTTGCTTTAGCAGGTGTAATGGGTGGTTTAAATTCAGAAATCAAAGATACAACATCAACTGTATTATTTGAATCAGCAAAATTCGCTCGTGACAATATTCGTCGTACTTCAAGAGCTGTAGGTAAATCTTCTGATTCGTCTGCTCGTTATGCAAAGGGTGTTGACGAATATTCAACAGTTATGGCTCTTAAACGTGCCTGTCATTTAATCGAAGAATTAGGTTGTGGTAAAGTAGGTGCTTTACATGTAGATGTAAACACAGGTAATAGTGTAGAACCACGTGAAATGTCAGTAAGTATCAATAAAGTGAATTCTGTACTTGGTATTACAGTTCCTACAGAAGATATTATTCGTATTATGACAAATCTTTGCTTTGAACCAAAGGTAGATGGAGATACACTTACTATTCAGGTTCCAGCATATCGTGAAGATATGGAAGGCTACCAGGATGTTGCAGAAGAAGTGATTCGTATGTATGGTTATGAACATATCACACCTACATTCCTTGCGACAGCAACTGTTACATCTGGTGGTAAAACCGTTGAACAGAAGACAGAAGATAGACTTAAGAATGCACTTTGCGCAACAGGTGCGCATGAATGTATTCACTACTCATTCTTCTCACCTTCTGACCTTGATTTATTACGTTTGCCTGAAGATGCACCAGAACGTCATGCAATCCGTATCATGAATCCATTAAGTGAAGAAATCTCAATCATGAGAACTACACTTGCAGCATCCATGATTCATGCAGTAGAACGTAATCAGAAGAAAGCAAACTTAAGCGGAAGACTTTACGAAGTAGCTAAGAAATTTATTCCAAAAGAACTTCCACTTGTAGAGTATCCAGAAGAACGTCAGACACTTTGTGTATCTGTATTCGGTGAAAAAGAAAGTTTCTTCACATTAAAAGGAATTGCAGAAACAGTAGCTAAGACATTACATGTAGAATTTGAATATGCACCAACAGCAAAGACTTTCTTACATCCATTCCAGACAGCAAGCATTAGCTGTGATGGGGAAGAAATCGGTTACCTTGGAACCCTTTCTTACGAAGTAATGGACGACTGTGATATGCGTGTACCTATGTATTTGATGGAAATTGATTTAGAATCATTGAGCAAATATTATGGTAAAAAAGCAATGTTTACTCCATTACCAAAATTCCCAGAAGAACAGCGTGACTTAGCTATCGTAGTAGATAAGAATGTATCTTGTGGTGAAATTGAAAAAGTAATGAAAGAAGCATGTAAATATATTACAAGCATCAAGTTGTTCGATATCTTTGAAGGCGCACAGATTGGTGAAGGTAAGAAGAGTATGGCATTTACTGTTCTTTTCACTCCAAAGGATGAAGCATTTGGTCCAGAATCTGTAGATGCATTTGTTAAGAAGATATTGAAACAGCTTGGTAAGAATTTAGGAGCAGAATTAAGAAGTTAATTATGGAACAATTATTAAAATCAGACTTTTATTTTGATTTACCAGAAGAATTAATTGCACAGGATCCTTTAGAGGATCGCTCTAGTTCTCGTTTACTTGTGTTGGATAAAAACACAGGCGACGTAGAACATCATGTTTTCCGTGATATTATTGACTATCTCGAGGAGGGAGATTGCCTTGTTGTGAATAACACCAAGGTAATCCCAGCTCGTTTGATGGGAGAACGTGAAGGGACAGGTGCTTCTATTGAAGTGCTTCTCTTGAAGCGTCATGAAAATGATGTATGGGAAACGTTGGTAAAACCAGGTAAGAAAGCTAGACCAGGTGCTAAGATTAGTTTTGGAAATGGCTTGTTAATTGGTGAAGTTATTGATATAGTAGAAGAGGGGAATCGTTTGATTCAGTTCCATTATGATGGAATTTTTGAGGAGATTTTAGACCAGTTAGGTCAAATGCCTCTCCCACCATATATTACACATCAGTTACAGGATAAAAATCGATATCAGACTGTATATGCGAAGCATGATGGTTCTGCAGCTGCTCCTACAGCTGGCCTTCACTTTACTCCAGAGTTATTAGAGAAAGTGAAAGCAAAAGGAGTAGAAATAGCAGAAGTGACTCTTCATGTAGGCCTTGGGACATTCCGCCCAGTGAAAGAAGATAATTTATTAAATCATCATATGCATTCGGAGTTCTATAATATAGAGGAATCTGAAGCAGAAAAGATTAATAAGGCAAAGCGAAGCGGAAAACGAGTGATTTCAGTTGGTACAACCAGCACACGTACATTAGAGTCTGCGGCAGATGAGAATGGAATGCTTAGAGCATGTAGTGGTTGGACGGAGATTTTTATATATCCTGGCTACCATTTTAAAGTAATAGATGCTTTGATTACGAATTTCCATTTGCCAGAATCTACATTAGTTATGCTTGTTTCTGCATTGGCAGGAAGAGAACAGGTTTTGGCGGCTTATGATCAGGCTGTGGAAGAAAGGTATCGTTTCTTTAGTTTTGGGGATGCAATGTTTATTCATTAGGGAGAAGAGACTATGACTTTGGATGAAAAAAGAAACAGTAGACGTCTAGATTTGGACGTTACAGTAGAATTAGAACGTATCGATGATACAGATGGGGTTACTACTTTAAAATTAGTTCATGTTGACATCACAGATTTGTCAAAGAGTGGAATTGGTTTTGTATCTAAAGCTAAATTAGATTTGGGAAGTTATTATAATACAAAACTTCAGATTTGGACAAAAGAATCTATTGAAGCAGTAATCGAAATTGTTCGTTGCGAAGAGATTGATGATGGATATCACTATGGTGCTAAGTTTATTGGAATGATTGAATCAGATGCATTAAAGATTGATATTTATCAGTTGTTCTATGAATACAACGAAAATATGAAGGAATAGAAAGTTTTAGTAGAAATGAGTAATTGTGATATATACGAAGTAAAAAGAGTAGAACAGCCTCATGATATAGAGACTAGTGTTCCAGGTTCAAAAAGTATTACAAACAGAGCTTTATTAATAGCTGCATTGTCGGAAGGAACCAGTGTTTTACGCGGGGTGCTTTTTAGTGATGATTCACGTCATTTTATGCAGGCTTTGTATGATTTAGGCTTTCCAATCCATATTAATGAAGAGGAAGAGATTGTTACGATCGAAGGCTTTGGTGGAGATATTCCAAATGAAGAAGCGGAAGTTTATGTAGGTAGTGCTGGAACAGCTGCGCGTTTTTTAACAGCTTTTCTTGGATTGTCTAAAGGAAAGTACCGTATGGATGCTTCAGAACAAATGAAAAAGCGTCCTATGAAAGAACTTTTAGTTGCCTTGGAGGAAATGGGTTCTCAGATTGAATATGAAGAAGAGGAATATTGCTTCCCATTTACGATTGGTAATTTTGAGTGTAAAAAGAATAAGATTACTATTGATGTAGAAAAGAGTAGTCAGTTTTTAAGCGCACTTTTGATTAGCTCTGTTCTTTTACCACAGAATTTTATGATTAAAATGACTGGTTCGCATGGTATGGCGTATGTAAGTATGACAATGCGTATGATGCAACAATTTGGAGTTGCAGTAGAACGTACTATTACCGGTGCATATCGCAGAAAAAATGATAATACATATGAAGCCAAAGAGTATGTAATTGAACCAGATGTTTCTGCGGCGTGTTATTTCTATGCACTTTCACCATTACTTCGAGTAAAGGTAAAGGTGAAGGATGTGCATATGGACTGTTTGCAAGGGGATATTAAATTCCTTAAAGTATTGGTGCGTATGGGGTGTAAGCTAGAAGATGAAGAAGATGGTGTGCTTATGATGCCTCCAAAGGATAAATTCTTAGGTGGTTCCTTTGATTTATCATCTTTTTCAGATCAGGCACTTACACTTGCAGCGATTGCTCCTTTTGCAAAATCGAAGGTGTGCATTATGAATATTGGACACATTCGTTATCAGGAATCAAACCGAATTGATGCAATCGTAAAAAATCTTACAAATATGGGAATTGCAGCTATTGAGCAGAAGGATAATGTATTTATCTTGCCTGGTGGACCTATTGCCAGTGAGGTAGAAACATTCGATGATCATCGTGTTGCGATGGCATTTTCGCTCATAGGTACCTTGGTGGAAGGTATTAAGATTCAGAACCCATCTTGTACAAAGAAGACATTTGAGAAATATTTTGAAGTGTTAGAAAAGAGTGTATATTAAAAAAGACTCTCCTTAAACGGAGAGTCTTTTTTTATCTTCTATGTACAACATAATTTTTTTCAACTAGTAATTCAGCAGCCAATTCTACAGAGTCTTCATCATAAAATTCGATGTGTAAAACACCTTCTTCAAACTCGCGGTTATGTACGATACCGATATTTTTAATAGAAATGCCTTTAAAAGCAAGAATGCTGGCAATAATAGCAATTCCACCTGCTTCGTCAGCAAGGTCAAGGAAGAGCTCGTGAACTTTATTGTAAGATTTCACATTGCGGACGGTGATAGAATCACGATAATCCTTGGCACTCTGGAATTTTTCTAATAAATTCTGTGAAGATGAATCTTTGATGTCATTACGAAGCTCGCTAAGGGAGTCAATGTATTTATCCATGAGTTTAATCAGCTGTTCCTGATTTGTCATACAAATGCTTTCCCACATAATAGGAGATGAGGAAGCAATTCTTGTAATGTCTTTAAATCCACCTGCAGCAATTGTTTTCATGGTTTCTTTATCATCGTCGATGTCTTTTACAAGATTTACCAAAGTATAGGCGATCATATGTGGTAAATGGCTGATCGAGGCAGTTGCGTAGTCGTGTGCTTCATAGTCAAGTACCATTGGGATGGAACCTAATTCTTTTACTAATGTATAAAAATCATTTACCTGTTCATCAGATGTTTTCTTAGTTGGAGTAATGATATAATAAGCATTTTCTAATAAGTATTCATTTGCATTGGAAATTCCTGTTTTTTCAGAGCCTGTCATTGGATGACCGCCGATGAACTGTTTTTCCAGGCCGAGTTCTTTTGCCTCTTTATGAATCTGAGTTTTTGTGCTTCCTACATCAGTGATGATAGTATGGTCGCTAATAACATTTTTTAATTCGCGTAAATATTCTAAGTTTTTTTCGACAGGTGCACAAAGGAAGATTAAATCACAGTTTGTAAAAGCAGAGAGTGGAAGTAACTCCGGATTTGAAATTAACTGCATTTCATATGCTTCTGTGATGGTTTCCTGACGACGTGCGGTTGCAATGATTTCACAGTCGGGATGATTTAATTTTATTTTCTTTGCAATTGACCCGCCGATAAGACCGAGGCCAATGAAGCCAATCTTGTTTAATTTCATAATTTTTCCTCCTAAACAAGAGAATATACAACGTATTTTACCTTATTTCCTTGCTTACGGGAAGATGTTTTTTGAAATTTTATTTTTACAATTGTATATATTGTTTAAAAGAGTCAGAAAATTTAAAAATCTTATGCAAAAAATACAAAAAATAGTTGTGAAATCTATAAAAAAATAGTAAAATAAATCCATACTTATTTTTGGGAGGGTTTTTTAAATGAATGTTTACACAACAGACAAAATTAGAAACGTGGTTCTTTTAGGACACGCGGGAAGTGGTAAAACTTCATTAGTAGAAGCTATGGCTTATCTTGCTGGTATGACTAACAGAATGGGAACTGTTGCAGACGGAAATACTATCAGCGATTACGATAAAGAGGAGATTAAACGTAACATTTCTATCCATACTTCTTTAGTGCCAATTCCTTGGGGTGATGTAAAAGTTAATATTCTTGATACACCAGGTTCTTTTGATTTTGTTGGAGAAGTAGAAGAGGCAGCATCTGTTGCTGATGCAGCGATTATCGTAGTATCAGGTAAAGCCGGAGTTCAGACTGGCACAAAGCGTGCTTGGGAAATTTGTGAAAAATATAAATTACCAAGAATCTTTTTTGTAACAGAAATGGATATCGACAATGCAAGTTACAGACAGGTAGTTGCTGACTTACAGGAATTATATGGAAAGAAAATTGCTCCTTTCCATTTGCCAATTCGTGAAAATGAACAGTTTGTAGGCTATGTAAATGTAGTTCAGCAGACAGCAAAACGTTGGAATGATAAAGGAACAGTAGATAAATTTGAGGTTCCAGATTATTCAAAAGAAAATCTTGAACTTTGTAGAGAAGCATTATTAGAATCAGTTGCTGAAACAAGTGAAGAATTTATGGAACGTTACTTCGATGGAGACGAATTCTCAGAAGACGAAATCCGTTCTGCGCTTCGTGTAAATGTTGGTGATTGTTCTATGGTTCCTGTACTTATGGGATCCAATACAATGGCTCGTGGTATGTATACACTTATGGCAGATATCGTAAAATACTTACCAAGTCCAGATAAGAGAAAAGTAGCTGGTATTAATACTGTAAATAACGAAGTATTTAATGCTGACTATGACTTTGCAAAAGCAAAATCTGCATATGTATTTAAGACAATCGTTGACCCATATATCGGAAAATACTCATTAATCAAAGTAAATTCTGGTGTATTAAAAGCAGATGATGTTTTATACAACTATCATAGAGAATGTGAAGAAAAAACAGGTCACTTATATGTAATGCGTGGCAACAAAGCGGAAGAAGTTACAGAATTACATGCTGGTGATATCGGTGCTTTAGCAAAATTACAGAAAACTCTTACAACAGATACTTTATCTGCTAAGAATAACCCAATCGCTTATATCCGTACACAGATGTCTAAACCATATACAGCTATGAGATATAAAGCAAAGAATAAAGGTGATGAAGACAAGATTTCCCAGGCTTTACAGAAAGTGTTAATG
Organism: Agathobacter sp.; assembly: GCA_045612245.1. Lineage (GTDB taxonomy): Bacteria > Bacillota > Clostridia > Lachnospirales > Lachnospiraceae > Roseburia. The sequence goes on from JAZKYR010000048.1 coordinate 11,600, forward strand.
GAAGATTTGACACTTATGAATGTAAATGACGCTGAAAATGGACAGACTTTATTATATGGTATGGGTGATCAGCATCTTGAAGTTGTTGGTAACACATTAGCTGAAAAATATAAAGTTGAAATCGAACTTTCTAAACCAAAGGTTGCATTCCGCGAAACCTTACGTAAGAAATCAGACGTTGAGTATAAATACAAAAAACAGTCTGGTGGACATGGACAGTATGGTCATGTTAAGATGACATTCGAACCATCTGGTGAAGATACACCATATGTATTTGACCAGTGTGTAGTTGGTGGTGCAGTACCAAAGAACTACTTCCCAGCAGTAGAAAAAGGTATCGCTGAATCAGTTAAGAAGGGACCAGTTGCTGCATATCCAGTTATCGGGGTTAAAGCTGTATTATATGATGGTTCATATCATCCAGTAGACTCTTCAGAAATGGCATTCAAGGTTGCAGCTGCTCAGGCATTCAAGAAAGGTTTTATGGAAGCTTCACCTGTATTATTAGAGCCTATTTCTACACTCAAAGTTGTTGTTCCGGATGAATATACTGGTGACATCATGGGTGATTTAAATAAGAGACGTGGTCGTGTAATGGGTATGAACCCTGTAGGAAATGGCAACACTGAAATCGTTGCTGATATTCCAAATCTCGAGTTGTACGGATACAACACTCAGCTTCGTTCCATGACAAGTGGTAGTGGTACATTCTCTTATGAATTTGCAAGATATGAACAGGCTCCAGAAGAAGTTGCTAAGAAGCAGATTGAAGAAAGAGCTAGTGAACTTGAGGAAATCGAAGAATAATCTGATATGTATTTTTAGTATGGTAGTGATTTTAGGACTATCGACTATATCAAAACAAGAAAAGGAAATGCCTGAGGATAAGAGATTATCCTCAGGCTCTTCTGTTATTTGGGGGAACATGGTTAAAATTGACAATTATTCAAATGTATTAAATTATAAGTATCTTACTTTTAAGAAACAGGGTAGGATGAAAAAAGAGGTAAGTCTTTTGGAAAAAGACTATAGGTTTCTAGAACAGATTGAGTTTTTAGATGTGGAAGAATATCCGCAAGGATTGTGTATTGTTGAGAATTATGTTTTTGTTAGCGCATACTCTGGAATAAGAGAAAAAAATGGTGTAATAAAGATTTTTGACCTGAAAAGTGGACAGTTACAGCTTGAACTTGGGATGGATGCTCGAAGCCATTTGGGTGGAATTGCTTATGATGGAAAAAATATTTGGATATGTAATTCTTCTAAATTTTCATTAGAAAGGATTTCATATGAATTGATTAAGGGTATGATTATTGAAGAGAAAGGGAAAAAAATTGATGTTAGAAATTTAATGGAAATATATCCAGTAAAAAATATTCCTTCAACTGTCACATTTTTCCGAGGTCAATTATGGGTTACAACTCATTCTGCCTGGTCTCGTTCTGTTATGATGGGATATTTGTATAAAGAAGATGAAAAGAGTTTGAGAGCAATTGGAACTTTTAGAGTGCCTTCAAAAGTTCAAGGTGTTGCTTTTTCTGAAATTGGAGAAGTATATTTAAGTACATCTTATGGAAGAAAAAAATCTTCATATATTAAGCGATATAAATCTATTGGTGATATGTCGAAGAATATAGAAAATTATGATGAAAAGATAGAGATTCCCCCTTGTTCGGAGGGAATAGTATATCTTGAGAATAATTTATATATTTTATTTGAATCTGCAGGAAAGAAATATCTAGAGGGGACGGACGGTAAGGGTAAGAGTCGTTCCCCTCTTGATAGAATTTTAGTTATTTCAACATCATAGACATGATTCGATTGATTTTTGCTTTTTCTTCTGGTGATAAATCTTTAGTAAGAATTTCTGCGATTAATTTAATTTCTGGATTCGTAAACTGAATGTTTTGTTTTTTAGCGAGATTCATATTTGCTAAAAGGAAGGGCATGGCATCACTCATGTTTTTAGGCTTTTCCTTTTGTGCAAAATTTTTAATGAACTCTAGTTTGTTTTCGTCCATTCCTTGAAAGTCCACTTTCTACCTCCTTTATGAAGAAAATGTATCGTAATTTTCCATTACACACATAATGTTTAATAAAGTATCTATGGTTTCTTTCTCTTTTGGAGTGCAGAATTTGCGAAGGGTTTGTATCATGGCATTTCGTTTGTCGGGTTCGTTATGTATTGAGCAGGCAGAAAGTGCATTTGCATTATTTTGAAAAATTTGTAGTGTGTTACGAAATTCCATGCTTTGAATTAAGATGGCAAGAGGCATCTGACTTCTTATATTTGCAAATGGTAAAAGAGATTTTAGCATTTGTAGCTCTCTTGTTTGTACGAGACCATCATATTCGGTTACATATTGTTCTTGTTCCATATAAAACTCTTTTTTGTTTTAAGTTTATGAAGGATGAGTCTCATTTATGATAAAAAAACATATAATAATAAAAAACATGGAAGTATAAGATGGGAAAGTTGATTATTGATGGAAATAGTTTTTTTGAAATAGATGAAGAATGCATAAAAAACAGGAAAATATCTAAGAAATGTGACTTAGATAAATATTTAAAACAAAAATACGACAAAACTACGAATACAAATAAGAAAAAAAGAGGCGGCGGATAAATCCGTCGCCATTTGTGTTTCTAACACTAGAAACATCCATTATTGCCGCCGCATCCGCCGCCGCAGAAGAGAAGAAGAAGGATGATCCATAGACAGCTATTGTCGCCACCACAACCATTGTTGCTAAAGCTTGAGCCACCATTACCACAGCAGCATAATAAAATGATAATCCAAATAATTGAATTGCCATTTCCGAATCCACATCCGCATCCATCATTACATCCACAGTTTGTTGCACTTAAATCACTCATAGGTGACCTCCTAAAATTTATGTTTACAATATATTGTATGTGAATGACAAAATATGGTTACAAAAAGATTGACTTTATTACGTGAAATCGTTAAAATTTTAACTGTAATATTTTTTGTTGAGGTACTAAATATGGAAAAAATTAAGATGATTACCCCATTAGTTGAAATGGATGGGGATGAAATGACTAGAATTTTATGGAAGATAATTAAGGATGAACTTATTATTCCTTTTGTTGATTTAAAATCAGAATACTATGACTTAGGATTAGAAGAAAGAAACCGTACAAATGATCAGGTTACTTTTGATTCTGCATATGCAACAAAGAAATATGGTGTAGCTGTTAAGTGTGCAACCATCACACCAAATGCTGCTCGTATGACCGAATATAATTTAAAAGAAATGTGGAAGAGTCCAAATGGAACGATTCGTGCCATTTTAGATGGAACTGTATTCCGTGCGCCAATTCTTGTAAAAGGTATTGAACCAAATGTAAAATCTTGGAAGAAACCTATTACAATTGCTCGTCATGCCTACGGTGATGTATATAAAGCTTCTGAAATGAAGATTCCAGCTCCTGGAAAAGTAGAGCTTGTTTATACAAAAGAAGATGGAACAGAAATGAGAGAGCTGATTCATAATTTTACAGGAGCAGGTATTGTTCAAGGACAGCATAATATTGAAGATTCAATTGAAAGCTTTGCACATAGCTGTTTTAAATATGCATTAGATACAAAGCAGGATCTTTGGTTTGCTACAAAAGATACTATTTCTAAAAAATATGATCATACTTTTAAAGATATATTTGCTGATATTTATGAAGCAGAATATAAAGAAGCCTTTGAAACAGCAGGGATTGAATATTTCTATACTTTGATTGATGATGCGGTTGCTCGTGTAGTGAAATCTGAAGGTGGATATATCTGGGCATGTAAGAATTATGATGGTGATGTAATGAGTGATATGATTTCATCCGCATTTGGTTCACTTGCAATGATGACTTCAGTACTTGTATCGCCAGAAGGATATTTTGAATATGAAGCTGCTCATGGTACTGTTCAGAGACATTATTATAAACATTTAAAAGGTGAAGAAACATCTACAAACTCTGTTGCAACTATCTTTGCATGGACAGGAGCACTTAGAAAACGTGGAGAGTTAGATAATACTCCAGATTTATGCGATTTCGCTGATAAATTGGAAAAAGCATGTGTAAATACAATTGAGTCAGGAAAGATGACAAAGGATCTTGCGCTGATAACATCATTGAAAGATGTAACTGTATTAAACAGTGAAGGATTTATTAAAGCAATTCGTGAAGAATTAGAAGCAATGTTATAGTAATAATCAGGGGGAAGAGATTGTGGAAAAAGGAATCTCACAGGCTGTTGTAAGACGTATGCCTAGATATTATAGATATTTAGGGGAGCTTCTGGAACAGGGAGTCGAAAGAGTATCGTCCAATGAACTAAGTAAATTAATGAAAGTTACTGCATCTCAGATTCGTCAGGATTTAAATAATTTTGGCGGATTTGGTCAGCAGGGATATGGATATAATGTGCGCTTTTTGCATGAAGAAATAGGTAAAATTCTTGGTCTTGATCAAACACACAATATTATTGTAATCGGTGCTGGTAATTTGGGGCAGGCGATTGCGAATTATGGACGTTTTGAACGTTTAGGTTTTTGTACAATAGCATTATTTGACGTAAATCCTGAAGTGATTGGAAAAGAAATTAGAGGGATTCGAGTATATGCTTTGGATGCATTAGAGGTATTCTGCCAGACACATAAAGTAGACATTGCTGCTCTCACTATGCCAAAACAGAGTGCGGATAACACTGCACAGCGTTTGGTAGAACTTGGAATTCATGCTATTTGGAACTTTGCGCATGTTGACCTAGATGTTGCAGATGATAGTGTAGTAGTTGAGAATGTACATTTATCTGATAGTTTAATGCAATTGTCTTATAATATTGTAAAAAATAAAAATAGTATTTGAGGATTCTCTTATGAAGGATAGACAGGATTTTAAGTCTGCTTTGATTGGAAAAACAGTACCTCTTTTGGTGTTGGATCAGAAGTGGCATCGCTTATTTGCTGTCCATGGGAAAACAGAGGAGATTAAAGAATTAGAATCAAATTTGAATAATCTTTTAGCTGAACAAGGAAGGTTGAATAACCGATTAAAAGAACTTAAACGATTAAAAGGCAGATTATTAGATGAAATTGTTCAGGGGATGGACGACAAAGAAAAGAAACTAGACGAGAATAAACGTCTGGTGGATGAAATAAATGAAAAATTAGAAGAGTGTGAAGAAGAATTAATGGATATTCCACACTTGATTAGAGAGACAAATGATGAGCTAATGGTGCTCTCTATGGATTATTTTTATGAAAAAATACGTGTAAATCAAACGGAATCCGTTGAAATTGAGGAATGGATTAATCAGGTTCGAATTGATTTAAAGAAAAATATTATTCGTAAACAGAACCGAGATATTAACAATCGAGAGATTTATGCTTATCTCCACGATGTTTTTGGCCCAGAAGTCATAAACATTTTTGATATTAAATATGATGGAGATAAAAAGGAGACAATTTGAGATATCTTGTAACCGGTAAAGAAATGAAGCTTCTAGATCAGAATACATCAAGTTATTTCAAAGTACCAGAATTGGTGCTTATGGAACAGGCTGCGATGCACTTTGTCTGGAGGCTTTGTGACATTTTAAAAGAGAAAAATTTAATTGCTTCTGCGAAAGGTATTGTATTTTGTGGTTTGGGAAACAATGGTGCAGATGGGATTGCGATTGCGCGTTTGTTGAACGAAAAAGGAATTCATACAGAGGTGTGCAAAGTAGTTGACTTATTAGAAACTCGTGGTGAAACTTCGCAATCTTACAAAGTACAGGAAGAAATTTATTCCGTATATAAATATCCATTGCAGAATAATACTCAGATTATATTAGAAAATGATTATGATTTTGTAATTGATGCAGTCTTTGGTATTGGTTTGTCAAGAAATTTAAATGAAGAATATTCAAACATTATAGATACTATAAATCACATTAAAGGCATTAAAGTTGCAGTAGATATGCCTTCTGGTATCAATGCGGATAATGGTCAGGTTATGGGAAGTGCAATAAAGTGTGATTATACAATTACCTTTTCGTTTGAAAAACTAGGACAGTTACTTTGGCCAGGATGTGAGTATGCAGGAAAAACATATGTAGTAGATATGGGAATTACCGAGCAAAGCTGGCTTGAAAAAAAGCCTGCTATGGCATATTTAGAAAGAAAAGATTTATCCATTCTTCCAAAACGTCCAGCACATTCTAATAAGGGAACGTTTGGAAAGTTACTTGTAATTGCAGGAGATAAAAATATGGCTGGAGCTGCTGTGATGTCAGCAAAAGCAGCTTATCGATGTGGAGTTGGACTTGTAAAAGTGTTTACCCATGAAGAAAACAAAGCGGTAATTCATGAAACAGTTCCAGAGGCTTTAGTTACGACCTATAATACTTCAATAAATAAGGGAAAATTGATTGAGGATATTAATTGGGCGGATGCAATTGTAATTGGACCTGGATTAGGGCAATCTGAACTTGCTTGTGAAATTATAGAATATGTGCGTTCTGTTTCAAACGTGCCTGTCGTTTGGGATGCTGATGCATTAAATATATTTTCGAAAAATACAGATACATTACTTCTTCCGCATACTGAATATATCATGACTCCTCATCTGGGAGAGTTTTCTAGATTGACAGGAAATGAAGTTTCCTGGATACAAAGTCATTTGGTAGAATCTGCAATTGACTTTGCAAGAATGTATGATTTAATTTGTGTTTTAAAAGATTTTCGTACAGTTACTGCGAATCCATATGGCCTTAGTTTTTTAAATTTGTCAGGCAATAATGGAATGGCTACTGGCGGTTGTGGAGATGTTTTGGCTGGAATCATAGGTGCTTTGCTTGCACAAGGATTAAAAGGAATAGAAGCATCTTCTTATGGTGTATACATTCATGGATTAGCAGGAGATTTAGTTCGTGAAAAAATGGGTACACATTCTATTATGGCAAGTGATATAATAGATGCATTAAAAGAGATTTGGAAAGGAATCGATCATGCAGAATAGTAGAGTATATGCAGGGATTAATTTATCTGCTGTCTTACACAACTTAGATGAAATGCATAAAAATATAAATAAAGATACCAAGATAGTAGCAGTAATCAAAACAGATGGTTATGGACATGGAGCTTTGCCTATCGCAAAGGCAATAGAAGCGGTTCCATATTTATGGGGATATGCTGTAGCAACAGTAGATGAAGCTATGGCTCTTATAGATGATGGACGAACAAAACCGATTCTTATTTTGGGGATAAGTTTTGCAGAGCAATTTGATATAATTGTTCGTAATGATATCCGACCATGTGTATGTGATTTTGAAACTGCGAAAAAACTATCAGAAATTGCTGTAGCAAAAAATAAAATTTGTCATATCCATATAAAAATTGATACGGGTATGAGTAGAATTGGTTTCCAAGTAAATCAAGAGACGGCGAATATTATTTTTGAAATTTCAAAATTACCTAATATTGAGATAGAAGGAATTTTTACTCATTTTGCAAATGCGGATGAAGCAGACAAACAGCCAACGATTGGTCAGATGAACTTGTTCCATAGTGTGTGTGATATGTTAGAAGAAAAAGGTGTTAAGATTCCGATTAAGCATTGTTCAAACAGTGCGGGTATTGTAGATATCCCTGAAGCAAATTTGAATATGGTTCGTGCAGGGATCATACTTTATGGATTATGGCCTTCTGAAGACGTTAATAAAACAAACATGGACTTACAGCCAGTTATGTCTTTAAAAAGCCATATCTCATATGTGAAAGATTTAGAAGAGGGTCGTAAGATTAGTTATGGTGGTACATATGTTACCCCAGAAACTAAAAAAATTGCTACAGTTCCTGTTGGTTACGGGGATGGATATGCAAGAAGTCTTTCGAATAAAGGATATGTTTTAGTACGAGGACAGAAAGCTCCAATTTGCGGTAGAATTTGCATGGACCAGTTTATGATTGATGTATCTCATATTGAAGGTGTTCGTGTAGGTGATGCAGTTACTTTATTGGGGCAAGACGGAAAAGAGTGGATTACCATGGAGGAATTAGGTGATATTTCTGAACGTTTCAATTATGAGTTTGCATGTCTGATTACGCCTAGGGTACCTAGGGTGTATTATGAAAAATAAAAGAATATAGTTCTTAGAATTGGAAATACTACTCCTATACTTAGTAAATGGAGTGTGACAGGATGATTTTAAGAGGCGATATCTATTATGCAGATTTAAGACCAGTGATAGGTTCTGAACAGGGTGGTGTTAGACCTGTGCTTATTGTGCAAAATGATGTTGGGAATCGTCATAGTCCGACTGTGATTTGTGCTGCAATTACTTCCCAGATGCATAAAGCAAAACTACCTACCCATGTTGCGTTAGATAGCGAAAAATATGATTTAGCAAAAGACTCAGTTGTCCTATTGGAACAATTAAGAACGATAGATAAAAAGCGATTAAAGGACAAAGTATGTCATTTGGATAATCAAATGTTAAAAGAAGTAGATAAAGCACTAGGTATCAGTTTGGAGTTATATACATAACTTGACGATTGATTGGCTTAGTGATATGATTTTTTGATGTAATACTTATGAAAAATAAAGGAGAATGAAGATGGACCCGTATTTAATTCCAGTATTAATTGGGATTATAATTGTACTTACAATTGCTTTAGTGACAGTACTTTTTGTATGTCGTGACAGTCTTGTAAAGGAATATAGAAAGAAAAAAGACGATGATGTTATTGAAGAAGAAATCATTTCGATGGTAAAAGAAGGACATGAGCAAGGGGTGCTTATGGAGTCTGAAGCAGAAATGATACATAACATTTTTGAGTATATGGACAAAGAGGCCAAAGATATCATGACACACCGAAAAAATATTGTGGCCATTGATGGAAATATGAGTTTCTATGATATGGTTGCCTATGTGGATGATACAGGCAAGTCTAGATTTCCAGTTTATGACGGAGATATTGACAATGTTATTGGGGTATTGCTTATCAAGGATGCCTTTTTGTTTTGCCAAAGAAACGAAATTTTCCGAACATCGGTAAAAGATATACCAGGATTGGTTCGAGAAGTTGATTTTATTACAGAAACCATTAAAATCAATAACTTGTTCAAACAGATGCAGTCCCAAAAGAGCCAGATATGTATTGTGATTGATGAATATGGTCAAACCTCAGGATTGGTGGCAATGGAAGATATTCTGGAAGAAATTGTTGGTGAGATAGAGGACGAACATGACGAGGAAGAACAGACATTTTCAGTAGAGATGGATGGTAGCTATACTTTTGATGGTTTAACGGAACTTCCTGATGTGTTAGAGGTCATTGATTTGCCAATTGAGGAAGATGCATTTGAAACCTTGAATGGATACGTGATTTCACTTTTAGAAAAAGTACCAACTGATGATGATTGTGAGACAATAGAGACAATGGGATATCGTTTTGAGATTCTAAAAGTAGAAAATAGAATAATTCGTGAGGTTCGTATTACAAAACTTGCATGATTATAAAATAAGTTGTATAATTGTAATATTAAAAAAGTAACTAGAAAAGAGGAATTTTAATTATGTCAGGACATTCCAAGTTTGCGAATATCAAACATAAAAAGGAAAAAAACGACGCGGCAAAGGGTAAGATTTTTACAATCATTGGTCGTGAAATTGCAGTGGCTGTAAAAGAAGGTGGACCTGATCCAGCGAACAACTATAAACTTGCCCAGATTATTGCAAAAGCAAAATCAAACAACATGCCTAATGATACAATTGAAAGAGGTATCAAAAAGGCTTCTGGTGAAGGAAGTAATGTAAACTATGAATATTGTACATATGAAGGCTATGGCCCAAGTGGTACAGCGATTATCGTAAAATGTTTAACAGATAATAAGAATCGTACAGCTTCAAACGTACGTAATGCATTTACAAAAGGAAATGGAAGCATTGGTACACAGGGGTGTGTATCTTATATGTTCGATGAAAAAGGACAGATTCTTATCGATAGAGAAGAATGCGATATGGATGCAGATGAACTTATGATGATAGCACTTGATGCTGGTGCAGATGACTTTGTAGAAGAGGATGATAGTTTTGAAGTAACTACTACTCCAGATGACTTCGAAGAAGTTCGCAAAGCTTTAGAAGATGCAGGTATTAAGATGGCTTCTGCAGAAGTTAGCATGATTCCACAGACCTATGTTTCACTTACAGATGAAACAGATTTGAAAAATATTAACAAGATTTTAGATCTTCTTGATGATGATGACGATGTTCAGGAAGTATATCATAACTGGGAAGAATAAAATAAATTATAATTTATGAGGGGGTAAATATGAAACGAATCCTTTTTGCAGCATCTGAATGTGTACCTTTTATTAAAACAGGTGGTCTTGCAGACGTATGTGGTGCTTTACCAAAAGAATTTGATAAGGAGCAGTGGGATGTACGCGTGGTTATGCCAAACTATAGCTGTATTCCTGAATATTTCCGTAATCAAATGCAGTATGTAACTCATTTCTATATGAGCACTGGTGCTTATATCCAGAACAAATATGTAGGTGTACTTCAGTATGAATTTGAAGGTGTTACATATTACTTTATTGATAATCAGGAATATTTCAGCGGAGATAAGCCATATGGTGATTTCCGTACTGATATTGAGAAATTTACTTTCTTTGATAAAGCTGTATTGTCAATGCTTCCGCTTATTGGATTTAGACCAGATCTTATTCACTGTCATGACTGGCAGACAGGTCTTATTCCTGTATATTTAAAGAATGAATTCCAGGGCGATATGTTCTTCTGGGGTATGAAGACAATTATGACTATTCATAACTTAAAATTCCAGGGAGTTTGGGATGTTAAGACAATGCAGGGGCTTACAGGTTTCCCTAAAGAATTGTTTACTCCTGATAAGTTGGAATTTAAGAAGGATGCTAACATGTTAAAAGGTGGTCTTGTATATGCAGATTACATCACAACAGTTAGTGATACCTATGCTTACGAAATTCAGACACCAGAATATGGTGAAGGATTAGATGGACTTCTTTCAGCTCGTCATTTTGATATGCAGGGTATTGTAAATGGTATTGATTATACCAATTATAATCCAGAAACAGATGCTAAATTGTATGTAAATTACAATGCTGAAAACTGGAGAAAGAAAAAAGCGTTAAATAAAGAAAAATTACAGCAGGATTTAGGACTTGCAGTAGATAAGAAGAAATTTATGATTGGGCTTGTATCTCGTTTAACAGATCAGAAAGGTCTTGACCTTATCAATCATGTAATGGAAGGTATCGTTGATGAACATACACAGTTTGTAATTATTGGTACTGGTGAACCACAGTATGAAAATATGTTCCGTCATTATGCATGGAAATATCCAGATCGTGTTTCTGCAAATATCTGCTACAATGATGAATTAGCACGTAAACTTTATGCAGCTGCAGATGCATTCTTGATGCCATCTAGATTTGAGCCATGTGGTCTTACACAGCTTATTTCTTTCCGTCATGGTACAGTTCCAATTGTACGTGAAACAGGTGGTTTAAAAGATACTGTAATTCCATATAATGAATTTGAAAATACTGGAGATGGTTTCTCATTCCAGGATTACAATGCAGATGATATGCTTTATGTTATCAACTATGCAAAACATGTATTCTATGACAACAAACGTCAGTGGAATCAGATGGTTGATAGAGGTATCACAAAAGACTTCTCTTGGAATGCTTCAAAATTCCGTTATGAAGGCTTATACAGATATCTTCTTGGAGAATAAAAATCAAATAATAGTAAATAATAGTAAGGGTGTCCGTATGGATACCCTTATTTTTATTGTATAGGAGAGTGTTTTGATGCGAGAGGACGATTTAAAGGAATACGGTCAGAGCGTTATAAAAGATGAAGAGGTAACAATATATTTAATTTCAATTATTGGAGAAATAGAAGGGCATGAGTGTTTGCCGTCAAACTCAAAAACAACGAAATATGAACATGTGCTTCCGAAATTAGCAGAAATAGAAGATGATAAAAACATTGATGGAGTACTTCTAATAATCAATACCGTAGGTGGGGATGTAGAAAGCGGTCTTGCCATTGCAGAAATGGTTGCTTCTTTAAGTAAGCCTACAGTATCACTTGTATTAGGTGGAAGTCATTCGATTGGAGTTCCTCTTGCGGTTTCTACAGATTATTCCATGATAGTACCTAGTGGAACAATGGTGATTCATCCGGTTCGTATGAGTGGTACTGTAATAGGGGCACCTGCAACATATGATTATTTTAAACGCATGCAAGACAGAATCATTCATTTTATAACAACACATTGTGATGCAAATTATGAAAAAATTGAAGAGCTTATGATGAATACACAGATGCTTACAAAGGATGTTGGGACGATTTTGGTGGGAAAAGAAGCAGTTGATGTTGGCTTAATAAATGAAATTGGTGGTATAGCAGAAGCGTTTCGAAAATTAAAAGAATTGATTAAGAACTAAATCTAGTATTTTTGTTGCTTTTTAATGACAAGTTAATCAAAATGTGGTATTATAATGATACTTGGCATACTATGCCTTAGAAAGTATGGAGGTTGTTTCATGGCAACAAAAAGAAGAACATCTTCTTCAAAAAGAAAATCAAATAAACCAAAAGCGGAAGATATAAGAAAAGCAGAAGCATTTCGCATGGAAATTATTCTTTGGGGAATTATTGCAATCGCTGCATTATTATTTATTAGTAACTTTGGGCTAGGTGGAATTGTTGGAAATGCTGTAAGTGGATTTTTGTTTGGCATTTTTGGTATCGTTGCATATGTTTTCCCAATTTTATTAATTGTAGGCACATTTTTTGGAATTTCAAATAAAGAAAATATGTTTGCGATGGTTAAGCTTGGTGCAGTGATCGCATTGACTTTATTTATTTGTATGGGTATGACATTGATTACATCTGGAGATACAATTATGACTCCTGTGGAATCTTATATTTATTGTGCTGAAAATAAATTCGGTGGTGGATTTATTGGTGGTGTTTTAGCCTATTATATCAGTCAGGCGTTTGGCGTGGCTGGTACATATATCATCAATATTATTTCGTTAATCGTCTGTATAGTTCTTATTACTGGTAAATCTGCAATTCAGGGATTTAAAGATGGTGGACAGAAAGTATATGCATCTGCGAAAGAAAGTAATGAACGTTATCAAGAGTTTAAACGTATTCGAGATGAAGAACGTACACGAAGAATAGATAATAAAGTTTCGGGTGTATCTAGTGATACAAAACTTTCTGCTAAAAATGATTTGCCTATGAGTGATGAAATGGGTGAATTACAAGCAGAACAATTAGTTCTTCCAAATGTTCGTGAAGAAAAGAAAACAAGTCTTTCCTCAAATGGTGAGGTTTTCAGTACGCCAAATATTGTAGGTGATTTCGTTCAAGAGGATGAGATTGCTGAGGAACCTGCTGTTGTAGAACGTACTACACGAAAAACCAGATCGAGCATAGAGGAAATCGAAAAGGCTGTTGATAATGTAGCGAATGAAATTATTGCAGAACAGACAGCCAAGGAAAAACCATATGTATTTCCACCATTATCTCTTTTAAAACCAGGAGATAATCGTAGATCTGGTAATACTCAGACTCAGTTACGTGAAACAGCTCAGAAACTTGAACAGACATTAAAAACTTTTGGTGTAAATGTTACAGTTACAGATATTAGTTGTGGTCCATCGGTTACACGATATGAGATTCAGCCAGAAATGGGTGTAAAGGTAAGTAAGATTGTAAACCTTGCAGATGATATTAAGCTTAATCTTGCAGCGGCAGATATTCGTATTGAAGCTCCGATTCCTGGAAAAGCTGCAGTTGGTATTGAAGTTCCAAATGCGGAAAATGTTATGGTATCCTTTAGAGATTTATTGGAATCTGCAGAGTTTAAAAATTCTGCATCGAAGATTACATTTGCGGTTGGTAAAGATATTTCGGGACAGACGAAAGTGGCAGATATCGCTAAAATGCCCCATATGCTTATCGCTGGTGCAACAGGTTCTGGTAAATCGGTTTGTATCAATACTATTATTATGAGTATTTTATACAAAGCAGATCCTAAGGATGTAAAACTCATTATGATTGACCCTAAGGTTGTTGAACTTAGTGTATATAATGGAATTCCACACCTTATGATTCCTGTTGTAACGGATCCTAAAAAAGCGGCTGGAGCGCTTCACTGGGCAGTTGCAGAGATGACAGAGCGATATAATAAATTTGCCGAAATCGGTGTAAGAGATATTCATGGATATAATTCCAGAGTAGATTCTGTTCAGGTTCCTGAAGGACAGGAAGCGCCTAAGAAGATGCCACAGATTGTCATTATTGTAGACGAGTTAGCGGATCTTATGATGGTTGCATCGAATGATGTAGAAGAAGCGATTTGTCGTTTGGCTCAGTTGGCACGTGCTTGCGGTATTCACCTTATTATCGCAACACAAAGACCATCGGTAAATGTTATTACTGGTCTTATTAAAGCGAATATGCCAAGTCGTATTGCTTTTGCAGTTACATCTGGTGTTGACTCTCGTACGATTTTGGATATGAACGGTGCAGAGAAGTTGTTAGGAAAAGGTGATATGCTTTTCAATCCACAAGGTGTACCAAAGCCAATTCGAGTACAGGGGGCATTTGTATCAGATAAAGAAGTGGCTGAAGTTGTTAAGTTTATTACAGAAAACAATGGTGCTGCAAGTTATAATGCTGATGTACAGCAGAAGCTTGAAAATATGGATACATCTAACAATAATTCTGTATCTATTTCAGATATGGATGGCGGGGGAGATGGAAGAGACTCATACTTCCTTGAAGCTGCTAAAATAATTATTGATAAAGAAAAGGCGTCTATTGGAATGTTGCAGAGATATTTAAAGGTTGGTTTTAACCGTGCAGCACGTATTATGGACCAGTTGGAAGAAGCGGGCATAGTAGGACCAGAAGAGGGGACTAAACCTAGAAAAGTCCTGATGAGTCCAGAAGAATTTGAAACTTTTATTGACGAAAGTTATTAAAGGTGTACAATTAAATTTACAATAAATAATACATAATTATGGAGGAAACCATGAAAACAGACATTCAGATTGCACAGGAAGCGAAATTGCAGCCAATTAAAGATGTTGCAGCATCTATTGGTATTTTGGAAGATGATTTAGAATTATATGGAAAGTATAAAGCTAAATTATCTGATGAATTAATGGAGCGTTCAAAGAATAATCCAAATGGTAAATTAATTCTTGTAACAGCGATTAATCCAACTCCAGCTGGAGAAGGAAAAACTACTACCAGTGTTGGTCTTGGACAGGCATTTGGTAAATTAGGAAAGAGAGCACTTATTGCTCTTCGTGAGCCATCTTTAGGACCATGTTTTGGTGTAAAAGGTGGAGCTGCTGGTGGTGGATATGCTCAGGTTGTTCCTATGGAAGATTTAAATCTTCATTTTACAGGCGATTTCCATGCAATTACATCTGCAAATAATTTACTTGCAGCATTATTGGATAATCATATTCAGCAGGGAAATGAACTTGGAATTGATCCAAGACAAATTGTTTGGAAAAGATGTCTTGATATGAATGATCGTGTTCTGCGTAATGTTGTTGTAGGTCTTGGAAATAAGATGGACGGTATGGTTCGTGAAGATCATTTCGTTATTACCGTAGCATCTGAAATCATGGCTATTCTTTGTTTAGCTGATGATATGGCTGATCTTTAGGTTCGTCTTGGAAAGATTATTGTTGCATAT
>JAZKYR010000049.1:0-4890 GCA_045612245.1 Agathobacter sp.
TTCGCCTGTTAAGATATGGTTGGCGAAGTTTTCAAAAATATCCACATATTCCGTGCCATAAGTAGCAGCTACTTTTATTTCCTCTGTCTGATACAGATTATCTGGATTTTGACGCATCATCATGAGGTCTCGCATAGATAAGTTTTCATTCCACTCTTCCTCGCTTTGATTAAAGCGATAAATGGTTGCCAGAGTACTATTTTCCACGACAATCTTTCCTTTATTAAAATCAAGTTCCAAACGATCCGTTCCAAGTGGATCATGTGTGCAGGCGATGAAAACACCGGTTGCACCATTTGGATATTCCAAGCTGATAGTTACGTCATTTTCTACATGGATATCGCGATGGGCCCCATAACGATTGATGCTATATACTTTGGAAGGAATTCCACAAAGCATATTTAATAAATCTAGTTGATGTGGAATCTGGTTTACGGTAATGCCACCACCTTCGCCAGCCCAAGTTGCACGCCAGTTGTTTGACTTGTAATAACTATCTGGTCGCCACCAGTTGTTACAAATCCAGTTTACACGGCGCATTTCGCCTAACTCACCAGTCCAGATGATTTTCTTTAAGCGACGAAACAGAGGATTGGTGCGTTGGTTAAATAATGTCGCAAGAGCGAGTCCGCCATTTAGACCATGTTCTTTAGACGAATCTCTTGCAGCAATCATTTTTTCTACGTCTGAGGCACGTACGTCAGCTGGTTTTTCACAGAGTACATGTTTGCCTGCTTCTAATGCATAGATAGCTACTTCGTGATGTAAGTAATGTGGAACAGTAATGATAATCGCATCGCATAAATCCGAATCTATCATCGCATGCCAATCACTAAAATAGGTTACATCCTCCAGATGAGAGGCAAATTCTTTGGCCTGCTCCGAACGACTGCTTACCGCGGTGAGCACAAGTCCTTCTGGTTTTTTGATTGGTGGCATATATGGAATTGAGGTACCTGTAAGAATATTCGCATAGAGGCTGCCCTGTACACCCATTCCAACGATACCGATACGTACTTCTGTCATGTAAATCCCTCCCTTAAAAACAATTCTACAGTTTTATTTTAGACCCTTTGTTGGATTTATGCAAATAAAGGATTGAAAGCTTTTGTTGGAAGTTGTAGAATGTTAAAAGAGTAACAATGGGATAAATTGTCAATATTGTTGGAGAAAAAATATGGGAGACGTATTATTTGATTATAAATATGTAGTGCAGGGAGATATTATTGCGATACTGTTGAGTGTTGTAGTACATTTTCTTTTAAGATCTACTTATATGGCAAAAAAAGCAAATTTGGGAATCTTTAAATTTGCGAATATACTGATTGCGATTTCAGGTGTTACAAGTATTGTATACCATTATATGGTTTTTCTTTTAAGACCAGAAAATATTATTCGATTATATATTTGCAGGGGTATTTGTTATACCGCGATGATGGGCGTATACGTTTGTTGTTGCGTATATATTAGAAATCTTGTGGAAATGGAAGAACACCGCGCAAAGAAATTGAATCGATGGGTATTTGGTGGTGGCATTTTATATGTGCTTGTTGAATTTCTTGGCCCATTCTTTAAAATTGGAACCTATGTAGACGAAAATATTGTTTTACATCAGAATTATTATTTTGATCCATTCCGTTTTGGATATATTTATTATTCGATTATTACAGCAACCTTGCTGATAAAATACAGAAAGAAATTTCTTCCAAAGATGTACCGTTGTATTTGGGCTGTTATTGCAGTAGCGGTAGGTATCATGGCATATCAGGCAGAATTTGAGCAGACGGCTTATACGGTAGTAAGCTTTACCTTCCCGGTTATCATGGTACTGTTCTTATTCCATTACAACTCTTATGATGTAAAAACGGGTACATTGGATTACTATGCATTTGAGGAATATGTAGAAGAAAATAGAGAAAAATCATTTACTATGATTTTCCTTTCATTACCTACAATTTCACGAGATGAGTTACAGAAATTTTCTGAGAGATTTTTAAGAAGAAATGACAGCTTTTTCGAAGGCTCTTGTTGTTTCCGTTTACGAGACAACCGCATGGTACTCGTTTATCACAGAGAGAAAAATAAAAATGAACAGCAGATTCTTGATAAGATGTTCTTAGAATTTGATAAAGAGAGAAATCAGAATGAATATCAGATTATTATCATGGACAGCAATGGATATCTGCTGAATGCAAAAGAATATATTTCTTATTGTAAATATATTGAAGACCGTATTCCAATGAACATCGCGAAAAAGTGTGATGGCGATTTCTTATCTGATTTCTTAAAATACAAATTTATTCGTTTGAATTTAGAAGATATCGATAGAAAAGGTAATTTAAATGATTACCGAGTTAAGGTATTTTGTCAGCCAGTATTAAATATTGCGACTGGTAAATTTACTACTGCAGAAGCATTGATGAGATTGGAGATTCCTGAGGTAGGAATGGTCTTCCCTGACCAGTTTATCCCTGTAGCAGAAAGCGAAAATTTTATTCATGCACTGAGTAAAATTATTTTAAATAAAACCTGTCAAAATATTAAGACAATGGAAGAAGAAGGATATGAAATAGAACGTGTATCCGTAAACTTCTCGGTACAGGAACTTCATTTGGATACTTTCTGTGATGACGTAATTGATATCATAAAACAAAACGGAGTAGATTTTAATAAGATTGCAATTGAGATAACTGAGACACGAAACGAAAAAGACTTCTTAAAAATGAAGAGCGTGTTGGATCGATTACAGGTATTGGGAATTAAGTTCTATCTGGATGATTTTGGTACAGGTTATTCAAACTTCGAAAGATTGATTGGCTTACCTATCGACATCATCAAATTCGACCGATCGCTTACAATCCTGGCAGGCAAGACCGAAGAGTCTAAATTTATGGTAGGAAGCTTCTCTGAAATTTTCAAAAAGGCAGAATACCAGATTCTTTTCGAAGGTGTAGAGGATGAACGAGATGAAACACAGTGTATCAATATGAATGCACAATATCTACAAGGATATAAATATTCTAAGCCTATTCCTATGGAAAACTTAAAAGACTTCCTGGAAAGAAAATAAAAAATATATCCACTTGTGAAAGAGTAAATCAATCACAAGTGGATTTATCTTATTCTGAAATAATTGCTGTGTAGTAAATTTTCTCTAATTCTTTTGCATCCATAAGTTTTGGAACAGGATAGAGAGGATTAGCTTCTGCATCCGCATGGTCTGCCATCATTGGAATATCAGCAACCTCAATGTTTGTAAATCCAGTTGGAATATTCATACGTTCATTCATATCGCGGATTTCCTGAATAAACTTCTTTGCACTTTCTGCAACATCATCTGTTTCTTTTGCAATGCCTGCCGCAACGGCAAGCTGGTGTAATTTTTCGTAAGCACTTTCGCCGTACTCATCTAAAACCATAGGCATAAGAACTGCATTTGCAAGGCCGTGAGGAATGTTATACTGTCCGCCTAAAGTATGTGCTACAGCATGTACATATCCTACATAAGATTTTGAAAATGCGATTCCGGCAATGTAAGCGGCACGGAGCATATTACGACGAGCAATTTCATTTTTCCCATCTTTGTAAGCAGTTTCTAAATTCTCAAAAATAAGCTTTACTGCTTCAAGTGCATAGGCACGAGTTTCTTTTGTAGTAGAGCCACCGATATAAGCTTCAACTGCATGTGTCAAAGCATCCATACCAGTTGTAGCAGTTAAATGTGGTGGAAGTGTAAGTGTCACTTCAGGATCTAAAACAGCATACGCTGGAATCAATGGAAAGCTGTTCATGGTATATTTGTGTTTGATTTCACTATTGGTGATTACAGAAGTAATTGTAACTTCGCTACCTGTACCGGCTGTAGTAGGAACAGCAATGAGAGTTGGGATTTTTCTTAGTACCTTAAGAAGTCCCTTCATCTGATTTACAGTTCTATTTGGATAAGCGATTCTAGCTCCAACAGCTTTTGCGCAGTCCATAGAAGAACCACCACCAAAAGCGATAAGAGCTTCACAGTTTCCATTTACATAAAGTTCTCGAGCTGCTTCTACGTTGTTCACAGTAGGGTTAGGACAAGTTTCATCGTATACTACGCATTTAATATCCGCGTCTGCAAGAATCTTCTCCAAGTTTGCTGTTGCACCAAACTGACGAAGCATTTTATCTGTTACTAAAAGGACAGATTTTACTCCTAATTTTTTTAACAATGGTTCAACTTCCGCAACGCTGTTTAAAATACCTGGTTCACGATAAGGCATGAAAGGCATTGCCAGACGGAAGCCTGCCTGAAAAGTTCTACAATAAGCTTTTTTTAATGTATTCATAATAATCTCCTCATTCTGTTTAAACTCCAAAACACATTATACTGCGAATAAAATAAAACTTCAAGAAAACATAGATTGGAAAAGCGTCTGAATTTTGTTAAGATATTGTTGGAATCTATATTTATGAAAAGGAAATTCCAATATGAGAACAGAAATTTTTGGAACATTTGGACCAGCATGTGCGTCTGAAGAAATATTGCAGCAGATGATAGCAGAAGGAATGACCGGCATGAGACTAAACCTGTCGCATACGACCCTGTCTGCAAGTGAAGATTATATCAAAGCCTATCAGAAAGTGGCGAAACAAAAAGGTGTACAGCCTCAGATATTGATGGATATGCAAGGTCCAGAACTTCGAGTGGGGAAACTTCAAGAAGCAATGGAATTAAAAGAGTATGAAACAATTTCACTTTCCATGATTCCTATGCCAGAAGAAATCTTAGAAGTTCTTCAAGTGGGCGATGAGATTTTGTTGGATGATGGAAAGCTTTTGTTGCAGGTAGATGTGGAAAATAAGATGCTTGCAAAAGTAGTACGAGGTGGAATACTCTCTAGCGCTAAGAGC
>JAZKYR010000050.1:0-2265 GCA_045612245.1 Agathobacter sp.
AAGGAGGCACATGCTCGCATGTGACCTCCTTTTATTTTCAGACGAATGATTTGGCGTTTAGCCGAACCGCGAGCCTACTTGGCTAAATCATTATACAACTTTAAATACTTCTTGCATAATATTGCACAACACTTTATAATATATTTATATAATTGTTGGACAATTTATCCAACAAAAGGGGGACGAAAATTATGCAGGAAAGATTACTAATTACAATGAAAGAAAATCCAGATGTTCACTTAAGAGCAATTCCTGGACACTTTATTACTCCAACCGCTCATTCCAACTACTATCTGGATATGACTGCTATCAAAAGCCGTACACACGAATCTCGTGCTGCTGCTATAGAATTTGCCAAGAAAATCCCACCTACAACCGTAGTCGATACAATCGTTTGTATGGAAGGCACCATGGTTATCGGTGCATATCTTGCAGACGAATTAACAAAGAGTGGATTTGTTAACGTTAATAGTTACCAAGCTATCAATGTAATCTCTACAGAATTAAGTTCTTCCGGACAATATGTAGTCCGCGATAATTTAAAACCAATGTTCGAAGGAAAGAACGTTATTATCTTAGTTGCTACTGCCGCTACCGGACAAACAATCGCTAAAACAGCAGAAGCAATCAAATATTATGGTGCAAAAGTAAGAGGTATTTGTAGCGTATTCAGTGTAGGTACTACATGTTTCGGCAAACCAATTTACTCATTATTCTCTGTAAAGGATTTACCAGACTATCGCAACTGTTCAGCAGACGAATGTCCAATGTGTAAAAACGGACAGGCTGTAGATGCACTCGCAAATCCATTTGGATATTCTAAGTTATAACGTTTTAGCCAAGTAAATGAGTAAAAATAAAGGAGGTGCATGCTAGCATGCAACCTCCTTTTTCACTCCTGTAACTTTCTTTTTCTGTGCCTTTATTATACATACCACATCTTCGTTGCCACAAGCAATGTATGTTAACATTACATCTTACAGTCAAATTTTTACTTGTTAGTGTCTTCGCCTTGTATTTTCTATAAAATTCATATATTATAATCTCATCAAATAGTCATATTTTTAATACATATTTTATGGAGGATATAAAAATGGAAAAAAGATTATATAGAAATACATCTGACAAAATGCTTTGCGGCGTATGTTCAGGTGTTGCAGATTATTTCAGCCTCGACCCTACTTTAGTTAGACTTGGTGTTGTAGTATTGTGTGCAGCTGCCGGCGGCGGATTTCTCGCATACATTGTGGCAGCCATCATCATTCCAGAAAAGCCACAAAGCATGTAAATTT
Organism: Agathobacter sp.; assembly: GCA_045612245.1. Taxonomy (GTDB): domain Bacteria; phylum Bacillota; class Clostridia; order Lachnospirales; family Lachnospiraceae; genus Roseburia. The sequence continues at coordinate 1,293 of JAZKYR010000050.1, forward strand.
TAGTACACATTTAGCCGAATCATACATCCAAAAATATAAGGAGGTCACATGCAAGCATGTGCCTCCTTTATTTTATCCGTCTACTCGGCTAAATAGAAACGTTTCTATTTAGTTTCTAAATCAAAGCCAAAGTATCTTACTGCATTATTGTATGCAAGACCTTTTGCAATCTTTTCTAATGCTTTTTCATCGTTTGGATATTCGCCGTTTTCTACCCATCCACCGATAAGTTCACAAGCGATACGACGGAAATATTCATGTCTTGTGTATGATAAGAAACTACGTGAGTCTGTTAACATACCGATGAAGTTTCCAAGTAATCCAAGGTTTGCAAGAGAAACCATCTGATCGATCATACCCTGTTTGTTATCATTGAACCACCATGCAGAACCCTGCTGGATCTTACCTACACAAGAAGCATCCTGGAAGCATCCAAGGATTGTTCCGATTGCTGCATTGTCGATTGGGTTTAATGAGTAAAGAATTGTCTTTGGTAACTGTTCTGTTTCTGCTAATGCATTTAAGAAATCTGCCATTTCTGCTGATGGTGTGTAGTTAGAGATACAGTCAACACCACAGTCTGCTCCGAGTTTATTGAATTTTTCTTTATTGTTATCACGTTTTACACCATAGTGAAGCTGCATTACCCAGTTTTTCTTGTGGTATTCTTTACCAAGCTCAATCATGATAGCTGTTTCGAATTTCTTAACTTCTACTTTTGAAACAAGTTCGCCAGCAAGACGTTTTGCAACGATTGCTTCTACTTCTTCTGCTGTAGCTGGTTCATACATTACATAATCTAAGCTGTGATCAGAAATTGTACATCCGTTTGCATGGAAGTAATCAAGACGTACTCTTAAAGCATCTACTAATGAAGCGAAAGAGTTAACTGTTACGCCTGAAACTTCTGATAGTTTTGCACAGTAATCAACGAAACCTGGTTTGTTAATACCCATAGCTTTTTCAGGTCTCC
>JAZKYR010000051.1:0-1783 GCA_045612245.1 Agathobacter sp.
GAAAAAGAAATCGAATTCAACTACAAAGAAACCTGTAAGACTTGTGGCGGAAATGGTGCAAAACCAGGTACATCCCCAGAAACCTGTCCAAAGTGTGGTGGTAAAGGTAAGGTAGTTATGAACCAGCAGACCTTATTTGGTATGATGCAGAATGTAACTACTTGTCCTGACTGTAACGGTACTGGAAAGATTGTAAAAGAACGCTGTAGCGATTGCTATGGTAGCGGATACATTGTAAAGAAAGTAAAGAAAACAGTAGAAATCCCAGCGGGTATTGATAACGGACAGTGTGTACGTGTGCGTGAATTCGGTGAACCAGGTATTAATGGTGGTCCACGTGGAGACTTATTAGTAGAAGTAGTGGTGTCTAGAAGTTCACAGTTTGAACGTCAGGATATGAATATTTTCTCTGATGCAAACATTACTTATGCTATTGCTGCTTTAGGTGGAGATGTACGTATCAAGACAGTTGATGGAGATATCATCTACACTGTAAATCCAGGCACTCAGTCTGGTACACGTATCCGCCTTCGCGGTAAAGGTGTACCATCCGTACGAAACAAAGAGGTTCGTGGAGACCATTATGTTACACTCGTGGTGGAAACACCTAAGAATTTAAGTAGAGAAGCAAAGGAAGCGCTTCGTAAATTTGATGAGCTTACAGGCGGCTCTCTTACAAGAGAAGGCGGTGCTTCTACAGACAAGAAGAAAAAAGGATTCATGGATAAAATCAAGGAATCATTAGATGATTTATAATTCGACCATATGAATTTATAAGGCTGTCTACAAATACAATTTTGTGGGCAGCTTTTTTATATTATCGTGAAGAATTTACATCCCATTAACACGTGACATAATTCTCAAAAAACTAAAATAAAAGCTACCCACAAAATTGTATTTGCGACAGCCTTTACAAAGCCATGTGGTCGAATTTATAAAACTTCGTATAATTTGACTATGGACTTGCAATACAAAATATAGTATCATAACTTCATTGTTTGACTAAATATTGAAAAATTTTTGAAAAGATACTATTGTTTGTAGGGATATCTGCCGATATAGCATATATCAGTAGTGATTTTAGAACCCTATCGTTGGATTCATATGAAAGGATTGTGTCATGACACTCGTTGAAGAACGCAAAGAGTTAGAAGAGCAGAGACGTAATCTTGACTTGGAAAAAAAGGAATTTTTCAGGAAAGTGGAGATTGAAGACCGAAGATTAGAGCAGCAGAAGTCATTGTTTGAAATGAAGCTTCAGATATTAGAAGCGGAATTGAGCAAGCTAGCTGCAGAGAAAGAAGAGATAGAGAAGAAAAAAGCATTTTACAATCGTGTGGAAGAATTCCAAGCACGATCTTATGCAAGACTCCCAGATAATCAGGTGGGAGAGCTTTTCTTCCGTGGTGTTGCTAGTCAGCAGTCGTTAAAGAAGCGTTATAAAGACTTGATTAAAATTTATCATCCAGATAATGTGGATGGGGACAATAGCTTGGTTATCGAGATTAACAAGGAATATGATCATCTTAGCCAAGTATTAGCGTTATAAAAACAGGCTACCTACAAATAAATTTGTGGGTAGCTTTTTCTTATTCTTGAGAAGATATGTCATGCAAAAACTCGCACAAAAAACAGTGCTCAAACATTTGCATGGCATATGACATTTTATAATTCTGTCCACATAAGAGAAACTAAGAAATCATCATGAAGGTGTCTTTATGCACACGGACAAACTGGTACAAATTGTAAAATCTTTGACAGACATAAATAATCAATAAAGGAA
>JAZKYR010000052.1:0-6236 GCA_045612245.1 Agathobacter sp.
CTTCCCGGATGTGTACGAGATTGGTATGTCACATCTTGGTATTCAGATTCTTTATGATATGTTCAATAAAAGAGAAGATACTTGGTGTGAACGTGTATATTCTCCATGGCCAGATCTTCACAAGATTATGAAAGAGGAGAATATTCCACTCTTTGCCCTAGAATCTCAGGAACCGATTAAAAATATGGATTTTCTTGGAATCACAATTCAGTACGAGATGTGTTATACCAATATTTTACAGGTATTGGATTTGGCGCAGATTCCGTTGCTGGCCAAAGACAGAACGGAAGAACATCCTATCGTGATGGGTGGTGGTCCTTGTACTTACAATCCAGAACCAATTGCAGATTTCTTTGATTTCTTCTATATTGGCGAAGGCGAAACTCAGTACGATGCAATCTTAGACTTGTATAAAGAAATGAAGAAAAACGGTGCTACACGAGCAGATATTCTTCATGCAATCGCAAAAGTCGAAGGAATGTATGTACCTTCTCTTTATGATGTAACATATAAAGAAGATGGTACTATTGATCAGTTTATTCCTAAATACGAAGATATTCCAGCAACTATCAAACGTCAGGTTCAGGTGGATTTAGATACTGCCGTTTATCCCGAAAAGCCAGTTGTTCCATTTATTAAGGCTACACAGGACAGAGTGGTACTTGAAATTCAGCGTGGCTGTATTCGTGGATGTCGTTTCTGTCAAGCTGGTATGATTTACCGTCCAAACCGTGAAAAAGATGTTGAAGTATTAAAAGAATATGCTCGTAAGATGTTGAAGGCTACAGGTCATGAAGAGATTTCTCTTAGTTCCCTCAGTTCATCAGATTACAAACAGTTAGAAGAACTTTTGGATTTCTTATTAGAAGAATGCAAAAAGCAGCATATTAACATTTCTTTACCATCCCTTCGTATCGATGCATTCTCGCTTGATATTATGAGCAAGGTGCAGGATGTAAAGAAGAGCAGCATTACTTTTGCTCCAGAAGCGGGTTCACAGCGTATGCGTAACGTAATCAACAAAGGTTTGACTGTAGAAAATATCATGGATGGTTCAAAAGAAGCCTTCTTAGGCGGTTGGAACAAGGTAAAACTTTACTTCATGCTTGGTCTTCCTACAGAAACTGAAGAAGATATGCGTGCAATTCCAGAACTTGGAAACCAGATTGCTGCATTATATTACGAAACAATTCCAAAGGAAGAACGTACAGGCAAATGTCAGATTACGATGAGCACTTCTTTCTTTGTACCAAAGCCATTTACACCATTCCAGTGGGCAACTATGCAGGATCCAGAAGAATATTTACGCCGTGCACACATTGTAAATGATACGATGAAAGCACAGCTTAATCATAAGAGCCTTCGCTATAACTGGCACGAAGCAGATGTAACTGTTTTAGAAGGTATTTTGGCGCGTGGTGACAGACATCTTTCAAAGGCAATTTTACACGTCTATGAAAATGGTGGAATTTACGATGCTTGGAGTGAATTCTTCAAATACGGAAGATGGCTGGATGCTTTTAAAGCTTGTAATATCGATATGGATTTCTACAACAAGCGTGAACGTTATGAAACAGAAGTTTTCCCTTGGGATTTCATCGATATTGGTGTAACAAAAGAATTTATGCTTCGCGAATGGAAAACTGCCCTTGGCGAAACAGTAACACCAAACTGTCGTCAGCGTTGTTCTGGTTGTGGAGCAAAAACATTCGGAGGAGGTGTCTGCTATGAAAATTAGAATTAAATTCCGTAAATGGGGCAGTATGAAGTTCATCGGACACCTGGATATGATGCGTTATTTCCAGAAGGTAATGCGTCGTGCCGATGTGGACATTCGTTATTCAGAGGGTTTTTCTCCACATCAGATTATGTCCTTTGCTGCACCACTGGGTGTTGGTATTACCAGTGACGGAGAATACCTTGATATTGAGGTGCATAGCACCAAATCAAGCGAAGAAATGATGAAAGATTTAAATGCAACTATGGTAGATGGTGTCGATATCGTAGGGTATGTTGCATTGCCTGACAATGCTAAACCAGCCATGTCTATCGTAGCAGCTGCAGATTATATCCTTTCTTACAAAGAAGGTTACGAAGTACCATTTAGCATAGAAGAATGGAAAGAAAAAGTAGAAGAACTTTTTACTTCTCAGAAATCCTTTACCATTATCAAGAAGACTAAGAAAAGTGAAAGAGAAGTGGATTTAAAACCTCTTGTATATGCTTTTGATGTAATTGAACAGAATGGCAAACCTGCCTTCTACATTAATGTATCTACTGGTAGTGTGGATAATATCAAGCCAGAACTTTTACTTTCTTCAATTTATGAGAAGCTTGGCTTTGAATATAATGAGTCAGCTATTGCCATTCATCGAAAAGATGTATATGCAGTGGATGAAAAGACTAAGAAATATGTTTCGCTTTTAGATTTAGGCGAGGTAATAAAATAGGAGATCACATGAACTGTCTAGCAATCACGCGAGTTGCGTTAAAAGAACAATTGAATAAAAGGCATCTTGCCTACATTATGCTAGATGAAAAGCGTGATTTTGTGGATTTCCAGATTTTTTCTGAGGCAGAATCCTTACTTAACAGGATTTATGTTGCAAGAATTGATAATATTGTTCCAAACATAAATGCTGCCTTTGTACGAATTTCTCCCACACAGATTTGTTATTTACCATTAGAAGACTGTATTTCGCCGTTATATGTAAAAAAACAATCTGAAAAAAAGGCTTTATCCATCGGAGATGAAATAGTTGTTCAGGTAGTAAAAGATGCGATTAAAACAAAAGATCCAGTGGTTTCTGCAAAACTTACATTAGCCGGAAAATATTGTGTTTTAACTACAGAAAATACATCTTTAGGAGTGTCTAAAAAAATTACAGGAGATAATCATCTCCAGATGAGCGACTTTCTCAGTTCCAATGTTGGTGAAAGAGCCAGCGAATATAGTTTTGGCATGATTATTAGAACCAACGCTTTGGAAGCAACAGAAGAAGAATTAAAGCAGGATTTAGAAGAAACAGTTGCACGTTTTGTTTCTCTAAAAACGAAATCCGCTCACCAATGTGCTTTTACAATTTTAGAAAAGCCGGACGCTCCATATATTCAGAAGTTAAAATCAGCAGATTTAGAGACCTTAGATTGCATTTATACAGATGAAGAAGTTATCATTAGTGAAATAGAGTATAAATTGCCTTATTTAAAGGATAAAGGCCTTTTAAAGTTATATAAAGATGATAAGGTTTCGCTTGCTACTTTATATAACTTCCGTGGTTCTATAGATAAATTAATCGAAAAACGTGTTTGGCTGAAATCTGGTGCGAATATCATCATTGAACAGTTGGAAACTATGACTGTTATTGACATCAATTCAGGTAAGAATATATCAAAAAATGAAAAAGCAATCCTGGAAATTAATAAAGAAGCGGCAATTGAGATAGCAAGACAGCTTCGGCTTCGCAATATCTCTGGTATGATTATTGTTGATTTTATAAATATGAAGCCAAAAGAGCATATGGAAGAATTAATTTCTTTATTGAAAACTCAAATTAAACAAGATTCTGTTACCTGTACTTTTGTCGATGTAACAAAACTTGGTCTTGTAGAACTTACAAGGAAGAAAACTTATAAATCCTTAAAAGAAATAATTGAATAATAGATGCGATAGGAGTACAATATATACGTATATTTATGCATAAACATACAAATGAGGGATAAATGTTATGAAGAAGAATTTATTAATTAAAATTGGTGGGATTATTTTAGTTCTAGTTCTGCTTATTACAATGTTCGGTCCACATATTGTTTTAATGTTGGATAAACAAGAAGAAGTTGCCAAAGAGTACAAGTACAGTGAAGTGTTCTTTAATGAATATGATGATGTAAGAGAACATTTAATGAATACTGTGGATATTCTTAAAAAAGAGGGACACAAAGTAGAATTAAGCAGCCATCCAATTGATGAAAAAGATGGTTTATATATCGATTCTATTTATATTCCAGCAACAGAAAAACAGACAAATCTTATCGTGATTACCACAGGTGTGCATGGTATCGAAGGATATATTGGTTCTGTTATGTTGGATGTATTTTGGAAAGAAATATACGCTTCAGAGGTTAATAAAGCAAATACAGGCGTTTTAGTTGTAGCTAACGTAAATCCTTATGGAATGAAGTACCATCGTAGATATAACGAAAACAATGTAGATTTAAATAGAAACTTTATTTTAGACTGGGAATCCTTTGATAAAACTGTAAATAAGGATTATCCAAAGGTAGATACCTTCCTCGGACCACAGGATGCGATGGGAAATATCATGGGACACGAAGTTGGCTTCTATGGTTCATTAGTAAAAGAAGTTATCGAAGATGGTGCTGATGTAATTTCCAACGCACTCTTAGGTGGCCAATATGAAGCTCCTGAAGGCGTATACTACGGTGGCAATGGAGATGAAGCATCTACAACCTATTTGAAAGATGTATTTAAACAGACCTTAGAAGGTGAATATGAAAATGTAGTACATATCGATGTTCATTCTGGATATGGTCCAAGATACAACATGGTAATTTTCAATTCTGTATTTGAAACTATCAATGAAAAAGAATCACAGGAAATGTTTGGGTATAACAATATCATAGCATATGATTCAGAAGCGTTTTATCCAACTACTGGTGATACAACAGACTTTTATTACCGTCTGAATGAACAGTTAGGAAATAAAAAAGCATTATTCTCTACTTGTTTTGAATTTGGAACGATTGGGGATAGTTTCTTGGATAGTATTATTTCTATGAAATATACCATCGAAGAAAACCAAAATCACTGGTATCCATCGAATAATGCAACTACAAACGAAATTATCAAAGAACGTTACCAGGAACTTTTCTATCCAACTGAAAAAGAATGGAGAGAGAAGACTGTCGAAGATTTTGCTACAGCTTGTAAAGGTGTTTTAAAAGCAAAATTAATTGCCGAATAGATAATCCAACAGAAGGTGAGGGTAAATACTATGGAAGAAAAAAAGTTCAAATATGCAGAGCGTTCTCTTCAAATTAAGAGAGTAAATACTTTTCTTTGCATAAGTACTCCGGTAGTTTTTTTACTAAGTTTTATCGTTGTTGTCGTTTCATTCCTAACAGGGTATAGAACTGCATTTTATACGTTTAGTATGTTTGCAGTTATGCTTACAACTTCGATTATCGGTTTTGTAACCTTAAAAAAAGATAGTGGTAATGAACGTTTGCGTTGGTATATCATGATTGGTCTAAGTATTATCATGGCGATGCTTGTTTATGCGTTCAAAGACTATTATATGAGATTTTTGGCTGCGATGCCTTTAATTCCAACAGTTTTATGTTATGATTCAAAATTTAGCAAGGTTTCAACAGCTATTATATCAATTGAAAATATTGTTATTACTCTTGCCAAAGAATTTTTATGGCATGGATATGAAGGGGATGAATTTACACAAAATATCGTTGCTGGTTTAGCAGTAACAGTTATGATGTGCATCCTTACATACGTAGCAAGCTTAGGAAGAAAATTCAATGGAGATTCCATGGCGAAAATCCAGTATGAAGCTGAACACCAGAAAGAGATGACGGAAAATATTATTCGTATTGCTGATCGAGTACGTACAGGCACTAATCAGGCTATGGGTATTATGAATGAGTTACAGGAATCTTCCAAAACGGTTAATCAAGCTGTAGAAAACATCAGCAGTGGAAGTATTTCAACTGCCAATAGTATACAGAATCAGAGTATGATGACTCAGAATATTCAGGAACTTTTAGAACAGGTTGTTGAGCGAGCAGAAGTAATGCTTCAAACCGCAAATGAATCTGAAGTTTTAAATAAAGAAAGTTTAGAAAAAATACATAGTCTTCGCGATGAAGCACTAGTATTAATCGAGACAAATGACACTGTGGCAGAATCCATGAAACACTTACAGCAGAATGTAGAAAGTGTAAAAGAGATTACAAATACTATCATGGATATTTCTTCTCAGACTAACTTGCTTTCATTAAATGCATCTATCGAAAGTGCTCGAGCTGGCGAAGCTGGTAGAGGTTTTGCTGTAGTTGCTGACGAAATCCGTACTCTTTCTGAAAGAACCAAACAGGAAACCGAAAATATTACTCAGATTCTTGGTGATTTAGCAAAGAACACAGAGGAAACTGCTGAAGCAGTTAGAAAATCTTTAGAAATTGGCAATGTTCAGGAAGCAATG
>JAZKYR010000053.1:0-8865 GCA_045612245.1 Agathobacter sp.
AGGTCTTATTGCTATGGCAGTTCGTGAAAAAGACAACTTCGAAGAAGTTACTGTAACAGCTAAAGTTGCTCGTAAAGACAAAGATGGCAAGAGAGTAAAAGAAGTTGTAGATGGAAAGAAAGTTACTGTATATGATGAAGTTGAAAAGACAATCAAAAAAGATATGCCTTCAAGACTTTACGCTAGAAGAGAAATGCTTAGAGTTCTCTACACAGTAAAAACTGGAACTGGCAAAAAAGCTACAGAAGTTGATATGGTTGCAAAATTATTCGACGAAATCGCACCAAAATACGTAAACCGTAACGGTGGTTACACAAGAATCGTTAAAATCGGTCAGCGTAAAGGTGACGGCGCTTTAGAAGTAGTTCTTGAATTAGTTTAATATTAAGGCTAGAAAAACAAATGCCACAGTGATAATATAAAGTTATCATTGTGGTATTTTTTTACCCAAAATTAAGATAGAGCCGCGATTCGACTCTTACAAAAGAGGTGAAGGATTATGAAGTTTAAGGAGAGACTTCAGGAGAAAAAACGTATAGGGATTAGCTTGATTATTGCGATAGCTGTTGTATTATCTGTTCTTCCGGTAGGGGCAATGTCCTATAAGGCGGATGATAAAGTGATTCGAGTGGGTTATGATGCAAATTCCAGCTTCATTCAGGAGAATAATGGCGGATACTATGGTTATGGGGTAGAATACCTCGAAAAAATAGCTGAGTACACAGGTTGGCAATATGAGTATATCAAAGATGATAGTTGGCATGGTTGTTTGGATAAATTGCGCAATGGAGAAATTGATTTAATTTGTACTGCGCACTATACTCAGGAACGTGCAAACGAATTTTTATATTCAAGTATTCCATTGGGATATGAGACCTCACTTTTGTATGCGAAGATTGATAGTTCTATTTCCTATCAAGATTTTGAGGCAATGAATGGAACCCGAATAGGTTTGTTACGTGATAGTTATTCTGCACAGGATTTTGAAAAATATGCAATAAAACAAAATATTGAGTACCAAAGCATCTATTTTGAAGAAGAAAATGAGATGATAAGTGCATTGGAAAATAATGAAATAGATTTGATGGTTATTGCCAGTAGATATGCTACACCAGAATTGAAGTTGATAGATGCTTCGGGGGCGAATGCATTTTATTGTATTTCAAACAAAAATAGTGTGGCATTGATTCAGGAAGTAGAAGAAGTTCTTCAACAGATTATGTTTGATGAGCCTACTTTTGAGAGTTCGCTAATGGAACGTTATTTTAGCCACAGTTCTATTTCGAGTGTCCCACCATTTTCGAAGGAGGAGCAGGAATTCATTGAGTCTGTAGGAACAGTGAAGATTAAGATGCTCCAGCATCAAAAGCCATCCTGTTACATGGAAAATGGAGAAACAAAGGGGATCTGGGCGGAGGTTATCAAATTGATTTCCCAAAAGAGTGGAATTCAATTTGAGCTAGAAGCAAGTGCTGAAAATGAATATTCGGAAGAAACATATGAGAAATATCTTTCAAATGGATACTTGTTGCTTCGTACACAGCGTGAGATGGAATTTAATCGTGGTATAGAAGGAACTATTGTTAGTAACCCGATTACGAAGGTGTCCTTGGCATATGTAAAGCGTCAAGCGGCTTTTGTGGAGGATAAGTATGTTTCTAATGTAATCGCAATTACTAGAGATTTAGAGTATCTAGAACCGCTTTTGAAGCAAGAAAATCCGGACTACGAAATTCAATACTTTGAGGATGCAAAAAGTTGTTTTGAGGCTTTAATTAACAAGGAAGCAGGTCTGGTAATCCAGAATAATCATCGAGTAAGCTATTTAATGCAAAAACCGGAATATGCGGAAAAGTTGGTTGTCGTTCCAGGTTCTGATCATGGAAATGCGGTATACATTGTTGCGCAGGAAGGTCAGGAAGAACTTGTTAGTATTATTAATAAGGCAATTCATCATACTACGAATGCCGAAATTAATGAAATTGTAAAAAGAGAATTGTTGATGCACCCTTATCCAATAGAAGTAGATGATTTCTTTTATCTGAACTGGCAATGGGTGTTTGTAGTAGTGGTTCTGGTAATTCTTGTTTTTGTAATTTATACGGTGTTTACACAAAGGCTTACAGCTGCAAGGATTCAAAAGAAAGAATATGAATTGCTTCAGAAAAAGGTTCAGTTAGATGAAGTGACAGGCTTATACAATCGCTCTTATTTCTATGAGATGGCAAGAGAGATAATACAAGAAGCGGATGAAGAAATGTGCATCATAACAATGGATATTTCAAATTTCAAAATTGTGAATGAACTATACGGCATGAATGTAGGCGACCGCTTGCTGAAAGAAATCGGGGAACAGGTACAGAAGCTAGATAAAGAGCATCATATGATTCCTGCAAGATTTATGGCAGACCACTATTATATGTGTATGCCTAAATCCGAATTTGATCAGATTGATTTTCCTAAGAGTTTTAAAACCTTCCTAGACGACATGGATATTCGTGTTGTATACGGAGTTTTCCTAGTGGAAGACCATAAAGAAATGCCGATTAATATTATGTGTGATCGAGCTTTCCTTGCAGTACATGATAAGAATTATAAATATGTAGAATATATTCATTTCTATAACGATACAGAACACAAGCAGATGCTAGTGGAGCAGGAAATTGAAAATGAAATGGAAAAAGCGCTAGCGGAACGTCAATTTTATATTGTTGTTCAGCCGAAGTATGATCCTGTAACAGAGAAGATTGTTGGAGGAGAGACTTTGGTGCGTTGGCAGCATCCACAGAAGGGAATTATTTCTCCTGGGGTATTCATAAAAGTGTTTGAGAAAAATGGATTCATTATTCACTTGGATTATTATGTCTGGGAAGAGACCTGTAAATTACAGGCGCAGATGAAACAAAAAGGAATCAAGACAGTGCCAATTTCGATTAATGTTTCACGAGCTCATTTCTATGGGCATGAACTTATGAATAAGTTAAAGGGATTGATTGCTAAGTATAATTTGGATACTTCGGATATCGAGCTAGAGATCACAGAATCGATCTGTGGAGAGGACTCTGAAAATATTTACGATATGATTCGAGAGTTGCAAAAAGAAGGCTTTAAAATTGCAATGGATGATTTTGGAAGCGGATACTCATCGTTAAATATGTTAAAGGAAATGCCTCTTGATATTATAAAAATGGATTTAAAATTCCTAGATGGAGAGGAAATGAAGAGTCGCCTAATCTTAAAAGCGTTAATAGAGATGGCGCAGAGCATGGGATTGAATATAGTAGTAGAAGGTGTTGAAATTCTGTCTCAGGTAGAATTTTTAAAACAGTTTAACGGCTGTTATCTTCAGGGATACTACTTCTCCAGACCAGTAGTTGCAGAAGTATTTGAAGAAATGATAGAAAATAATTAGATAAAAGTCCACGGAAAAATCCGTGGACTTTTTATTTTATAAACTATATGGATCAGCTTTATACTGTTCGATAACTTTCTGACATCTGTCATATGGATTTAATAAATCGCTGATTGATGCATCATGATTTAATGTATCGATGATGTAAGCGATGTATTTACTCATATCACAGTTGATGTAGTATTCTCTAGAAAGTAATTCTGGAGTCTGATAAGTTAAGTTTGTTGTTACTACACGGTAGATTAAACCTTCTTCATAAGCCTTGTCGAAAGAAGCAAGACCATTTGTGAAGAGACCGAATGTAGAGCAAACAAAGATGCGATTTGCATTACGTTTCTTTAATTCTCTAGCTGTATCAATCATACTTTCGCCAGATGAAATCATATCATCTAAAATGATTACGTCTTTTCCGTCTAAATCCTGGCCTAAGAATTCGTGAGCAACGATTGGGTTACGTCCGTCTACGATCTTTGTGTAATCACGGCGTTTGTAGAACATACCCATATCTACACCTAAGATATTTGCCATATAAATAGCACGGCTTGTTGCACCTTCATCAGGTGAGATAACCATTAAGTGTTCTGGGTCAATCTGTAAATCTTTTACATTTCTAAAGATGCCTTTAAGGAACTGATATACAGGACGAACAGATTCAAATCCACCACGAAGTGGAATAGCGTTCTGTACACGTGGATCATGTGCATCAAATGTAATAATGTTGTCTACGCCCATTTCTACTAATTCCTGAAGTGCTACAGCACAGTCAAGAGATTCGCGGGATGAACGTTTATGCTGGCGGCTTTCGTAAAGGAAAGGCATGATAACAGTGATTCTTCTTGCTTTTCCGCTACAAGCAGCAATAATACGTTTTAAATCAGCATAGTGATCGTCTGGAGACATGCGATTTTCATGTCCGCAAAGTTTGTAAGTTAAACTCCAGTTTGTTACGTCAACTAAAATGTATAAATCAAGACCACGAATGGATTTGTTGATTACACATTTTGCTTCGCCGGAACCGAAACGAGGGGTTGATACAGGGATTACATAAGTATCTTTATGATAATCTTTGAAAGCTGCATCATGCTGATGTTCATGTTCGCGGTGTTCTCTCCAAGTGGTAAGATACTGGTCTACTTTAGCGCCCATTTCTGTGCAGCTTTTAGTAGGAACGAGACCTACGATACCATTTGGGATGGTTTCTAAAATTCTTTCGTCGTTTGGCATGGTGTCCTCCGTAAAAAAATTGTTTATAAATTAAGCTAAGATTAGCGTAATTTCTTTTGGATGCGAATATCATCACCAAATAATTTGATGAGTGTGTAATTGCTTGAGATTCTGGACCAGGTACGTTCAGAATATAAATCAATCATCTGGTTGAGATTTAAATTTGTCGAGATGATAGTGGATTTCTGACGCAACAAACGTTCATTTACACATAAGAATAACTGAGATGTAGTAAATGAATTTGCAAATTCAGTTCCTAAGTCATCAATGATTAATAAATCACAATCAAAAATATTCTGGTGTGCAGCGATTGCATCGGCATCGCGGTCAAACACACCTTTGCTCAATATATCAAATAATTGAAAGGCTGTAAAGTAAATAACAGAATTGCCTTTCTCTAATAATTCTTTTGCAACACAATTAGAAAGGAATGTCTTTCCAACGCCTGTATTACCATAAAAGAAGAGATTCTTTGGTTTGTTGTCAAAGTCTTCAATAAAACGTTTACATTCATCTACAGCGCGTTTTGCAGTGTCTAAAGAGGATAATCCAGTGGTTGGATTAATTTCCTCGTCTGAATAGTATTCGTAAGAAAAGTGATTAAAATTCTCACGAGATAAAATATTTTTAATGTTTGACTGAGAATAAACGACGTTAATTACTTCTTGTTTAAAGCAATGACATTTTTCGCTGTTTATATAACCAGTGTCTTTGCAATCTTTACAAGTACACACTGGCTCAAAATATTCTTCATCAAAACCATTATCTTTTAAAAGAGTAATTTTTTTATTGCGTAATTCTTCTATTTGTTTTTTGAGGAGAGTGTAGCTTGCGCTGTCATCGCTTAAACGTTTGCGAGCTGCATCTACGGATAGAGCTGCAATCTCATCATTTATTGATTTTAACTGTGGTACCTTTGCATAAGCCTTATCTAATCGTTCTTGTGTTAGGTAACGATTCTGGAGCTGTCTGCTCTGATAACCGCGCATGATTTCATCATACTGTGCATTTGAAAGTGCCATATATTCCTCCGAAAATTTGAACGTTCTTACTGTGCTGTTGAAGTAAGTAACATTTTTTCGAGCTTATCAAAATCGTAGGTGCGCTGTTCAAAATTATTGAATTTATTGCGCTTAACCGTTGCGGTTTGAGTTGGAGCCGAGGTTCGCTTGTTTTTATTGAAAGCTTCGTCCAAAACAGTAATATCCTTTAAGGTATGTACATTTTGATTGTGCCAATTGGTTAAAATGGTATCTGCATATTCAAAACTAGGTTTTTGAGTTGCAGAGATTGTGCGTTTGCAGGCTTCCTGAATAATCTCGATATCGAAAGCAAATTCCTTAGACCATTTATTGACAAAGGTAATTTCAGAATCTGCAAGATTTCTTCCACTAATACCAAAAGCTTTCATGATGCTATAGTAAGCTTTGGAACGAATAGAAACATGTTCTTTCGCTTTGTCGATAGAAGTAATACCATTTTCTGCCCAGCCCATAGCAACCTTGTCCATGTAACGAAGGCTAGAATGTCCATTGGTGATACAGTATTCAACAAGGTATTCAATCAACTCGCAAGGGAATTTCAATCCGTCATACCAGAAGAAGATGGTGTTCATCTCTGTTGAGCTAAGCGGATGTTTTAAATAAGTTTCGATAATGAACAAAACTTCGCAAATTTCATCGTTGCTTGTGAAAGACTGTACTTCGTCCAGTGTATATTCACGTTTCTTAGTTGTTGTGGTAGCAACCTTCTTTGTGCGAGCAGGCTTCTCCTTTTCTGGGACTGGTGTTGGAGTATCTGCAGGTTCAATTTCCACAACAGGACTTGCTGTATGCTGAACGCCACCTGTTAAGTCCTTAAAGCATACTCCAGTGAGTTGGCTTCGATCATTCAATTCAATGCTAAGTACTCCTACTTTTTCCCAATATTTCAGTGCGCGAAGAATGTCTTTTTCTGTATAGTTAAAATGATCTGCAATAGCAGAAATAGAGCAGTCTGAGGACGCAGAAGACCCCATACAACGCAATAGAAATAAATATACTTTAACAAATTCCCCATTGGCATCTGCCATATATTTATCGATAAACACACGTGGCACACTAATGTGATTGTGTGGATAGTCGCTTTTCAACTGAATCATTGACATAAATAAACCCTCTTTCCAAAACGATGCCTATTCTGTGTACTACTACATAAGCCTGTGAGAAATTATAGCACAAGAATGTGTGAAAGGGAAGAGCAAAAAATCCCACAAACCCTTGATTTTACTGGGTTTGTGGGATTGTGGATAAGTGGACAACTTGTACAAAATCGCGTATTTATAAGGGTTTTAAAGGATAAAAAAATCCACATTAAAATGGGATAATTACCCCCATTTTAATGTGGATAAAGTGGATAACTAGTTGCCTAATAAAGATTCGCCGATTTCTACAACGTTTCCGGCGCCCATAGTTATCAACAGGTCGCCGTTCATACAATTTTTTAATAAAAATTTTTCAATCTCTTCAAAAGAAGGGAAATAGTAGGCCTCTGTGCCTTTTTCTTTTATTAAAGCAAGTAAATCTTTCGAAGAAATACCAATAGTGTTCTTTTCACGTGCGGCATAAATATCTGCAAGTACAAGAACATCTACTTGTGACAATACTTCTGCGAACTCATTTAAGAAAGCTTTTGTTCTGGTATAAGTGTGTGGCTGGAATACGAGCACAAGACGTTTGTGTTCATAGTTTGCAGCTGCATCCAAAGTTGCCTGAATTTCAGTTGGATGATGAGCATAGTCATCAATTACAGTGATACCGTTGATTTCTCCTTTATACTGGAAACGACGGTTTGCACCACCAAATTTACGTAAGCCCATAACGATTTCATCCTGAGGAAGTTCCATCAAATATGCAAGTGCAATAGTTGCTAATGCATTTGAGACATTGTGCATACCAGGAACATTTAAATGAACCTTCATAAGTGCTTTGCCTTCATGCATAGCGGTAAACATACCACAAGCTCTTTCATCAAAACGAATATCTTCTGCATAGAAGTCGAATCTAGGGTCAAAACCATAAGTAAGTACTTTATGTGGAAGGTGTGCGATAAGTTCTTCGTAGCCTTCAATTTCGCCGTTGATGATAGTAGCACCATCATGGCGCGTGTTTGCTGCAAATTTTTTGAAAGAGTTACGAACGTCTTCTAAATCCTTAAAGAAGTCTAAGTGTTCTGCTTCAACATTTAAGATAATGCTGTATTTAGGACGGAAGTTTAAGAAACTGTTTGTGTATTCACAAGCTTCTGAAATAAATACTTCGGATTCGCCTACTCGAAGATTGCCGTCGATGGCTGAGAGAATACCACCTACAGTGATGGTAGGATCAGTATCTGCTTCTAAAAGCACCTGACTAATCATAGAAGTAGTGGTAGTTTTGCCGTGGGTTCCGGAAACTGCGATAGAGTTCTGATAATTATCCATAATCTGTCCAAGAAGCTGTGCTCTGGTCAGCATAGGAATATTTGCTTCCTTAGCAGCAATCCACTCTTCGTTGTCTTCGCGAATTGCAGCAGTATAAACTACTAAATCGATATCTGGTGTAATATTTTCTGCTACCTGTCCATAATATATTTTAATCCCCTTATTTTCTAACTGAGTAGTAAGGGCTGATTCTTTCATATCAGAACCACTGATGGTAAATCCTTCTCCTAAAAGGATCTCTGCGAGGCCGCTCATACTGATACCGCCGATGCCCATGAAATATACATGTATTGGTTCGTTAAAATTAAGTGTATACATAAAAAGTCCCCTTCTAATTATAGTTTAATCACTTACTGCTTATATTATAACTCTAAACCAGTGTTTTGCAAACCAAAGGTTGTCGAAAAAAATAAATGTGTTATAATCTAAGAAAAGGGGGCTTTTATATGCAGATAACAGATGTACGTATTCGCCGGGTAGAAAAAGAAGGTAAAATGAAAGCGGTTGTTTCTATTACGATAGAAAATGAATTTGTAGTTCATGACATTAAAGTAATAGAAGGTGAAAAAGGATTGTTTATCGCAATGCCTAGCCGTAAAGCTAGTGATGGGGAGTATCGCGATATAGCACATCCAATTAGTTCTGCAACAAGAGAGCAGCTTTCGAACCTGATTTTACAAAAATACCAGGAAGAAATGGAAAAAGAAATGGATTAAGAAAAACCCTCGCCGAATGGGCGAGGGCTTTTTAAGGAGTAATATATGTTTGT
>JAZKYR010000054.1:0-2291 GCA_045612245.1 Agathobacter sp.
ATCAACGATGCAAAAGATGCTGAACCATTAGCAAAAGCTCTTATTGAAGGTGGTCTTCCATGTGCAGAAGTTACATTCCGTACAGATGCTGCTGAAGAATCAATCCGCATCATGAAAGAAAAATTCCCAGATATGTTACTCGGTGCTGGTACAGTTATCACAACTGAACAGGTTGACCGTGCGGTAGCAGCTGGTGCAGAATTCATCGTAAGCCCTGGCTTAAACCCAAGAATCGTTAAATACTGTGTAGAAAAAGGCATTTGCATTACACCAGGTACAGCTAACGCTTCTGATATGGAACAGGGTATCGAAAATGGCTTAGAAGTAGTTAAGTTCTTCCCAGCTGAACCAGCAGGCGGACTTAAAATGATCAAAGCTCTTGCAGCTCCATATGTAAGCCTTAAATTCATGCCAACAGGTGGAATCACTCCTTCAAACGTTAGAGATTACTTAGCATATGACAGAATCATCGCTTGTGGTGGTAGCTGGATGTGTACAGGTGATTTAATTAAAGCTGGTGATTTCGAAAAGATTAAAGAATTAACAGCTGAAGCAGCAGCAATCGTTAAAGAAATGCGTGGCTAATATAATGTAACTATTCAGAGACAAGGCAATTTTCGGTAAAGGCATAGGTCATGCTTGCATAGGCCTGTGCCTTTGCGAAAATTTCTTTGGCGAGAAAGCCAATATGAGCAAAAGGACAGCCTCGTAGAGGCGATTTTGCGAATGGCTCTGAATAGTTTTTTTGTTTATTTAGGAGAGTAAGGTATGGATAAGAAATTTGATTTGCTTACCCTTGGGGAAATTATGCTTCGTCTTTCGCCACAAAGCAATGAACGTATTGCGAAATGTAAGATGTTTGAAAAGCATATTGGCGGTGCAGAACTTAACGTAGCATGTGGTGTTTCATTAAACGGTTTACGCACCGGTGTTATCACTAAATTGCCAGATTCTGCATTAGGCGATTTCGTTCGCAATAAAGTTCGTTTTAATGGCGTAAGTGATGACTATTTGATTTATGATCATGAAAAAGATGCACGTTTAGGCGTGTATTACTACGAAATGGGTGCTTTTCCAAGAAAGCCTCAAGTTGTATATGACAGAGCAAACTCGTCTATTACGAGACTTCATCTTGGTGATATTGATCCAGAGATGTACACAAATACAAGATGTTTCCATACATCGGGTATCACATTGGCTCTTAGCCAGACATGTCGTGAAACAGCGATTGAAATGATTAAGAAGTTTAAAGAAAATGGTGTTTTAATTTCTTTTGACGTAAACTTCCGTGGAAACCTTTGGACAGGTGAAGAAGCAAGAGAATGTATCGAAGGTATTTTACCATATGTAGATATTTTCTTCTGCTCAGAAGATACAGCTCGTTTAACCTTCAAAAAAGAAGGTGATTTAAAACAAATTTTAAAGAGTTTTACAGAAGATTATCCAATTTCTATTGTAGCTGCGACTCAAAGAACTGTGCATAGTCCAAAACAGCATAGCTTCGGTTCGGTAATCTACAATGCAAAAGAAGATAAATATTACGAAGAAGAACCATATAAAAATATTGAAGTTATCGACCGTATTGGTAGTGGTGACCAGTATTGTGCAGGTGTTCTTTATGGATTATTATCTTCTGATATGGATTGTCAGAGAGCATTGGCTTATGGTAATGCGCGAAGTGCAGGTAAGAATACAATTCCTGGCGATATGCCATCTATGGACAAAGAAGAAATTGATAACCTTATTATAGATCATAACCAAAAAGGTGGTTATGTAAGTGAAATGAAACGCTAGTAGCAAGTGATTGTTGCTGAAAAATTACATTTAATGAAAGAATGGGGACGATAACAATGAAAAAGTTTATGGACAAAGATTTCCTTTTAACAACAGATACAGCAAAACATTTGTATCATGATTATGCATCTCCAGTAGTAACTCCAGTATTGGATTACCACTGCCATATTAATCCACAGGAAATCTATGAAGACAGAAAGTTCGAAAATATTACACAGGTTTGGCTTGGTGCTGACCATTACAAATGGCGCCAGATGCGTTCAAATGGTGTAGATGAAAGATATATCACTGGTGATGCTACTGATAGAGAAAAATTCCAGAAATGGGCTGAAACTCTTGAAATGGCTATTGGAAACCCATTATATCACTGGAGCCACTTAGAACTTCAGAGATACTTTGGATACGAAGGACACCTTTGTGGTGAAACTGCAGAAGAAGTATGGAACATCTGTAATGAAAAATTACAGCAGCCAGAATACTCTGCTCGTGGACTTATC
>JAZKYR010000055.1:0-5778 GCA_045612245.1 Agathobacter sp.
AGGATTACACAATTGTCGGTGGTGTTGACTCTATTGTTAGCATCCTCGGTAATGTTGACCGTGGTACAGAAAAACATATTATGGAATCTCTTGAAATTGAAGAACCAGAATTGGCAGATGAAATCCGTAAGAAGATGTTCGTATTCGAAGATATTCTTCTTCTGGACGACAGAGCTATTCAGCGTGTACTTCGTGAGGTTGACAACGCTGACCTTGAACTTGCACTTAAGAGTACAACAGAAGAGGTTCAGAATGTTGTCTTCAAGAACCTTTCAAAACGTCTTGCTGCTATGATTAAGGAGGATATGGACTTCATGGGACCAGTTCGTATGAAGGACGTAGAAGAAGCACAGCAGAAGATTGTTGGTATTATCAGAAGATTAGAAGATTCTGCAGAAATTGTTATTTCCCGTGGTGGAGGTGATGATATCGTTGTCTAATTTATTAAAACAACAGTATTGTGTGAATCTCGGGAACGAAACAAGAATTATTAATGCGGATGAACGTTTCAAACAACAGGTAAAAGCATCGGAGAGAGTGAATGTTGCTAGAGAAGAGAGTGTAGATGGCTTTATGGCTGGACTCGAAGTAGAAGAAGTTCAGCTTGAACCAATGATTACTCCTGAAGAAATACTAGAGCAAGCGAGAAAAGAAGCAGAGGGGCTGCTTGTGTTTGCGCGTTTAGATGCCGAAAAAATAGCGGATGAAGCAAAGAAACAGGCTGAACTTTTGTTTGAACAAAAAAAACAGCAGGGATATCAAGAAGGTGTTTCAAAACTTCAGGATGAAATCTTGGAATTAAGAGAAAAGTTAGAAACAGAATTTCGTCAAAAAGAGGAAGAATTAGAACATACAGCTCAGATGCTTCAGGCTGATTATGAGACAAAGCTTGAGACAATGGAAGCAGATATGGTTGATGTCATGATTCGTGTGTTCCACAAGGTGTTTAACATTCAGTTTGATAACAAAAAACAGATATTACTGCATTTGATAAAAGATACATTACTTGGGATTGATGATAGCAAGAGTTTTGTTATTCGTGTAGCAGAAGTAAATTACAAGTTTATTGAATCTCATGTAGCAGATATTAAAGAAAAAATCGGAAACGATGTTACTATTGATATCGTTAACGATATGAATTTAGAGGAAAATGACTGTATCATTGAAACTGCAACAGGAGTTTATAATTGTGGAATTGATATGGTGCTTTCCAATTTAGAAAAAGATATTAAGTCTCTTTGTAGGTAGTACAAGTGGTTAAAGAAGCAGAGAAGTATTTGCAACTATTGGATAGACAATTTTATAAAAGCTATGGAAAAGTTTCCACTGTAGTAGGATTAACCGTTGAATCTATTGGACCAAAGGCCAGATTAAATGATTTGTGCAAGATTTATATTGATAAGGATATGTCTTCCTATGTCATGGCTGAGGTTGTAGGCTTTCAGGATTCAAAGTTAATCCTTATGCCCGTTGATAGTATGGAAGGTGTGGGAGTAGGTTGTATAGTAGAAAATACCGGAAAACCATTAGAGGTTCCAGTAGGTTTTGAACTTCTCGGACATACATTAGACGGCATTGGTCGTATGACGGATATGGAAGAGGATTATCTGGATTTACCAGAGACGTACCCATTAGAAGCGCTTCCTCCTGACCCAATGAGTCGTAAAATTATTGATGAAATACTTCCATTAGGAGTAAAGGCAGTAGATGGATTAATTACTGTTGGAAAAGGACAGCGTCTCGGAATTTTTGCTGGTTCTGGTGTAGGGAAAAGTACCCTTATGGGTATGTTTGCTCGTAATACAAAAGCAGATATCAATGTTATTGCACTGATCGGAGAACGTGGGCGAGAAGTACGAGAATTTATTGAGCGAGATTTAGGCCCGGAAGGTATGGCGCGTTCGGTAGTAATTGTTGCTACTTCAGATAAGCCTGCTCTTATTCGAAACAAAGCGGCCAAGACCGCAACGGCTATTGCGGAATATTTCCGTGATCAAGGAAAAGATGTTCTTTTAATGATGGACTCCTTGACTCGATTTTCAATGGCTCAAAGAGAGATAGGTCTGGCATCAGGAGAACCACCGGTAACGAGAGGTTATCCGCCAAGTGTATATGCAGAGATGCCAAAACTTTTGGAGCGTGCAGGTACCTCAGATGTTGGTTCTATCACAGGATTATATACAGTTCTTGTGGACGGCGATGATATGAATGAACCAATTACGGACACTGCCCGTAGTATTTTGGACGGACACATTATGTTGGATCGTAAACTGGCTCATAAAAACCATTATCCAGCAATAGATGTATTGCAGAGTATTTCCCGTGTAATGAGTTCTATCGCATCAGATGAACATAAAGCACAGGCAGGAAAACTTAGAAATGTACTTGCTACATATAGCGAGGCAGAAGATTTAATTAATATTGGAGCTTATAAAAACGGTTCCAACCCAGATATTGACTATGCAATTAGAAAGATTCGTGCAGTGAATGGATATCTGTGTCAGTCGACAGATGAAAAGTTCTTGCTGGAAGATGAGCTTAGTCTTTTAGGGCAATTGTTTGCAGATTAGTGGTGGTGACTTATGGCGAAGTTTAAATACAGAATGCAAAACATTCTGGATGTTAAAATGAAACTGGAATCCCAGGCAAAAATTGCATACGGTATTGCGAATCAGAAGTATATGGAGGAACAACAGAAGTTACAGGAGATTATTCTTCGCAGGTCCTCATATGAAAAGATTCTCAAAGAGAGTATGATGGGAAACATTGATGTTCGCCAGGTTGCTCACGCAAGAGCAGATGTAAATACGATGAAGACCTTTATGAGACGTCAGATGATAGAGGTTCATAAAGCGGAAAGAGCGCTAGAAGATGCAAGACGCGCTTTAAATGAAATCATGATGGAACGAAAAACTCATGAGAAATTAAAGGAAAAGGCTTTTGAAGAGTTTAAAAATGAGTTGAAAGCCGAAGAGAGCAAAGAAATTGATCAGTTAGTAAGTTATACTTACAATGCAAGATAAGGAGTTTTCTTATGCCATTGTTTAAGAAAAAAGATAAATTAGATAACATACAATTAGATGAAAATGGCAAACCAATTGAGATAGATGATGATTTAGAAGAAGGTGTTGGCAACAAAATAGTCATGGTTCTTGTGACACTGTTGGTTGTTTTTATTTGGTTAGCAATTATTGTTCTTGCGATTAAAGGAGATTTTGGTGGATTTGGTTCTACAATTCTTCGACCAATGATTAAAGATGTGCCATATCTTAACTGGATTCTTCCAGAAACAGTCAATATGGAAGAGGATACCGAGTATCAGTATGAAACAATTGAGGATGCTATCGATCGTATCAAAGAGTTAGAAGCACTTTTGGATGCGGAGTTTACAGCAAGTTCTGAAGATGCAGAACTGATTGCTGACTTACAGGCGCAAATCGCAGAGCTTCAGGTATATAAACTGGAACAGGACGAATTTGAAAAAAACAAAGAAAAATTCTATGAAGAGGTTGTTTTTTCAGACGAAGCGCCCGATATAGAAACATATAAGACCTACTATGAAAGCATTGATCCGGAAAATGCTGAGGTTTTATATAAACAGGTTGTTGAGCAGATTGAATACAATTCGATGGTTGAAGATTATGCCAAGACATATTCTTCTATGAAACCAAAGGCTGCGGCAGCAATCTTTGATACCATGACAGATGATTTGCAGCTTGTTGCAGACATATTGCTTAATATGAGTACACAGGCACGCGCAGACATCCTTGGTAAAATGGATCCAGAAATTGCAGCAAAACTTACAGCAATTATGGAACCAGACAATTAAATATTGAGAAAGGAGGACTTGCATGACAACAGCAAATCTTATGAATGTACCTACTGTAAAAGGCAATATTGCTGCACAGTTAGATGCATCGAAGAAGTTGCAGGAAGAGAATTTGGAAGTGGCAGAGGTTTTTGCAGGCATGATGAACCAGACCATAAGCTTACCAGATTCGGTGGTGGATGATACGTCTTCCAACATGGATGTTTCAAAGACGAACAGTACACAGTCGCCAGCTCAGTCTTATGAGCGTTATAGCTACAAAGATAAGCAGATTGATACAGCAAAGGAACCTAGTATTGAAGAAAAACTAGAAGAATCTGTAGAAAGCTTAGAGCAGGCTAGTGAGGAAGTCGTGGATACGCTTTGTAAAGAATATGGCGTAGATGAAGAAACCATTTTGAATCTGTTAGACGAAATGGGACTTAGTGCTTTGGATTTACTGAATCCTCAGAATTTAGTAAGCTTCATCGTACAGTTGACTGGTGTAGCCTCTGGAGAAGAACTGTTACTGGATGAAAACTTCTTAAGCGTGATGGAAACCTTAGAACATTTGGCAGAAGGACTTATGAAAGACCTTGATGTAGACATGAATGGTTTACAGGAATTAGTTGCTGAAATGGATTTGGTAATCAATCATGAAGAAGTGCCTACGGATTTCCAGGATGTTTTGAATAATACCTTAAATACAGAGGTTGAATCAGAACAAATGGTTGAGACCACAGAAGTACCTACAGTAGAAGTTGTGGATGTTTCAAATGAGCAGCCAGCAAATGAAGTAAAAGAAACTCAGACCCAAGAAGTAGAAGAGGTTCAGACAGAAATTGTTGCAAAAGAAACAAAAGAAACAGAAGTAACAGAAACAGTAGAAGAACAGCCAGAAGATGGTGTGGAAATCAAAGTAGAAAAAGAAGAGGAGCCTACAGAGACAAAACAGCAGTTAAATGATTCTGAGGAGCCTACAGTAGGACAAAGAAGAGAGGAAAGTCAGTCGTTTTCAAGCAATCAGAATTCAGAAGGAAATTCCATTTTGAATCAAAATGCGAATGAAACAGTGGTTAACCCTCAGTCCACAATGAATGTAAGTCAGGCAGTAAACAGCCAGACAGTGCCACAATTTAGTTCTTATCTTTCTGCAGACACAGTACAGATTATGGAACAGATTGTTCAGCAGATGAGAGTAACGATTTCAAATGAAATCACAACAATGGAAATGCAGATGAATCCGGAAAATCTTGGTAAAGTATACGTAAACATTTCCAGTGAAGAAGGAGTTGTAAATGCACAATTCCAGGCAACAAACGAAGTTGTAAAAGAAGCATTAGAAACACAGATTGCTACACTTCGTGAAAGTTTAAATCAGGCGGGTGTAAAGGTAGATGCTATTGAAGTAACTATTGCATCACATGAATTTGAACGAAATCTGGAACAGAATCATCAGAATCCAGAAGAGCAGATGAATGCTCAGGAAACAAATGAAAAGAAAAGACGTAATCTTAACCTTGATTCTTTAGATGAATTAGCAGGTATGATGACGGAAGAAGAAGCATTAGTAGCGCAGATTATGAGAGATAACGGAAATTCCGTTGATTTTACTGCGTAAAAGGAGAGTTCTTATGGCAAACATAATTGCATCAGTAGATAATGGAAAATTGAATTACGATTATACTGATAATTCAAAAAAGAATGGTATCAATCCTACAGGTTCTACTTTAGGTTATGATCAGTTCTTACAGCTTTTATGTGCAGAAATGCAGTATCAGGACCCTCTTGAACCAACCAGTAACACAGATTATGTAGCACAGATGGCTACCTTCTCACAGTTGGAGGCTACACTTTCTCTTACAGAAACACAGGAAAGTGCAAATGCTAGTAACTTAGTAGGTAAGCAGGTTATTTTAAAAGTAACAAGTGAAACTACAGGTCAGACATCTTATGTAAAGTCGGAGGCC
>JAZKYR010000056.1:0-1585 GCA_045612245.1 Agathobacter sp.
GTGCTCAAACATTTGCATGGCATATGACATTTTATAAACCTGTCCACATAAGAGAAACTAAGAAATCATCATGAAGGTGTCTTTATGCACACGGACAAACTGGTACAAATTGTAAAATCTTTGACAGACATAATAAATCAATAAAGGAAGCCGTGTGCTTTTAGAAAATTTCGGTTTTCTTATAGTGAAGAATTTACATCCCATTAACACGTGACATAATTCTCAAAAAACTAAAATAAGAGCTGCCCACAAATGTGTGTTGCGGCAGCTCTTGAAATATAAAAAGTTTTTTAAGAAATTACATGCGATTTTAGAAATGTTTTTGAAAATAGACATATGTTTGACATATTTAGTGGGTATACTAACACTTGTAAAGGTCGAAAATGCCTTTACGACATTCCCTTTTTATTATAAACATTTTCATAACTAAACTCCTCGAAAAAAGGACACCAAGCGGTGTCCTTTTTTCATGCAATATTTATTTTGCTTCAACATTCTTAGTTGCTACAATATCAACGCCTGTTCCTGCTACATCAGCAAGTAATACATCGCCGATAGCTACTGGAGCTTTTGCAACAACATCTTTTAACGCATCTGTTACGTCAAAGATTTTTCCCTTAGGAATATCTGCCGCAGTTTTGCAGGATACCATAGGAGCTACACCACCTTCTACTACAACAGTAGAGGTAACGATACGAGTTGGATTAGTTACTTCTTTACGAGCATAAGCATCACCTTTTGGACAAGTGTTGCCTTTTACTTCAGTAACTTCGCCATTTTCAATAGTAACAGTGAGTGGGCATCCTAAAGGACATCCGATACAGATTAAATCTCTATTTTCCATCTTTTATGCCTCCTCTAATGTAATAGTAATTCTGTCAAGGTCTGGGTATTCAGCAAGTTTTGGTTTTGTAAGGATAACCTGTTCCATTTCCCCTGGAGCCATAACAGGACGTTTACGTTTGTTAATAAGTTCGTTATCAAAGTATGTACAGATTGCATGATTTTTGTATACGTCTGCAACACGGAAACGAACAGTAAGAGTATCATCCATTTCACTTGGACGGATTGTAGCAGGTACTGTGTAGCGTACGCCGCCTTCTGGGAAGATTTTTACTTCTTTTGCTTCTGCATTTTTACCATTCTTGATATAGTTTGCAGCATTTTTACCAGCAGTAGTAGCTTCCTGAGAAACGTAGTCTACAAGGTCATGTACGTGAAGTACGTTACCACAAGCGAAGATACCATCAATATTAGTTTCTAAGCTGTCATTTACGACTGGCCCAGAAGTGATAGGTGATAAATCTACACCAGCGCTTCTAGATAATTCATTTTCTGGAAGAAGACCACATGAAAGAAGTAATGTATCACATTCATAGCGGATTTCTGTTCCAGGGATAGGTCTTCTATCTGGACCAACTTCTGCGATAGTGATTGCTTCTACTCTTTCTTTGCCTTCGATATCAACTACGGTGTGGCTGAGTTTAAGAGGAATACCAAAGTCATCAAGACACTGTACGATATTTCTCTTTAAACCGCCTGAGTAAGGCATAAGTTCTGCTACAACTTCTACTTTTGCGCCTTC
>JAZKYR010000057.1:0-3021 GCA_045612245.1 Agathobacter sp.
TTGATTTATTATGTCTGTCAAAGATTTTACAATTTGTACCAGTTTGTCCGTGTGCATAAAGACACCTTCATGATGATTTCTTAGTTTCTCTTATGTGGACAGGTTTATAAAATGTCATATGCCATGCAAATGTTTGAGCACTGTTTTTTGTGCGAGTTTTTGCATGGCATATGTAATATCAACTTTATAAGACTGTCCACATTAGAGAAACTTGAAATAGGAATAGGTGTCTGTTGCACATAGGACAAATCAGGTACAAATAGTAAAAACGTTGCCAGACACAAAACTTAAGGAAGCCGTGCGCTTAAGAAAATGAACGGTTTTCTTCTAATGATTCGAATTTACATCCCCTTATCATCGTGACATATCTTCACAATAAAGATAAAAGCTGCCTAAAAAATTTCTTTTTAGACAAAAATTTTTTATATAAAAAAGGAAATTTGGGATAAGCACAGAATTATTATTATGTAGGCTGTTCTTTGGTCTGTTATAAAGGAGATTAGCATGACAATTCGTGAACAAATTCAAGAGATGGAAAAGGAAAACCTTAGTCCTTATGCATGCCTTAGTGTAAATAGTAGAGGCCGCGACAGAGAGGAACCAGAGTGTGATATTCGCCCAGTGTTCCAAAGGGACAGGGACCGCATCTTACATAGTAAAGCATTTCGTAGATTAAAAAATAAAACACAGGTATTTTTGACACCAAAGGGAGACCATTATCGTACCAGATTGTCGCATACTTTGGAGGTGTCACAGAATGCCAGAACCATTGCAAAGGCTCTGAAACTAAATGAGGATTTAGTAGAAGCGATTGCTTTGGGACATGATTTGGGACATACGCCATTTGGACATGCAGGGGAACGTCTTTTAAATACTGTTTATGAAGGCGGATTTAAGCATAATGAACAGAGTGTGCGTATCGTTGAGAAGTTGGAAAAAGACGGCGAAGGGTTAAATCTCACCTGGGAAGTACGTGATGGAATATTAAATCATCAGACAGGTGCAGTGCCACATACTTTAGAAGGTAAGATTGTTCGCTTTTCGGATAAGATAGCTTATGTAAACTCAGATTTTGATGATGCGATTCGTGCACAGATTCTTTGCGAAGAAGATATTCCGTTGGAAATTCGTAAAACTTTGGGTTTTGATACCAGAAGCCGTTTGGACTGTTTGATTCACGATATCATTATTAATAGTAGAGATAAAGACGATATTGTGATGTCTGCAGAGTGTGCAGAAGCGTTAAAAGAGCTTAGAAGCTTTATGTTTACGAACCTTTATCTGAATCCAATTGCAAAGAGTGAAGAGATAAAGGCAGAGACGATGCTTGGACAGCTCTATAATTACTATATGGAGCATATAGAATTGCTCCCACCGAAGTTTTTGCAGATGATTGATGAGGGAGAAGATAAAGGTCGCGTGATGTGTGATTTCATTTCGGGCATGACAGACCAGTTCGCAATCAATCGTTTTTCAGAATTCTATTTGCCAAAAGCTTGGCATGTAGACGGCTTTTAGAAAGGAGGACACGATGCCATTCTATTCGGATGAATTAATTGAAGAAGTGCGTTCACGGAATGACATTGTGGACGTAGTTGGAGGCTATGTACGCCTTCAGAAAAAAGGAAATACGTATTTTGGGCTGTGCCCATTCCACAACGAAAAGACAGGTTCTTTTTCGGTAAGCCCACACAAGCAGATGTATTATTGCTTCGGTTGTGGTGCTGGAGGAAATGTATTTACTTTCCTTATGCAGTATGAAAACTTTACCTTTGGAGAGGCAATGCAGACCTTGGCAGACAAGGTAGGTATCGAGCTCCCAAAACAGGAATTGTCTGCAGCTCAGAAGAAAGAGGCAGATAAGCGTGCAAGGTTATTGGAAATTAATAAAGAAGCAGCTAAGTATTTTTATACATTACTTCGAAATCCAAGAGGCCAGAAAGCATATAACTACTTTAAGAATCGAGAATTGTCGGATGAGACCATGCAGAAATTTGGCCTGGGATATTCCGACCAGTACAGTGATGATTTATACAAGTACTTAAGAAGTAAGGGCTATGATGATGCGATTCTAAAAGAAACAGGGCTGATTACCTATGATGAGGTAAGAGGTGGACATGATAAGTTTTGGAATCGTGCAATGTTTCCGATTATGGACGTGCATAGCCATGTAATTGGCTTTGGAGGCCGTGTCATGGGAGACGGAGAGCCAAAGTATCTAAACTCACCAGAGACCAAGATATTTGACAAGAGCCGTAATCTTTACGGATTAAATATCGCCAGAAGTACAAGGAAAGATCAGTTGCTTTTGTGCGAAGGCTATATGGACGTAATTGCCTTGCATCAGGCAGGCTTTGACAATGCGGTAGCATCTTTGGGAACCGCACTTACAAGTGGACATGCAAACTTGTTGAAGCGATACACCAAAGAGGTATACCTTACTTATGACAGCGATGGTGCAGGTGTAAAAGCAGCACTTCGTGCGATTCCGATTTTAAAAGAAGTCGGAATTGTTACCAAGATTATTAATATGCAGCCTTATAAGGATCCAGATGAATTCATAAAGGCCTTGGGTGCGGAGGAATATCAGAAACGAATTGATAATGCGGAGAACAGTTTTATGTTTGAAGTCCGCATAATGCAAAAAGACTATGATATGAAGGACCCAGAATCCAAGACTGCATTTTATAATGAAATTGCAAAGAAGCTTCTGGCGTTCTCAGAGGAATTAGAGAGAAACAACTACATAGAAGCGGTTGCAGAGAAGTACAATATCAGTTTTGATGACTTACGAAAACTGGTAAATAACTTAGCCATGAAGGGCGGAGTGGTAAGCAAACCAACCCAGTTAAAGAGTGGTATCCATGAGAATAAGAAAAAAGAAGATGGAATGAAGCAATCACAAAAATTGCTTTTGACATGGCTCATTGAAGATACCCGACTTTTTGGTAAGGTCGCAAGTCTTATTTCGCCAGATGATTTTACGGAAGATTTATACCACAAGGTAGCACAGACGCTCTT
>JAZKYR010000058.1:0-25661 GCA_045612245.1 Agathobacter sp.
AAACAGGGTGGAAGCAACCGTGCTACATTCACAGTTAGAAAACTTTCTAACGGTGTTGGCGTAGAAAAAACATGGCCACTTCACTCACCAAACGTAGAAAAAGTAGAAATCGTACGTAAAGGTAAAGTAAGACGTGCTAAACTTTACTACTTAAGAGATCGCGTTGGTAAAGCTGCTAAGGTTAAAGAATTAGTTAAATAATAAAACTTGGCGTATAGGGCGTAACCGAAAGGTTACGCCCTTTTTTCGTGGTTTTTCTTGAGGTTTTGGTATAAATTTTATATAATATATTTAACTATGTTTTACATTAGGAGTGTATTATGAAATTTCGCAGACGTAGAAGAAGTAGTTTGAATTTTGGTAGAACACGTAGGAAATTTAACGTAGAAAAATTTAAAGAAGTTATGGCTTGGGCGATTCAAATAGGGGCTGTAGTGTTCATTGCATATGTATGTGTGAGCTGCTTTGGTGTTCGTACCAATGTTGTTGGTCAGGCTATGGCGGAAACCTTAAACAATGGTGACCAGGTGCTTATTAATAAGTTTGGTTATTTGATTTCCAACCCTAAAGAAGGTGATGTAATTGTATTTTTGCCAAATGGGAATGAAAAGTCACATTATTATGTTCGTCGAGTAATCGGTGTTCCAGGGGATACGGTGCAGATTAAGGATGGAGCAGTTTATGTAAATGGAGCACTTTACGATGAAAAAATAGAGGGCCTTGCTGCGATTGAAGAAACAGGAAGAGCGAGTGAGGAAATCAAATTAGGGGATAATGAATATTTCGTTTTAGGAGATAACCGAAATAATAGTGAAGATAGCCGATATGCAAATATTGGAAATATTAAAGAGGAGCATATCGTGGGTAAAGCCTGGTTTTTATTAGAATCCGAAAACGGTATGGGCTTTATACATTAGAAGAAGAGAGGTAAATATATGAATTTTCAGTGGTATCCAGGGCATATGACAAAAGCAAAGCGTCAGATGCAGGAAGATATTAAATTAATTGATTTAGTGGTAGAAATAGTAGATGCTCGTATTCCGTTCAGTAGTCGAAATCCGGATATCGATGAATTAGGAAAAAATAAGTATCGTTTGATTCTTATGAATAAGTCAGATTTGGCCGATAAAAAACTTACAGATAAATGGAGTTCGTATTTTAAAAATAAGGGCTATTTTGTAGTGAGTCTGGATGCTCGTAGCAAGAACGGTATGAAGGCAATTACAGACATCATTATGGAGGCCTGTAAAGAAAAAATCGAAAGAGATTTGAAACGTGGAATCAAAAACCGTCCTGTAAGAGCAATGGTTGTGGGGATTCCAAACGTAGGAAAGTCTACCTTCATCAATTCTTATGCAGGAAAGGCCTGTGCTAAGACTGGGAATAAACCAGGTGTTACAAAAGGTAAACAGTGGATTCGTTTAAATAAAAACGTAGAACTTTTGGATACTCCAGGTATCTTATGGCCTAAGTTTGAAGACCAGATGGTAGGACTTCGCCTTGCGCTTATCGGTTCTATTAAAGATGAAATTTTGAATACAGATGAATTGGCTATCGAGTTGATTAAATTCTTATTACAAGCATATCCAGGTGTTTTAGCAGAAAGATATGATTTAGAGGAAACTGAGGATCCTATCGAAATGTTAAAAGGTGTTGCACAGAGTAGAAACTGTTTGAGCAAAGGAAATGAGCTCGATTATAGCAAGGCTGCAATTTTGCTTATTGATGACTTTAGAAGTGGAAAATTAGGAAAATTGACTTTAGAGTTACCACCAGAGGAGTAATATGGAAACAAAGAAAATCGGAGAAATAAAAGCAGAACTAGAAACACTTGGAGCAGTAGTGACAAGAGAATCAGCAGCTTTATTTAAATCGTTTATAGACACATATAAGATAGATGACAGAGGTGGAGTACAGAAAATTGTAGCTACCGCCGAAAAGCGCCTAGAAAAGTATCAGGCCGAGTTAGAACGTACAGAAAGTATCAAGAAATATGAAAAAGAATATGAAGCCTTTGCTTATATTTGTGGAATTGACGAAGTAGGTCGTGGTCCACTTGCTGGTCCTGTAGTAGCAGGTGCAGTTATTTTGCCAAAGGATTGTGATGTTTTATATATCAATGATTCGAAAAAACTTTCTGCGGCTAAGAGGGATGAGCTTTATGATGAAATTATGGAAAAGGCAGTTTCTGTTGGTTTGGGTTTTGTAGGACCAGAACGTATTGATGAAATCAATATTTTACAGGCTACCTATGAGGCGATGAGAGAGGCAGTTTCCAAACTCGACCCTCAGCCAGATTTATTATTAAATGATGCTGTAACCATTCCTGGGTTATCTCAAAAACAGGTGCCTATTATAAAAGGGGATGCAAAGAGTATTTCTATTGGCGCTGCAAGCATTATTGCAAAGGTTACACGAGATCGTTTGATGGAGGAATATGACCGCATGTTCCCACAGTATGGATTTGCATCCAACAAGGGATACGGTTCCGCAGAGCATATTGCAGCAATCAAAGAATACGGTCCAACTCCAATTCATAGAAAAACATTTATAAAAAACTTTTTATAAAAGAAAGGAATTCCTATGCAGATATCAGATATTGCAAAACAGTACGTAAGTGCAAACGCTTCATCTGAAGCAGTGACAGGGACAAGAGGCATTGAGAAACTTGTTTCTTCTATTCGAGACCTTACTGCTGGCAATATCTTTGAAGGCACTGTGAATTCTATTCAAAATGGAAAAGTAGTATTGGGACTTTCCAACGGAACTCTTATCAATGCCCGTTTAGATGCAAGCATGCAGCTAATGCAAGGGCAGTCGATGTTCTTTCAGGTAAAATCAAATAATGGAGATACCATTGCTATTCGCCCTTATACCGTTGATGGCAATGGAGTAAATCTTACTCTTTTAAATGCTTTGGATGCAGCAGGACTTCCTGTTACAGACAAAAATCTTAATCTTGCCAACAATATGATGCAGGAGCATATGCCAATTGACAAAAATACTATGAATCAAATGGCGCGTATTCTTATGGCAAATCCAGATATGAGTGTAAATACACTAGTACAAATGAAGAAGCTTGATATCCCTGTTACGCCTGAAATGGTGGCACAGTTTGAGAATTACGTGGATGATAGCAGTGCAGTGCATAAAGCATTGGACAGCTTTATTACGGAGCTTCCAGCTACAATGGCTGGAAAAGATATGCCATTAGAGCAGTTAAAAATGTTTGATGCACAACTCTTGCAGATTGTGGCAGATGGTATGGAAGAAGGCGCTTCGTCTGTAGTAAGTGAAGCAGAGCCACAGCAAGTAGTCACTCAAGATATGCAGGTACAGCAGAGTGTGGTACAGGAAAAACTTCCAATGCAAGAGGGAAGTCAGCAGGTGGTACAGGAATGGCTTCCACAACAGGTTGCAGATGAGAATGCCCAGATGCCACAGTCGGAGACACAGGAAGTGCAGTCAAAAGCCCCAACTGTTGTAGAGATGTCTACGAGTTTGCAGAATCCAGAAGAGGTTGAAATGACCGCGCAACAGACTATGTCAGAGGAAACTGTAGTACAGGCGGAGAATAAAAATATTCCTACAGAATCCATGAAACAGGCAGTTTTGCATTTGTTTGGAGAAATTGGTATCAAGGCGGAGGATTCTCCTGCAATCATATTAAATAAACTTTCGAATCATATTATGACAGGCGAAAACGTATCGAAAGAGGCGTTAACGAAGCTGTTTTCGGATAAGGATGTACAGCAGTTTTTAAGAGATGTTTTAGAAAGTCAGATTTATCTTACTCCAGAAGAAGTGGCAGATGGGGAAAAGGTAAAGAAATTATATGAACGATTAGAGTCCAAGACTAGAAATTTGGAGAACCTTCTAAATCAGGCGAATTTACAGGATACGCCATTGGCAAAGACAGTTTCAAATGTTCGTAGCAATGTTGAGTTTATGAACCAGTTGAATCAGGCATATACTTATGTACAGATTCCGCTTAAGATGCGAGGGCAGAATGCGAGTGGACAGCTTTATGTCTATACGAATAAGCGTGAGATAAAGGATCCAGAGAAAGAGCTTACTGCATTTTTACATTTAGATTTAGACCATTTAGGTTCTACAGATGTCTCTGTGAAAATGCTTCATAAGAAGGTGGATACGAAGTTTTATATGGATTCAGATGAGGCTTTTGAACTGGTAAAGGCACATATGTCAGAATTAGAGGAGCGTCTGAAACGCAAAGGCTTTGATGCAAAAATATATGTAGAAAACGAAGGAAAGAAGGTCAATTTCTTAGATGACTTTTTAAAGAAAGATGCACCTCCAACAGGTCAGCTGCACCGATATTCCTTTGATGTGAGGGCATAGGCTATGGAAAATAAGAAGTTTGAATCCTTAGAAAAGACTGCTGTTGCAGTTGCCTATGAACCAGGAGAAAGTGCTCCAAAAATTCTAGCTACAGGAAAAGGCGAAGTAGCAGAGAGAATTATTGAAAAGGCTAAAGAAAATGATGTGCCATTGTACAAGGACAATAAGTTAGCAGATACCTTGTCGAAGCTTAAAATCGGTGATGCGATTCCGCCAGAACTCTATGAAGTTGTGGCTGAAGTTCTTGTTTTTGTGGATGATATGGACCGACTAAAAGCGAAGTTGGATGGAAAGGCGAAGTAATATGAATAAACGCCAAACGGGAGCGGAGTACGAGTTAAAGGCAGAAGAATACTTGTTAGGAAATGGATATAAGATTCTCGAGCGCAATTTTCGAAATCGAAGCGGAGAAATAGACTTGATTGCGAAAAAGGGTGGTCAGATACATTTCATGGAGGTAAAGTTTCGTACAACCTCTGATTTTGGAAATCCATTAGAGGCTGTGGATTTCCGAAAGCAAAATCAGATTCGAAAAGTTGCAATGTACTATTTGATGAAAAACAAACTCAGCGAGTGGACCCCGTGTCAGTTTGATGTGATAGCATTTGAAGGAGAGAAAATGACACATGTTGAAAATGCTTTCTAAGAAGAGTGAAGAAAATGTATTAGAGATAAAAGAATATGGCAACTTGCCTCTTTTGAAATATCCGTTGCTAGAGCAGACTGGAATTGTGAACCATTGCTTTACGACTCGACTAGGTGGTGTAAGTGAAGGTGTGTGTTCGAGTCTAAACTTAAGTTTTTCGCGTGGAGATGACCCAAATGCAGTAATGGAAAACTACAGAAGAGTAGCAGAAACCTTTGGGAAAACAGTAGAAGACTTTGTATGTACAGACCAGACCCATACGACGACGGTGCTTCAGGTAGGAGTGTCAGAAAAGGGATATGGCGTTACACGTGAGAAACCATATACGGATGTTGATGGTCTGATTACGAATGAGCCGGGTGTAATTTTATCTACCTTTTATGCAGACTGTGTACCATTATATTTTGTAGATCCAGTAAATAAAGCCATTGGACTTAGTCATTCTGGTTGGAGGGGAACTGTCGGAAGAATGGGGCAAAAGACTTTAGAAGCGATGCAGCAGGCTTTTGGCACAAATCCAGAAGATGTATATGCAGCAGTGGGACCTTCTATTTGTCAGGACTGTTATGAAATCAGTGAAGATGTAGCAATGCATTTTTATGAAGAGTTTCAAGGTCATGGAGATGAGATATTAATTAATAAAGGCAATGGGAAGTACCAGTTAGATTTGTGGAAAACAAACGAGATTGTGTTACAAGAAGCAGGCATTTTATCTGAGCATATGGCGGTGACGAATATCTGTACTTGTTGTAATAGCGAAGTATTGTTTTCCCATAGAGCGAGTCATGGAAAACGAGGCAACTTGGCCGCATTTTTGATGCTAAAAGAATAGAAAAATTAATTTTGAAAGGAAATAGATTATGAAAAATTATGTGGATTATATCACAGATGTGACTTGTAAATTACTTGCAATTGATAGCCCAACCGGCTATACAAAAAAGGCTGCAGAGTTTGTAATTGAAGAATACAAAAAACTTGGTTACGAAGCAAAGATGACGGTAAAGGGCTGTGTGCTCGTAGATATCGGTGGGAAAAATAAAGACAATGGAATCGTATTAGCTGCTCATGTAGATACCCTTGGTGCAATGGTAAGCGAAATCAAAGGAAACGGAAACCTTAAGGTTTCTCCACTTGGTGGCATGAATCCAAACAATGCAGAAGCAGAAAACTGTCGTATCGTGACTCGTTTCAATGGAACATACGAAGGTACATTCCAGTTAAATAATGCATCTGTGCATGTAAATGGGGATTATGATGACACAAAACGTAAATATGCAGACATGGAAGTGGTATTGGACGAAGTAGTGTCGTCCAAAGAAGATACCGAAAAGCTTGGTATTATGGTAGGAGACATCGTATGCTTTGATCCAAGAACGACTGTGACTTCAAAAGGCTATATCAAGAGCCGTTTCTTAGATGATAAGCTCAGTGTAGGTATTTTGCTTGGCTTTGCAAAATATTTAAAAGACAACAATATTGAGTTAGAAAATTACCAGTATCATTACATTACTGTTTACGAAGAAGTAGGTCATGGTGGAACTGCTTCAATACCAGAAGGGGTAACAGAAATGATTTCTGTAGATATGGGCTGTGTAGGTGATGGACTTACTTGTGATGAACACATGGTATCTATCTGCGCAAAAGACTCACGCGGACCATACAACTATGATGTCGTAACAGGACTTATCAAGGCTGCAAAAGATAACGACTTGAAATTTGCGGTAGATATTTATCCATACTATGGTTCTGACGTAGATGCCGCACTTGGGGCTGGATATGACATTCGTCACGGCCTTATCGGTGCAGGTGTATATGCATCGCATGGTTATGAAAGAAGCCATAAGGATGGGGTAGAGAATACATTGAAACTCCTCGTTGCATACTGTAAGTAAATATATGATAGAAATCCTCCGCTTTAAGCGGGGGATTTTTTATTGACAGAATTCTTTTTGTGTGATATAAGTGTATTAGAACAACTAGTACACTTAATACACCAGAAAGGAGAAGTTGGCGTGATACAGTTAAATTACAAAGATCCTAGACCGATTTATGAACAGGTCAAGGATGGAATACGTAAGCTGGCTTATGCAGGTGTTTTGGGGCCAGATGAGAAACTTCCATCTGTAAGAGAATTGGCAATGAAACTGGCGATAAATCCAAATACGATTTCTCGTGCTTATAAAGAGCTGGAACAGGAAGGTTTTATCTACACGGTGACAGGAAGAGGAACCTTTATCAATCAGGGATTTGACTTAAATGATAGTCGAAAAGAAGAACTCTGGCAGCAGTTTGATAAGGCGGCAAAAGGACTTAGGGATTTATCCGTGACTGAAGAAGAGTTTCGTGAACGAATCAACATACTTTTGAAAGGAGGTAGCACAGATGATTCAGGTCAATAATGTGGTAAAAGAATTTGATGGCTTCCGTGCATTAGACGGTGTCAATATACATGTTATGAAAGGTGCTATCTATGGTCTTGTTGGACCAAATGGAGCTGGAAAGAGCACGATTATAAGACATTTGACAGGGGTGTATCGTCAGACAGAAGGCGAGATTTATATTAATGGGAAAGAGGTTTATGAGAATCGTTTTGTAAAAGAAAAGATTGCTTATATTCCAGACGAACTTTTCTACTTCTTGCAGGCAGATACGATGGAAATGATGAAATATTATGAAGGACTTTATCCTACTTTTGATAGAGAGATGTTCTTCATCTTAAAGGAATATTTTCCTACCATCGATTTAAAGAGAAATATTCGTAGACTTTCTAAAGGTATGCAGAAGCAGGTGGCATTCTGGCTTGCGATTTGCTGTAAACCAGAGGTACTTATCTTGGATGAGCCAGTGGATGGACTTGACCCAGTTATGAGAAGACAGATTTGGAGTATTCTTATGGCAGAGGTGGCAGAACGTGAGATGACTGTAGTGGTTTCTTCGCACAACCTTAGAGAATTAGAAGACGTATGTGACCACGTAGGTATTATGAATAAGGGAAAAGTCATTATTGAACGTTCGCTTACGGATTTACAGGGAAATGTTTCTAAGATTCAGGTGGCTTGTGAAGGTGAAGTGCCTAAGCTTCCAGAAGAATTTAAGGTATTACATGCTTCGAATGTTGGTCGTGTACATACACTTATTGTACGTGGAAATCCAGAAGAAGCGGTAAAACTTTTGACAGAAGATAAGCAGAAGACTATCGTGGATGTGCTTCCGCTTTCTTTGGAAGAAATATTTATTTACGAGATGGGAGGTGTAGACTATGAAGTCAAAGATTTCCTTCTTTAATAAGACAATTTTTAAGAAAAATATTACTCTTTACTGGCCAATTTGGGCAGGGTATTTACTGCTTCTTTTAGGAGTACAGCCGATAACACTTTGGGGCGTTTTTGAGAATGGTAGATACTATGAAGTGTATACTGCTCAAGACAAGTTTCAGGATTTTATTGGGGTGTATGAGTATATGCCAACAGGATGGTTTATTGTATTTGCGGCAGTAATCGTTGGTATGGCTCTTTATAGCTACATCTATAATGCGAAGAGTGCCAACATGATACATGCACTTCCGGTAGATAAGACACAGCTTTTTGGAACAAATGTATTATCAGGTCTTACATTTTTGATTGTGCCACAGATTGTGAGTGCTATTATTTCTGCAGCAGTATGTTTGTGCTATGGTGTAAATCGATTGGAGGTTATTGGTATTGCACTAGTAAGATACATTGCAACCGCCTTTGTGGCATATGGGGTTGTGACCTTCTGTGCAATGTTTACTGGACTTTTGGTAGCTCTTCCACTTTATGTGCTTGTTTTTAATTTTCTTGGTAAATGGGTTTACTATATGATTTATTTGATGGTAAACGTGTTTGCGCATGGAGTGTCAGGCCTTGAAAGAAGTTTTTATATTATATTTGAGGTAATCCTTGCACCGATGAGTGCGCTTGGCGAATACATTGGATTCCATGAAGTTTATAAAAAGGAAGCATTGGTAGGTATAGAGATCTTCGCGGGAAAATTACTTGCAGTATATGTTGTAATGGCGGTTATTTTATATGTGGTAGCATATTTTACATATAAGAAACGTCATATTGAACAGGCTGGCGAATGGATTACCGTAGAATGGTTAAAGCCAGTATTCCGTTTTGGTGTTGGGACAACAGCAGGAATCTATGGCGGTATGTTTATCAAGATTCTCTTAGGACAGATTAGAATTCAGTTAGAGGGTATTGCATTAGTTATTCTCATCGTCTTACTTGGAGGAATTGGATATTTCCTTGCAGAAATGATTGTCAGAAAGAACTTCCACGTGTTCCATAAGAAAAACTGGATTCGATGCGGAGTGTTTTCTGTGATTCTTGTATTTTTATATGGTGGTTTACTTGGTGTGGCAGAGCACATGGAAAAATATGTACCAGAAAAAGAAGATATCGCAGAGGTATCGGTACATATGGGATATGATATTGAAGTGGAAGGCGAAGATGCACAGCAGGTATTAGAAAAACATAAGATTATTATAAAGAATATCGATGTAATTGAAGCAGAACAGGCCCGAGTGCATAATGAAGGAGAGCATTTCACATATGTTGCTTTCCAGTATCGTTTAAAGAATGGTGACTATATAGATAGACACTATACGTTATATGAAGTAAATGATGAAATCAGTGCCATTATCAATGAAATGATAAAACTGGAAAGTGATCCAGAAACTTTCCTCACAAACAACCTGTGTAAACGTTATGAAGATGTTACCGTTTTTGGTGAAAGTCAGTTAGAAGTACAGTTTGCAAAAGACATTGTTGGTAAGGATCCGGACGGATATCTCGGGCATGCATATGACACACTGGTATTTACTCCAGAACAGACGAAAGAATTATATGAAGCAGTCATTAAAGATGTAAGAAGTGGAGCACTTATCAAGTATAATTTAGAAAGTTATTATATGTACATGGAAGATAAAGATATGGGTACGGTAAGTCTTTATCTAAGATATAAAGATCCTGATGCAGCAGAAGTTGAAACAGAAGTGTATTATGAGGACTCCGCAAGCATATTAACGGAGGATATGATTGATTATGAATATAATAATATGGAATCCACATATCTTAGTATTGGAAAAGACTGCGAGAATGTACTCAACAAATTAATTGAATTTGGGTTTATCGAATCCGTAGATGATATCTACTGGGGCGAGTAAACGTAGCAATATTTTTATAAGACAAATATAAATAACCCCCTTTCAAATATAAAATTGGAAGCCTTGCGACAGAATAAGCGACAATTTTTATATATGAAAGGGGGTTATTATAGTTGTTTAGATTTGTAAAATATAGTATATTTAAAATAGTGAGTATTTTTAAAGTAGGTGGACTATGAGCAAAGAACATATCATATATAAAATCACTCCTGGCAGCATTGCAGAGGAGATGGAAATCGAAGCAGGAGATGTACTGGTTTCGATTAATGGAAAAGAAATTGAAGACGTATTTGACTTTCATTACGTGGTAAATGATGAGTATTTGGAACTTCTTATTCGAAAAGCAAATGGCGAAGAATGGGAGCTTGAAATTGAAAAAGAATATGATGAAGACTTAGGTATTGAGTTTGAAAATGGACTGATGGACGATTATAAGTCATGTACCAATAAGTGTATTTTCTGTTTCATCGACCAGATGCCACCAGGTATGAGAGAGACCTTGTATTTTAAGGACGATGATAGCCGTTTGTCTTTCCTGCAGGGGAACTATGTCACTCTTACCAATATGAAGGACAAGGATTTGGACCGTATCATTCAGTACCATATGGGACCAATCAATATTTCCGTACAGACGACCAATCCAGAGCTTCGTTGTATGATGCTTCATAATCGTTTTGCAGGGGATGCATTAAAGAAGATAGACAAGCTCTTCGAAGCCGGAATCCCTATGAACGGACAGATTGTACTCTGTAAAGGGGTAAACGACGGAGAGGAATTGGAACGTTCTATTCGTGATTTGACGAAGTACTTACCTTGCATGGAAAGTGTATCAGTAGTTCCAGTAGGTCTTAGTAAATATCGTGATGGTCTCTATCCATTAGAGCCATTTACAAAAGAAGATGCGATTCAGGTCATTGATACCATCGAAAAATGGCAGAAGAAATGTTTAGAAGAGCATGACTTGCATTTTATTCATGCGAGTGACGAATGGTATATGCTGGCGGAACGTCCACTTCCAGAAGAATATTCTTATGACGGATATCTTCAGTTGGAAAATGGTGTAGGTATGATGCGACTTCTTATCAATGAATTTGCGGAAGCAATGGAAGA
This sequence comes from Agathobacter sp., assembly GCA_045612245.1. Taxonomy (GTDB): domain Bacteria; phylum Bacillota; class Clostridia; order Lachnospirales; family Lachnospiraceae; genus Roseburia. Next base: position 11,310 of record JAZKYR010000058.1, read on the forward strand.
AGCCTTAGCAGAACCAGGCTACAAAGAAGAGGTAATGCAGGTATTAAACAAAGAGTTTGACGGGCATCATAAGGTTAGCCTTATGACAGGAAGACTTGCAGCACCATTCCTTCGTCAGATGGCAGAAGATTTTATGGTGAACTTCCCAGGCTATGAAGTAGAAGTAGTAGATATTCGAAATGACTTCTTTGGTGAGAGAATAACGGTGTCAGGTCTTATTACTGCACAGGATTTGATTGCTCAGGCAAAGGAGAAAAATTTAGGAAATAGTATTGCAATTCCTTGCAATATGCTTCGTTCCGGAGAACGTGTATTTTTGGACGACCAAACCGTTGAAGACGTCCAAAATGCTTTACAAGTACCGGTAATTATTGTAAAATCTAGTGGTTTAGCGTTGTTTGAAGCAATGTTAGGATATGAATTGGAGGTAGATGATGAGTAAACCAATCGTGGCCGTAGTAGGCCGTCCAAATGTTGGAAAATCAACACTCTTTAATGCACTTGCGGGGGAACGTATCTCAATCGTAAAAGATACTCCAGGTGTAACAAGAGACCGTATTTATGCGGATGTTTCATGGTTAGATTATAATTTCACAATGATTGATACAGGTGGTATTGAACCAGACAGCTCAGATATCATTCTTTCACAGATGCGTGAGCAGGCGCAGATTGCGATTGACACTGCAGATGTAATCATGTTTGTAGTAGATGTAAGACAGGGGCTTCAGGATGCCGACTCTAAGGTTGCAGATATGCTTCGTCGTTCTCACAAACCAGTGGTACTTGTTGTAAACAAGGTAGACAGTTTTGAGAAGTTCCAGGCAGATGTATATGAATTCTACAACTTAGGTATTGGTGATCCATATCCAATTTCTGCAACAGAAAAAACTGGACTCGGTGATATGCTCGATGAAGTAGTAAAATACTTCCCAGAATCTGCAAAAGAAGAAGTAGAAGACGAACGTCCACGTATTGCGATTATCGGTAAACCAAACGTAGGAAAGTCTTCATTGGTAAATAAATTATCACAGGAAGACCGTGCGATTGTGTCCAATATCGCAGGTACTACCCGTGATGCTATTGATACTGCAGTAAAATATAACGGAAAAGAATATATCTTTATCGACACCGCTGGTATTCGTCGTAAGAGCAAGATTACAGAGGAAATCGAACGCTACAGTATTATTCGTGCAGTTGCAGCAGTAGAACGTTGTGATGTGGCCATCATTATGATTGATGCGACTGAAGGTGTAACAGAACAGGATGCGAAAATTGCAGGTATTGCCCATGACAGAGGAAAGGGCGTAATCATCGCTGTAAATAAGTGGGATGCCATTGAAAAAGATAATAATACTGTAAAAGAACACACACAGGATATCAGAGATGTATTAAGTTTCATGCCTTACGCAGAAATACTTTTCATTTCTGCAAAATCTGGTCAGAGATTGCATAAGATATTTGAGACTATCGATGTAGTTATTGAAAATAACAGTATGCGTGTAGCTACAGGTGTATTAAATGAAATCGTAGCAGAAGCAGTTGCAATGCAGCAGCCACCTACAGATAAAGGTAAACGCTTAAAGATTTACTATGTAACACAGGTATCTGTAAAGCCACCTACATTTGTAGTATTTGTAAATGATAAGAACCTGATGCATTTTTCATATACTAGATATTTGGAAAACCGTATTCGAGATACCTTTGGATTTAAGGGAACTGCTCTTAAATTCATCACCCGTGAGCGAAAGGAAGAAAAATAATGTTAGTAGTAACACGTTTGATGGCACTGGTAATCGGTTATTTTTGTGGATGCTTTCCAACAGGCTATATGGTTGGGAAAAGCAAAGGAATCGATATTCGTAAACATGGAAGCGGAAATACTGGTGCGACCAATACACTTCGTACATTAGGATGGGGGCCAGCAGGAATTACATTCTTTGGTGATTGTATGAAGACAGTGCTTGCAATTGTAATTGCAAAGATTTTGTTCCACAGAACAGGTTTTGATATGACTCTTTTAGAGTTGTATGCAGGTATAGGGGCAGTGCTCGGACACAACTTCCCATTTTATTTTAAGTTTAAGGGAGGAAAAGGAATTGCTTGTACAGCAGGTCTTACCTTTGCACTTTTTCCAGGAGCAGTTCCAGTATGTTTTGTAGTATTTGTACTTTGTATTGCACTTAGTAAATATGTATCCTTAGGTTCGATTATGATGTCGATTCTTTTAGTGGTACAGATATTTGTATTTAACTTTTATGGTATTCTTGGAGTACCAGAAGCATCGGTATATGAGTTCGATGCACTCGTGCTATTTTTGGGAGTTTTAGCTATCTTTCAGCACAGATCTAATCTTGTGCGTTTGTTTAAGGGAACTGAAAACAAGTTAGGACAGAAAGCGGAGATTGAAAAAGAATGCGAAAAATAGGAATCATTGGTGCAGGTAGCTGGGGCACAGCCCTTGCAGTAAACCTTGCAAGAAACAATCATGAAGTAACTATTTGGTCGATTATGGAAGATGAAATTAAGATGTTAAACGAACATAGAGAACATCTTGATAAACTTCCTGGAGTTAAATTAGCAGAGTCTATGAAGTTTACCACAGATTTAGAATCTGCAATCAAAGGCATGGATATGCTTGTTTTAGCGGTGCCATCTATCTTTACGAGAAGCACTTCTAAAAATATGGCTTCATTTGTAGAAGAGGGACAAGTAATCGTATGTGTAGGTAAAGGTATTGAAGACAATACTTTTATGACTATTACAGATATCGTAGAAGAAGAAATTCCACAGGCGGATGTAGCTGTGCTTTGTGGTCCTTCTCATGCGGAAGAAGTAGGACAGGGGCTTCCAACTACGGTAGTAGCGGGGGCTCATTCACAGAAAACAGCGGAATTTATTCAGGATACCTTTATGAACGAAACTTTCCGTGTATATACCAGCCCAGATATGCTCGGTATGGAGCTTGGTGGTTCCTTCAAGAACGTTATTGCTCTTGCAGCAGGTATGTGCGATGGGCTTGGTTTTGGAGACAATACAAAGGCAGCCCTTATCGTTCGTGGTATTTCAGAAGTGGCGCGTCTTGCAGTAGCCATGGGAGCAAAACCTGAGACCGTAAATGGTCTTACAGGTGTAGGGGACCTTATTGTAACCTGTCAGAGTAAACATAGCCGTAACCGTAAAGCCGGTGAGCTTATGGGACAAGGTATGACAATGGATCAGGCTACCAAAGAAGTAAAGATGGTTGTAGAAGGTGTGTATTCTGCAAAAGCAGCATTGGCACTTGGAAAGAAGTATTATGTTCAAATGCCTATCATTGAAGAAGTAAACAAAGTACTCTTTGAAGATAAGTCGGCAAAAGAAGCAGTATATGATTTGATGCTGCGTGAAAAGAGAGTTGAGAGCAATGCTCTTGATTGGAAATAGGAGATTACAATGGAAAAGATTCGTATTAAATATTTTACAGATAAAATCGAAAAATTAGATTACATTGATGGAAAATCAGATTGGATTGACCTTCGTGCTTCAGAAGAAGTAGAATTAAAAGCTGGTGATTTCAAACTCATTCCACTTGGTGTGGCTATGCAGATTCCACAGGGATATGAAGGACATCTTGCACCACGTAGTTCCACATTTAAAACATGGGGACTTATCCAGACCAACAGTGTAGGAGTTATCGACTGCTCATACTGTGGAGATGACGATATGTGGCGTATGCCAGTATATGCAACTCGTGATACTGTAATCCACGTAAACGACCGTGTTGCACAGTTTAGAATCATTGAAAACCAGCCAAAGATTGTATTCGAAGAAGTAGAAAGACTTGGCAAGGATAGTCGTGGCGGTTTTGGCTCAACAGGAAAACAATAATGAAGATTAATTATAAACGTATTCATATCGGTCGAAGAACTTTAAAATCAGCAATTGCAGTAATTGTAGCATTGATAGTTGTATCCATGTTTGGAACGACATCTATGACATCGCGAATGGTATTTGCTATGCTTGGTGCGATGTCTGCGATGGAAAATACATTTAAGCAGTCGGTAGAGGCTTGTATGGCTCAGATTGTAGGGATGATTTTGGGTGCAATCGTGGCAGCGGGATTATCTTTTGTGCCAATTCATTCGCTTTTAACCGTTGGATTAGGTGTGGTAATTATCATTGTTATTTATAATGTGTTGGGCATATATTATTCGCCAAACCTCCCTTGCCTTGTTATCGTTATGAGCTGTATGAATGCAGAGGTTTTTCCATTTGAGTATGCCTTAGGAAGATTGTGGGATACAGCTATTGGTCTTGCCGTTGGTATGATTATCAATGTGCTGGTTTTGCCATATGATAACAGTCTTCGTATCCGTCAGGCGATTGAATATTTGGAAAAAGAAGTGATTGAGTTTCTAGAGGATATGTTTGACGGAGACAAGGAATATCCGGATACAGATAAAATGAGAGAAACCATCAATGATATGGCATCACAGCTTGGAATTTATTCGAAGCAATGGTTACCATTTAGCGTAAAGAATAACAAGGAAAAGTTGGAAGTTTTCTTGAAATGCGAAAGCAAGTCAAGAGAATTACTGGCACAGATGGAGGTGCTTCATCAGTTAGAAAATCCTGGACGATTAGATCCAGAGATTCGTCAACGCCTGGAAGACAGTGGTGCTCAGATTCGTGACAGAAGAAAAATTATTCGCTATGAAGAAGAGGATATCATTACGAATTATCATGTGGGAAAGATTTTGGATTTAAGAGACGAACTGATTGAGACAATTGAACAGTTGACTAGAAAGTAAATAATAGATTAAGTAATTATGGGACTCCGTAAGGAGTCCCATTTTCTATGTTACTTTGGAAATTTTACACAAATTTGTAAAGTGTTTTCAGCAGGAGCTAACGCCTGGATTTTTCCATGATGAGCTTCTACTATGGCTTGTGCAATCGATAAACCAACACCATGACCTCCTGTTTGAGAATTTCGAGAATTGTCCATTCGATAGAAGCGATCAAAGATGTACTTTAATTGTTCTTGTTCTATATTTTGAAGAGTTGTATTGGTAACTTTAATAGTTATGAATTTGTTTTGTTCAGCTACCTCAAAATATATTTTACTATGTATAGGTGAATACTTAATCGCATTATCTAAGAGGATGGAAATTAATTGTCGGATTGTTTTTTCATCTCCAGATATGGTAAGCATAGGTGGAATATGACATTGTACTTCTTTTTCCAGTTTTTTAGCTACATTTTGGAAAGAAAAAGCTATTTCTGTGACAACCTCTGAAAATGGAAATTCTATCATTGGAAGTGCTTTTTGGGATTCTTCCATGCGTGAAAGAAAGACGAGGTCGTTGGTTAGGGCGGTTAGTTGTTTTATTTGTTTCCGAATATCCGTAATCCACTCGTTGTCTTCGTCAAACTCCATTTCAAGTATATCTGTATCAGCACTGATAATGGTAAGTGGCGTTTTGATTTCGTGGCTTGCATCGGTGATAAAGCGTTTTTGCTTTTCATAGCTTTCGGAAATTGGTTGAATAATACGATTTGAAAAAAAGGCAATGAAGGCAAAAACAATCAAATAACCAGCAAGAGAAATGCCTATGCTTGCATATAGAAAGGAATAGTAAGCATCTAATTTTCGACCACAATCTAAAAAAGTGATTCGAGTATGAGAGTCTTCACTTTGGATATGATAACGAAAATCATAAACAAATCCATTAGTTTTTCCTTTATCTAATGCGGTATTTGCATACAGGATAGCAGCATCTTTATTGACAGAAATAATCTGTCTGGTTTCTACGGAGATGCATTGTTGTGTGTTTGTGTCGATAACCACAGAAAAATAACGTGACTCATAAGGTGTTTCAGGAGACATCCCAGGAGGAAGAGGATTTCCAAATTTTCCAGGTTCTTGTGGAAACATCCCCTGATTATCGGAAATGATATTCAATAATTTGTCTGCATCATTTGTAACTGCAGTATAGTTTACGATATTTATTCCGCCAATGATGATGACCAACACGAAAAGAAGGGCAGACATACATAAAAGAATAAATTTTCGCTGTAGTTTTTTTATCATAGCAGTTCCTCCAAGGAATAGCCGGCATTACGGGTGGCTTTAATCTGTATATTAGCTTGTAAAGCATTTAGTTTTTTACGTAGATACGCAATATATACCCAGACTACATTCATTTCAGCATCTGAATCAAATCCCCATATTTTTTCAAAAAAGCGTTCCGTCGATACGAGCTGCTTTGGGTTGTTCATCAAAATTTCCATCATCTGGAACTCTTTATTAGCAAGTCGAAAAGAGTCTGTTGGTGAGGAAAGTTCATAGGTTGCACGATTCAGTGTGATGTTTCCAAAAGAAAGTTTGGAATCTACTGCTTGTACGCTTCGTGTCATAGTACGTATTCTTGCTAAAAGTTCCTTGGAATCAAAAGGTTTGGTCAAATAATCGTTTGCTCCACTGTCTAGCCCCAGTACCTTATCGTCAATTTCTGATTTTGCAGATAATATCAAAACTGGTACGGGATTACCGTTCGCACGGATTTTCTTTAATAAGGTGATGCCATCTATATGAGGCATCATGATATCTAGAATGATGGCATCATAATCATCTGATTCCAGATAATCCAAAGCATCTTTGCCATTATAAACTGCATCCACGGTATAATTATTCTTTTCCAGGATATGAACCAGTGCTTTTGATAAAGAGAGTTCGTCCTCTGCTAGTAATAGTTTCATAAGTATTTCCTCGTACTTTCTAATATAGTTTATTATAGCATAGCTTACGTACATTAAGTGTAATTTAAAATTTTTTTGGAATTTTTTAAAGTTGATTTAGAGTAGGTGCCGTAAACTAGCCTTTGTAAAAAGGAGGATGATACAAATGGCATATCAGGCAGTGTTTCGGCGATATGAGCTCAAATACATTCTTACTCGGAGTCAAAAAGAAAGAATTCTAGAGTATATTCAGCCATATATGAGTTTGGATAAATATGGCAGGACTACAATCCGTAATATTTATTTCGATACAGAAAATTATAGATTAATCAGGCGTTCAATTGAAAAACCAGTATATAAAGAAAAAATCCGTGTTCGAAGTTATTTAAGCGACAAATCGGAGGATAAGGTTTTTGTAGAACTAAAAAAGAAGTATGAGAAGGTCGTGTACAAAAGACGTTTGTCCATGGGAGAAGAGGAGGCATTAAATTGGTTAACAGGGACCAAAGTACATGATTTGGATACCCAGATTGCTAGAGAAATTGATTATTTTATACATTATTATGGAAATTTAGTTCCGGTGTTGTTTCTTTCTTATGAAAGAGAGGCATACTACAGTAAGCAGCGAAGCGATTTGCGAATTACCTTTGATGAGAATGTGACATGCAGACAGGAGAATATTGGCTTTCAGTATGATACGATAGGGATTCCGGTGTTAGAGGAAGATAAGGTTCTGATGGAAATAAAGTGCTCTGGCGGAATACCGCTTTGGATGACAGAGATATTATCAAAAGAACAGATATATAAAACGTCATTTTCTAAATATGGTACGGCATACCAAAAAATAATTTATCCAAAATTGAAAGGAGAACAAATATAAATGAATACATTATTTTTAGGACTTTTTGATACAGATATGACAAGAACAATAGGAATAGAGGAGTTTTTGCTTTGCATAGGTTGTTCGTTATTAATAGGAATAATTTTAGCATTTGGATATATGATTCATGCAAGATATTCTAAAAGTTACATATTGACACTTGCACTTTTACCTGCCATCGTTTGTGTGGTGATTATGATGGTAAATGGAAATATAGGTACTGGGCTTGCTGTAGCAGGTGCATTTAGTTTGGTGCGTTTTCGTTCAGTTCCGGGTTCGGCAAAAGAGATTACGATGTTATTTCTTGCAATGGGAACAGGTCTTTTGACTGGAATGGGATATATTGGATTTGGGTTTGTGTTTGCGATCATAATGAGTGCAGCAGTTGTACTATATAATCGTCTGGATTTTGGATGTCAAAAGAATGCCCTTCGTTATAAAACGATTCGAATTGCGATCCCTGAGGATTTAGATTATGGCAACATCTTCGATGATGTCTGGGAAACTTATACAGATAGTTGTGAGTTGGTTCGTGTGAAATCTTATAATATGGGTAGTATGTTTCGCATTACATATAACCTTACAATGAAAAAGGGTGTATCAGAGAAAGAAATGTTAGATATGATTCGATGTAGAAATGGAAATTTAGAGATTACAATTTCAAAACAGGATAATTCTGTGGAAGAATTATAAAGGAGGCTAAGATGGTGAAGAAAAAAATATGGGCAATCTTGTTGATTGGGAGTTTGCTAATTACAGGTTGTGGATCTCAGGGAAATGGTGAGGAAAAAGAATCGGAGAGTAATAGTGAATCGACGACCATAAACCCGGGTGAAATATTTAGTAATCGTGATTATAAAACAGAATACCAAGAAAATTATGCATTTATTCAGTTAAATGGTTCTTCTGCGGTATGTGAATCGAATGCCGTAGAGATAAATGGCAGTACAGTTACTATTAAGGATGAAGGAACTTATGTAGTATCTGGAAATTTGGACAATGGTATCTTAGTAGTAGATTCAGAAGATACGGACAAAACACAAATCGTTTTAAAAGGGGCAAGTATTCATAATGAAACCTCTGCAGCGATTTATATCAAACAATCGGATAAGGTATTTATCACTTTAGAAGAAGGAAGCAAAAACCTACTGTCGTCGGGGACCAATTTTGTAAACGATGGAGAGGAAGAAATCGACGGTGTCATTTATTCTAAATCCGATTTGACATTGAATGGAACAGGGGAACTTAGTATCGATAGCCCTGCAGCACATGCAGTCGTATCCAAGGATGATCTGATTATTACTGGTGGCAAATATTCTATAACTGCCGCTTCTCATGGATTATCTGCGAATGATATGTTGGGAATCGCAGATGGAAATTTCACGATTGTATCCGGTGAGGATAGTGTACATTGTGATTTGAATATTTATATTAAAGATGGAGTATTCGAGATTGATGCCAAGGATGATGCAATTCATGCCGATGAAACCTTAATGATTTGTGGTGGAGAAATTAATATTACGAATTCTTATGAGGGACTGGAAGCTCTGGATATTGAGGTGTCTGATGGGAAAATTCAAATCGTAGCAAGCGACGATGGTTTAAATGCAGCAGGTGGAACAGACCAGAGTGGTTTCGGCGGTATGGGAAATGATCAGTTTGGAGGTCCAGGGCAACGACCTGGCAATGGCAGAAGGGGAGGACCAGGCGGTTCATCGGATGGAAGTATTGTAATTTCAGGCGGAGATTTGTATATAAAAGCATCGGGCGATGGAATTGATGCAAATGGAACATTAGAGATTACGGGTGGTTCGGTAACAGTGTGTGGTCCTACCCAGGGGGATACAGCGACCTTAGATTACGATGTGAGTGGCGTGATTAAGGGTGGAACCTTTATTGGTACAGGTGCACAGAATATGGCACAGACATTTAGTGATTCCGAGCAGGGCGTAATTTCTGTTAGTGTAGGAAACCAACAGGCAGGAACGCTTATAACTTTAGCGGATTCAAGTGGAAATATAATTATCTCCTATGAACCAGAATTGTCGTTTGCAATCGTAATTTTAAGTAGTCCCGATATAGTGAAGGGTGAAACCTATACGATTACAGTGGGAGAATCTTCTGGTGTATTTCAAGCAGAGTAACTTAAAAAGAGCTGCTATCTATCAATTAGCATTGATAGATAGGAGCTCTTTAATTATATAGATGTTATTTTTTGTCAGAAACTCCAGCCTTTGCCATAATTTTCTTAAACTGTGTAAAGAATACAAGTGTTGTAATTGAAGCTGCTATAATATCACTTACTGGTTCTGCTACGAATACACCAAATACTTTATCTGCAAAGAAGTTTGGTAAGATAAAGATAAGTGGAATCAAAAGGATGAGCTTTCTAAGGAATGCCATTACCAAACTGATAGCTGCCTGACCGAGAGCCATGAAACTCTGCTGACAAGCAAGCTGGAAACCTACGGAGAAGATACCAGCCATATAAATGCGGATTGCCCAGCTAGCATATTCTGCTAAAGCTGCATCTGTGGTAAAGATACCTGCCAATACATTTGGCATTAACATACAGATGCACCAGAAGATAGCAGCATATGTTACACAAACACCAAACTGCATGAAGAAAGCCTTCTTTACACGGTCTACATTTCCAGCACCATAGTTGTAACTCATAATTGGCTGTCCACCCTGAGTAAAGCCCTGAAGTGGCATTGTAACAAGCATATTGATACTTGTAATGATAGTCATTGCACCGACAGCTACGTCCCCGCCGTATTTTGCAAGGCTTGTAGAAAAACTGATAGAGAGTAAGCTTTCTGTCGATACCATAACGAATGGTGAAATACCAAGTGCTAAAGCAGGTCCAAAAATCTTTGGATCTAATTTCATGTTTTCTTTCTTAAGTTTCAAAATTGTTTTATTTCCTGTAAGGAAACGAAGAATCCAAAATGCTGCAACAGCCTGGCTGAGTACAGTTGCAGTAGCTGCACCTTTTACTCCCATGTTAAACACAAAGATAAAGATTGGATCAAGAATAATATTGATACCTGCACCGATGACTGTAGTAAGCATAGCAATTTTTGCAAAGCCCTGTGTGGTGAGGTATGGTGTCATACCAGTAACGATAAGAACAAATACAATTCCTAAGATATAAATTCTTGCATAATCTACTGCATATGGTAATGTCACGTCACTTGCCCCAAACATTGTAAGGAGCTGTGGAGCGAAGATGTACAATACAATGGTAAGGATGACAGAGAATACAAGTAAAAGGAGAAAAGAGTTTGTCATAATCTTTTCTGCCTGTTCTTTGTTATCTTTTCCTAATTCGATAGCTGCAAGTGGAGCTCCACCTGCACCACAGAGCATTGAGAATGCTGTGATGAACATTAAGATTGCAGCGAAGAGACCTACACCTGTAAGTGCAGATGCACCAACTTCTGGGATGTGTCCGATGTAAATACGGTCTACGATATTGTAAAGGAGATTTACTACTTGAGCTACTACCGCTGGAATCGCAAGTTTAAAGAAAAGTTTTGGAATACTGCCAGTACCCATTTCGTTTGTCTGTTTATTTTCTTGCATGTCGTTTCCTTTCTTTTTTAAATCTTATTTGAATATATAGTAAACCCTGTTATAATAATAGAGTCAATAGTAAAAGGAGAAAAATATGAAAAATTATTTTACGATTAGTGAGTTTGCAAAGTTGCGTGATATCAATATCAATTCTTTGCGTTATTATGAGAAATTAGGTTTGCTCAAACCTGCCTTTATTGATGAGAGTAATGGATATCGTTATTATTCTGCAGAACAGGTGTCTTTATTAAATAAAATTATTTTGTGTATTCAATTGGGGATTCCGCTTAAAGAGATGGTGGAATTTCTGGATGAAGAAGGAAATCTTCAGTCTCAGAAACTATTGGAAAAAGGTAGAATCATTGCCCAGCAGAGAATACGAGAAATGCAGAATAATTTAGATTATATAGAATACTCTCTAAAAAATATCGAAGAAAATAAGGAATATAAGGGTGTAACTGCAGTATATGAACGATATTTTGAAGAGAGAAAGGTCATGATTACAGATTATTATATGGATATAGACGTTTCACAGACAAAGCGCTTTCTTTCTACTGTTTCAGAGATGTATAAGTATGCACAAAAGAAAGGTATGTTTCCAATTCTTCCGGCAGGGCAGATTCTAAAGTTGGATGAGAAGGGGAACGTGAAATATTGCTTTTTCCTTGAGGTTTTGAATTGTGATGAAAAGGAAGAACGTATTCATACAATTCCAGCAGGTGTATATCCGTGTGCGCAGATAGAATTAGAGCCTAACTTTGATTTTTTAAAAGTAATTGGAGCGAATTGGAAAGAAGAAGGAGCCAAAACCTTTATTGTAAATAATGTTATGTTGGAAAAATATAGTTTTGAAACCAGACCAAGTGAACTACAAAGAGTGGAGTTTGATTTACCGATGTGGTAGAATATGAAATAGCATACAATGAATAGGGGGATAGAGCATGTTACAGATTGTAATTGCGAATATTATTGACTTTATAGCGTCCTTGATACAGATATATACAGGTATGATTAAAGATAAAGGAAAGATACTAGTGTTCCAAACGATACAGCTGGGAATTCAGATTATAAGCATGTTATTACTAGGTGCAGTTCCAGGTGCTATCAGCAATGTGCTTTCCTGTGTAAGAAATTATCTTTGTTATAAGAATGTCTTTACCTGGCCAATCAAAATTATTTTGATTGTTTTATCATTGGTACTGACCGTGCCATTTAATAATCAAGGGTTATTGGGATATCTTCCATTTGCGGTATGTACCATATATGTGCTTTTGATGGACACTAAGGATCCTATTAAATTTAAGTTGCTATGTACGTTGACCTTTGTGCCATGGGTGTTTTATTTCTTTATCATTAAATCTTATACAGGTGCATTCTTTGCTGCTTCTACAGTAGCGACAAGTACATGGACTTTGATTAAGATGATTCGCGGGAAGACTGAGAAGGAGGACTAGGCTATGGGTATGGAGCAGTTACACAGTGGAGAAGTTTATTATCCAACAGATGATTCAATCATGGAAGTTCAGCTGAAGTGTCTGGATAAATTATACGATTTTAATATGACACGTCCTTCAGAAATGGAAAAAAGAATTTCCATTATGAAAGAGATGTTTGGTGAGATAGGAGAGGGATGTTATATTGAACCTCCATTTCATGCAAACTGGGGTGGAAAACATTGTCATTTTGGAAAGAAAGTATATGCCAATTTTAATCTGACCTGTGTAGATGATACGCATATTTATGTAGGAGATAATACGATGTTTGGTCCAAATGTAGTTTTAGCTACGGCGGGACATCCAATATGCCCAGAACTTCGTGAGAAAGAATACCAGTACAATATGCCGATACATATTGGAAGGAACTGCTGGCTAGGAGCAGGAGTTATTGTAATGCCTGGTGTAACAATTGGAGATAATACAGTAATCGGCGCAGGTAGTATTGTAACAAAAGATATTCCAAGTGGAGTGGTAGCAGTAGGTAATCCTTGTAAAGTGCTTCGAGAGATAAATGAGCATGACTATGAATTTTATTTCAAGGATAGAAAAATTCCTGAGGAAATGAGGGTGAAGTAAAATATGGAAAATTATGAAGAATTATTTCCGTTCTGGTCAAAACTGTCTGATGCAGAAATGGCTCTAATTGAAAATTCTGTTTATGTAGAAAAATACAACAAGGGTATGCTTATGCATCGTACAGAAGACAGCTGTAAAGGTCTTATAACTGTATTGCATGGACAGCTTCGCACTTATATTCTCTCGGAAGAAGGTAGGGAAATCACATTATTTCGAGTAAATGATGAAGAAGTCTGTGTGTTGTCAGCTTCTTGTCTTTTGGACACGATTACATTTGATGTTTTGATTGAAGCAACACAGGATACGAAAGTGTTGGTTCTTCCTGCAACAGCGCTTAACCAAATTGTGCAGCAGAATCCATATGTGGAACTTTTCTTATATAAGAGTGCGACTGAAAAGTTCTCGGATGTAATGTGGACCATGCAGCAGCTTTTGTTCTTAAAGATTGATCAAAGAGTTGCACAGTTTTTATGGGATGAAATGGTGAGAAGAGGCAGTATGACACTGTCTATTACACACGATGAGATTGCCAAGTATATTGGAAGTGCCAGAGAAGTAGTGACAAAGGTGCTTAAATACATGGTAAAAGAAGATGTGCTTGAGCTAAAACGCGGTACGATTACGATTTTGGATAAGGAAAAATTAAGAGAATCTATGTAAAAAATAAGAAATGTGACTTTGTCACATAAGTGACCTCTGATTTGTGGTAGGATAGCACTATCATGAATCGGAGGTTTTATTAGTTATGGCATCAAAAAGATATGCAGAAGTAGATAAAAGTAGATGTGTTGCTTGTGGCGTATGCGTAAAGGAATGTCCTATGAACGCAGCAAGCGTATGGAAAGGCTGTTATGCAGTCATAAGTCCAGATGTATGTATCGGATGTGGAAAATGTGAAAGAAGCTGTCCAGCAGGAAGTATTACAGTATTGGACAGAGTGGGGGTATAGAAGATGAAAAAGACACAGCAGAAAAAATGGTATGATTACTTATGGATTTGGTCGATTATATATTTCTCATTGGGCTTCTTTAATATTATGTTTGCATGGCTTGGTATGATTGACTTTATCGTTCCATTGCTCTTTGCAATTATTGGCGGAAA
>JAZKYR010000059.1:0-4854 GCA_045612245.1 Agathobacter sp.
AATATGGCGTATCGAAAGCAGCTAGACCATTTAATAGCCGTTTAGATAAGAGCAAACTGGTAGATGCTGGATTTACTCCACTTCCTACATGGCAGGATGCACTTGGACGCTATTTAAGAGAAATCGAATTCTAGGAGAAAACATTATGGGACAGATTAAAGTAGAAAAGAACGTAGGTGGAATCGAAGGCCTTTGTGTAATCGAACCAGCAGTACATGGCGATGCAAGAGGTTACTTCATGGAAACCTATAGCAAGAGAGATATGGAAGAAGCAGGACTTACTATGGAGTTTGTTCAGGACAATCAGTCTTCTTCTGTAAAAGGAGTGCTTCGAGGACTCCATTTCCAGAAGGAATTCCCACAGGGCAAACTTGTACGTGTAGTAAAAGGTTCTGTATTTGACGTAGCGGTTGACCTTCGTAAAGATAGCAAAACCTACGGTAAATGGTATGGTGTAGAACTCACAGAAGAAAACAAAAAGCAGTTCTATATTCCACAGGGCTTTGCACATGGCTTCCTTGTGCTTACAGATTTGGCAGAATTCTGTTATAAATGTACAGACTTCTATCATCCAGGCGATGAAGGTGGTCTTGCATGGAATGATCCAGCTATCGGTATCGAATGGCCACAGTTAGTTGGAGAATATAAAGGAAATGCTTCTGCAGAAGGTTATGCTTTAGAAGATGGCACACCACTCAACTTAAGTGATAAGGACCAGAAGTGGGTTGGTCTTGCAGATACATTTGCATTCTAATTAAGAATAAGCTGGCACAGATTGTGCCAGCTTAATTTGCTTTATAGTAGTTAACTTATAGAAAGAAAAAGAACCATGACTGTATTTAATAAATCAAAAACAAAACTTCACATTTTTACATTTCTCACAATCCTATGGATTGCGGTGATATTTTCCTTTTCGCTTCAATCTGGTGATGAGTCCAGCAAATTAAGTGGTGGCATTGTATCCTGGCTGGTAAGTTTAGTGTTCTCACCAGATTTTGCCAACGTAGAATTATTAGAAACCATTGTGCGCAAAATGGCGCATTTTACAGAGTATACGATTCTAGGTGTTTTACTTTCTTTTACAACAGGCGAGACAAAGTGTAGAAAATCAATTCTAATACCATGGCTTCTAGGTGTATGTGTAGCCTGCTGTGATGAAACGATACAGTTGTTTAGTGATGGTAGAGCAGGACGGATTGCAGATGTAATCCTAGATGCTGCGGGAGTGTTCGTAGGAGTCTTTGTTTGTTCAAAAATCCAAAGAATTTTTAATAAGTAGTTGCCATAAATGGGACAAGAGGTGTATTATAAGCGTAAAGAGTGTTCAAAACAAGGGGACATTGAGTGAAAAATGAACAAATGAAAGGAAAACTACCATGGAACTTACAAGAAAGCAGTTTGATATCTTAGAAGTATTAGCAACTACCAAAGAATCTCTTTCCCAGAGAGAGTTAGAAAGCAAGACAAAACATTCACTTGGTACAGTAAACCGTGTGATGAAAGAGTTAGTAGAATTAGGTTATGTAGAAGATGGTGCGATTACCAACAGTGGTATCAATGCTTTAGAACCATACAGAGTGAAACGTGCAGTATTCATTGCAGCAGGATTTGGGTCACGTATGGTACCTATTACCTTTAATACACCAAAGCCACTTGTACGTGTACATGGTAATCGTATTATAGATTCACTTTTGGATGCATGTTTAGAAGCGGGTATCAATGAGATTTATATCGTACGCGGTTATTTAGCAGAGCAGTTTGATCAGTTGCTTTACAAATATCCTATGATTAAGTTCCTTGAGAACCCTGTATATAACGAAGCAAACAATATCTCGAGTGCTCTCGTTGCACGCTACATGCTTTCGAATGCATATGTGTTTGAAGCAGATTTGTTGATTTCAAATCCAAAAATTATCAAGAAATACCACTATACATCAGATTTCCTTGCTATCAAAAAAGATCGTACCGATGATTGGTGCTTTGAAGTAAAAGATAATGTTATCGTAGAAGAAAAAGTAGGTGGTGAAAACTGCTGGCAGATGGTAGGTGTTTCTTACTGGAGCGAAGCAGACGGTCACAAACTTTCACAAGATATCGCAGATGTATATGCAACTCCAGGTGGAAAAGAACGTTATTGGGAACAGGTTCCACTTGTATATAAAAAAGAAAATTATGCAGTAGAAGTATGCGAATGTTTTGAAGAAGACATTGTAGAAATCGATACTTTCCGTGAATTGAAACAGATTGACAAGACATACGACGTATAAGACGTGGAAAAACTACTGAGGAAAAAGCTATGAAAAAATTACTTGCTATTATTTTAGCTGCTACGATTGCTTTTACATTGCTAGCAACTGTTGGTGGAGAAGAGAGCATTGTTATCTGCTCCTCTGCAGAACAGTTTCGTAACGATGAGTTGCAGGAACAGCTCAATGAACGTTTTCCAGATAAAAATATTATTGTAATGTACATGTCTACTGGGAAAGCTGCATCTAAGGTGTTTGCAGAAGGCAAAGGGACAGAAATCGATATTTTAGTAGGTTTGGAAACAGGCTATCTTAGCAAAATAGAAGATAACTTAGCGAACATCGAAGGAAAGAGTACGATTGATTATGTAGATGGTCTTACTCCAGCTGATAATGACAATCACTGGGTTACTTGGGAACGTCAGGCTGGCGCAATTATCATAAACAAAAAAATCTTAGAAAAACATGGTTTGGAAGCGCCTACCTGCTATGAAGATTTGTTGAAACCAGAATACAAAGATTTGATTGCTATGCCAGATCCTAAGTCATCTGGTACAGGCTATTTCTTCTACAAATCATGGGTAAATGCCATGGGTACAGAAGGCGCTTTGGAATATGCGGATGCTTTGTATAAAAACTTAAAGCAGCTTACAGAATCTGGTTCAGGCCCTATCAAGATGCTTAAGCAAGGAGAAGTAGCGATTGGTTTGGCACTTACCTTTCAGGCAATAAATGAAATTAATGATGGACAGCCTTTGGAAATCATTTTCCCAGAGACTGGTTCGCCATATTCACTTACAGGTACTGCAATGGTACAGGGAAGAGAAACAAATCCAGAAATTGTAGAAGTATACGATTTTATTATCAATGAATTTCTTGTATATGATAAGGAGCACTTCTCTCCTGAAAACATATATGAGGGTCAGGTAAATAGGATAGAAAACTATCCAGAAAATATCGAATATGCAGATATGACTGGAATTCAGGATATACAAGAGAAAGAGAGGTTATTAGCACTATGGAAGTATTAGAAAATAAGTTGTCAGTTCGTAATTTGACCAAGTCTTTTGACGGAAAACTAATTCTTAATAATATTTCTTTTGATTTAAAAGAAGGCGAATTCCTTTCTATCTTAGGACCAAGTGGATGTGGTAAAACAACACTTCTTCGTATCCTTATCGGATTAGAAAAAGCGGATTCTGGCGAAATTCTTAAAGCTGGAAAAGATATTTCTAACCTTAAGAGCATCAAACGAGGGATGGGAATCGTGTTTCAGAACTATGCACTTTTTCCTAATATGAACGTATTGGAAAACGTGGAGTATGCTCTTAAACTTCAGCCTGAAACTAAGGCTAAGGCTCGTGAAATTGCAATGAAGACTATCGAGCAGGTAGATCTTGTAGATCAGATGTACAAGAAACCAAACCAGCTTTCAGGCGGACAGCAGCAGCGTGTAGCGATTGCGCGTACACTTGCTACAAACCCTGACATCATCCTTTTGGATGAACCTATTTCGGCCTTAGATGTAAGTAATAGAGAAAATATGAAAAAGGAATTGAAGACAATCCAAAAGAAGTTCAATGCGACGATGCTGTTTATTACACATGATCAGGAAGAAGCATTCTTTTTAAGCGATCGTATCATGGTTATGAACGAAGGGAATATTGAACAGATTGATAGTCCTTTGGAATTATATAAAAATCCAGCGAATACATATGTAAAAGAGTTCGTGGTAGATCAGCTTGATAAGAAATACTTCGACATGCTCAAATATACTGGGAGGGATGAATAATGAAAAAAAATTCATTCCGCATAATTAAGGTAGGCTTGCTGATATATTTGCTGGTAACAGTTCTCCTTCCTATCGTGATGCTTTTTGCACAGATTCGTGGTGAACATATCCAGACCGTGTTTACTTCAGCACAGTTTTTACCAATGCTTAAAAATTCGCTTATCACAACACTGGGAGCGACTGCCATTTCCGTTGTTTTGGCATTTGCATTAGCGTATGTAATCAATCGTACACGTGTGCGTTTTAAATCTGTTTTTATGGTATTGTTTACTGTGCCAATGTTGATACCAAGTATCTCACATGGTATGGGATTGGTGCTCTTATTTGGTGATAACGGTTTGCTTACCAATCTTTTAGGGGTTAGTATAGACCTCTATGGTTACACAGGCATCATTATGGGCTCCGTATTGTACTCGTTCCCTGTTGCATTTTTGATGTTCTATGATTCGCTTCAGTATGAAGATTATACTACTTATGAAGCGGCAGAAGTACTGGGGCTTTCAAAATGGAGACAGTTTTTAACCATTACGATTCCATCGTTGGAAAGAACGCTCGTATCAGCAGTGCTTGCAGTATTTACCATGGTATTTACTGACTACGGGGTGCCTCTTATGACAGGTGGCACTGTAATGACATTGCCAGTATATATGTATCGTGAAGTTATTGGGATGATGAATTTCTCAAATGGTGCAGTTATCGGTGTTGTATTACTCGCACCTGCTGTAATTGCCTTTGTGGGTGATTTGAAAAACAGTAACACTTCAGGAGCAAGCAGTACTGTAGTAAAAGCATTTCAGATAAAAGAAAACAAAACAC